>DASRIZ010000235.1:0-47828 GCA_035649735.1 Blastocatellia bacterium | reverse complement strand
CTGGCTACTTCCCCGGCCGGCACATCGTGGGGTTCGACTCCGAAGCGGACACGTTGGCCATCGCTCACACCGCGCGCAGCCGCGCCGGGTTTGTCGAGGGCGCGCTGCTGGCGGCTCAGTGGATTGACGGCCGCAAAGGGTTTTACGAGTTCTCGGAGATTATTGAGGAGCGCTTGCGGAGCAAGCCCTAAGGTCTCAGACTCCAGACTACCAGCGTCCTACTTCGATTGCAGTCTTTTCGAGCGGGAGGTGGGCTATGAAGAAAGTCCTTCTGATCGCGATTATGCTTGGCTTGGTTCCTGCCGTAGCTGCTCAAACATCTAACACCGGCACGTCCGCGCTTGAGTGCAAGTTGAAGTTGTCACAAGCGCCGGCGATCCGAGGGGTTCACCTTGGCATGACGGTCAACGAGTTGCTCGAGGTTTTTCCCGGCGCTGACAAAGATGAATCACTCCGCAAAAGGTCTCAGGCAAGGTTTGGCGTGATTCACGCTAACATTGAGCCCGCCAAGTATGGGTCCAAGGAAAAATTCGTAGGTGTCAGTAGTGTGGGTTTCAGCTTTCTCGACGGGGAACTGATCTCTTTCAACGTCGCGTATGACGGTCCCGAGTTTGGGACTAGCGATCAGTTCGTATCGAAAGTCGTGGAGACTCTGAACCTGCCAGGGGTCGAGTTCTGGAAAGACTACGGAACGTCCGCGAAGATGACGTGCGACGGTTTTGAGATGAGAGTGCAAGTCCTGAAAGGCACTAATGTGATTACGGTCAGAAACCTGGGCAAGGACGCGAACAAGATCGCTCTCGAGCGTGAGGAGGCTGTAAAGGCCGAGGCTCGCCGAGCTTTCAAACCGTAGAGACTCAAGGAAAAACGAATGTCTAATCTCTCCAACTTGAGCGGATGCGGGACGGCGCTTGTGACGCCGTTCAAAGAAGACCTGTCGGTTGACGAAGCTGCTTTGCGCAGCTTTGTCGATTTTCAGATTTCCGGGGGTATCGATTTCTTGGTACCTTGCGGAACGACTGGCGAGAGCCCGACGCTCACCGACGCCGATCACCGAATGGTTGTGGAGATCGTGGTGCAGAGCGCCCGCGGACGTGTGCCGGTGATCGCAGGGGCGGGCGGCAACAACACTGCGCACGTCATCAAGCTAGCGCGAGAGTGTGAGCGGATTGGTGTCGACGCCCTGCTGTCGGTGACGCCTTACTACAACAAGCCAACCCAGGAAGGCCTGTACCAGCATTTCAAAGCGATCGCCGAATCAACGTCGCTTCCAATCATCCTCTACAACGTTCCGCCGCGAACAAACGTAAACATTCTTCCGGATACCATCGTGCGGCTTGCTGAGATTCCAAACATCATCGGCGTAAAGGAAGCTTCGGGCGATATCTCGCAGATCGCTGAGATCGTCAACCGTGTTCCGCCGGAGTTCAAAGTTTTGTCGGGCGACGACTCGATGACTCTGCCTCTGATCGCAGTCGGCGGAGTGGGCTTGATTTCTGTAGCTTCCAATGAAGCACCGAAAGAACTGGTTGCGCTCACCCGCGCTTGTCTCGATAACAACCTGGATGAAGCCCGGAGATTGAACCGCAAACTGTGGCCTTTGATGAAAGTAAACTTTATCGAAACCAGCCCCGGCCCGGTCAAAGCAGCGCTGGCGATGATGGGCAAGATCAAAGAGGTGTATCGCTTGCCGATGGTCCCGGTGACGCCGGAAACCAAAGAGAAGCTTCGCGCTGTGCTTGTCGAGTTACAGTTGATTTAATCGAAAGCAGATACCAAGACTCTAGACACGGATCAACCAATTTCGTGTCTCCGTTATTGTGTTGAGGTCCATTGCTAATGGCGCTAGCTGAACAAATTCAAGAACTATTCGACAATCCTCCTGGCGAGTTTACCAATGAACATCGAGCCGTGTTCGACGAGTTCAAAGCGAAGCTCAACACCGGCGAAGTGCGTGCCGCCGAAAGAATCGACGACCATTGGAAGGTAAACGCCTGGGTAAAGCGCGGGATCCTGCTCGGCTTTCGAATGGGCCGCATCGAGAACTTTTCGATCAATAATCAATTCAGGTTTTACGATAAGGACACCTATCCGTTGCGAAGATTCACCGGCGATGACGGCGTGCGAATCGTGCCGGGCGGCTCTTCGATTCGCGATGGATGTTACATCGGGCGGGGCGTAACCTGTATGCCTCCGATGTTTGTCAACGTGGGGGCATTTGTTGACGACGGAACGATGATCGATTCGCACGCACTGGTGGGTTCGTGCGCGCAGATCGGTAAGCGGGTTCATCTTTCGGCGGCTGCGCAGATCGGCGGGGTGCTTGAACCGATAGGAGAGCTGCCGGTCATCATCGAAGACGATGTGCTGGTAGGCGGAAACTGCGGAGTGTACGAAGGCACGATCGTTCGTGAACGTGTCGTGCTCGCGTCGGGGACCATCTTGACCGGCGGTACACCGGTATACGATCTAGTGAACGATCGGTTTTATCGCAAGACGGCAGACGCGCCTCTTGAAATCCCGGCCGGCGCGGTTGTTGTTGCCGGATCGCGAGCTATCACAAAGGGCCGAGGCCCGGAGCTTGGTCTTTCGATCTACATGCCGATAATTGTGAAGTATCGCGATGAGAAAACGGATGCTTCGGTGAGGCTCGAGGATTATTTGAGATAAAAGACGAGGTATGAGGAGAGTAGCGTAGACTGTCTAGTCTGCGCGGGTTTTTGGCGGGTTTAATATCTGGCGCAGACTGGACAGTCTACGCTATTTTGTCGATGAGGATGCGCGCATCAACGAGCGAGTCCACTCTTCCTTTTTGATTCTGTTCGGGTTCTTTCATTAATCCAGCTTCCGACCATTGAACTCAACCCATGTTCACACCAGCAGAGAGACTTCAACACATTCGCAAGAGCGCCACTCGCATTCTCTATGACAGCGCGCCCGCAGGTTCGATCAATCTCGGTCTAGGCGAGCCGGACTTTCCAACGCCCGATGTGATCCGTCACGAAGCAATTCGCGTCATTGAGCAAGAACAAATCGGTTACACGACTAATGCAGGTATTCAACCTCTGCGCGAGAAGATTGCCGAGTATCACAACGAAAGAGCCGATTCGCCGTACACCGCACGCTCGGTCTGTGTGACGACCGGAGCCGAAGAGGCATTGTTCGCGGTGATGATGACTATTCTCGGACCAGGCGACCAGGCACTGCTGCCCGATCCGGGCTATATCGCATATCCGGCAATAGCTGAGATCGCTGGTGCTGATTTGAGTTATTACGCGACTCCAGCATCCGGTGGGTTCAAATTTGACCGACAGAGTTTCGATACGGCGGTGAACGACAAAACAAAGCTGGTAGTACTAAACTCTCCGTCCAACCCGACAAGCCGAGTGATCTCGCGTGATGATCTGAGATTCATTGCAGAGCGGCTCTCGCGAACCAACGCTTATATGCTGGCTGACGAAATTTATCGCGACCTTTATGTCAGCGATCGCCCCGGCACCGTCTCTGAGTTCTTCGACAGAACGATTATCGTGTCGGGTCTTTCAAAGATGATGAGTATGACCGGCTGGCGGCTCGGCTGGGCGGTTGGGCCTGAAGAAGTGATTCAACAAGTGACGGTGATGCGCCAGTATATGTCGACCTGCACATCATCGGTGACGCAGAAGGCATCCCTCGCCGCATTTACCGACGAGGGCCGTCGCGAGACTGCCTCAATGCGAGATGAATTGAACCGGCGTGGCGATGTGATGGCCAGGGCGATCGACCGCGAGCTCCGGCTTTCATACACCCGGGGCGAAGGCGCCTATTACATTATGCTCGATGTATCGCGATTTGGGCCTTCGATGGAGACGGCAATGGCTTTGCTAAATCAGCGGGTCATTACGGTGCCGGGCTCTGCCTTTGGCTCAGAGGGCGAAGGATTTCTAAGGCTGTCTTTTTCGATCGAAGCGACGCAGATTGAAGAAGGCATTCGACGCATCTCTAAAGGGCTCGAGTTGAGATGAACCAGATGGCGTAGATTAGTCTGCGTAGAGCCACACACTAAAAGTGTATGCCTGGAGGTTGGACAAGACTTTAGTCTGTCGTCGACAAACTGCGCGTTGGCGGTAACCGCGTAGCGGTGTCCTCTCGGTAGCTTGCGTGGAGTGGGCGACACCCGGGGCCGCGTAGCGGTTACCTATTTTGACTAAGAAATCGATTTTGACGCCCAGAGGTAACCGCTACGCGGCCCAGGGGTGTCGCCCACTCCACGCAAGCTACCGAGAGGACACCGCTACGCGTTTATCCTACGCGGTTATCCTTTGTTGTCTTGCTGAAATTGGCGAGCGAAATGTCCAAACTCCAACCCACCAACTGCGTTGGTGGGGTTTGGGAGTGAAGTCCAAACTCCACTCGCAGACACAGTCTATGCTACTTCGGTGCGGCATCTGTTAGACTTTCGTTTGTAGATGGAATCAAAAACAAGACTCAAACGCGTTGCAATCTATGTTGTCGGCTGGGGCTTCATCCTTCTCGGTATTCTTGGACTTGTCCTACCCATCCTTCAGGGCGTCATATTCCTCCTTATCGGTCTGTACATCCTGTCGAGCGTTTCACCGTGGGCTGCTCGGATGCTTGTGCGTCTCAGAAAGCGTTTCCCCAAGATAAGCGACCAGTTCGATCGGGCGAAGCCAAAAGCTAAAGCAGTCCAGGCCCGCATAGCCGCGAGATTCGACGGCGCAAAGTCGAAGGCTCGTAAGGCTCACGCACACGTATTCAAGCGCAAGCCTCGGCCATCCGAGGACTGAATCCGCAGCTCGACCGTCTCAATCTGCCTGGCTTTGACGTGGGCATAACGCAGCAATAGACTCATTGTGTGAGGCGGAACGGTCGCGCGCGCCAGCGCGTTCGCGTGGGAGGTTGTGATGCGAAATGCTTTAATTCTCACCTTCATTCTGTTAACGGCATCTGGGGTTCTAGCGCAGGTGTTGTCTTCAAGCGACGCCGCAAAGAAACTCAATGCGCTGTTTGACGAAGACTGGCAGTGGGGTTTGCAACAGTACCCGGAATCGGCGACGTTGCTTGGCGATAAGCGTTATAACGATCGATTGACCGACTATTCCGTACAGGCGATCGAGCGGCGCAAAGCGCACGAGCGCGACATGCTCGAACGTGTTCAGAAAATCGATCGCTCGCAGCTCACCGGCCAGGATGTCATCTCATACGATCTGTTTGTGCTGGACAAGAAGCTCAACATTGAAGCGGCGCGATTTCCTACAGAGTACATGCCGATCGATCAGATGAACGGTGTTCAGGTAGGCTTCGGTCAGCTTGCGGGTGCGACTCCTTTTCGAACTGCCAGGGACTATAACGACTATGTCGCGAGGCTTGCCGCATTTCCGAATCAGGTCGAACAACTGATCGCGCTGATGAAGCGCGGAATTGAGACAAAGTGGCTTCCTCCGGCCGTACCGCTTCGGTCGGTTCCGGCTCAGATCGAAGGTCAGATCCTTGACGATCCAACAAAGAGTCCTTTCTTTGAACCGTTCGCACGCGCTCCCAAAGATATTCCCGCGAGCGAGCAAGCCAGACTCGTGGACTCTGGGAAGAAAGCAATCGTTGAATCGCTCAACCCGGCTTTTAAAAAGCTGCTCGCCTTTATGAAGGAGACTTACCTTCCTGCATGCCGCAAGGACGTCGGGGCTTCATCGCTTCCCGACGGAGAGGCGTATTACCAGCACGCGATTCGCCGATTCACGACGACCAATCTTGCGGCAAGAGAGATTCATGAGATCGGCAAGCGCGAGGTCGCCCGAATTCACAAGGAGATGGAGGGTATCGTTCAGAAAGCCGGATTCAAAGGTTCTTTTCAGCAGTTCCTGACGTTTCTTAGAACGGATCCACGGTTCTATTATTCGAAGCCCGACGAGCTGGTGGCCGGCTACAGTTATATTGCCAAACGCGCGGACGGCAAACTGCCCGAATTGTTCGCCGAGCTTCCGCGGACACCCTACGGAGTGAAGGTTATTCCGGATTACGAAGCTCCGGCTCAAACCACGGCATACTATCAACCCAGTGCGGCCGATGGTTCACGCGCCGGGTTGTTCATGATCAACACCTATAAACTCGACACGCGTCCCAAGTACGAGATGGAAGCTCTCACGTTGCACGAGTCGGTGCCCGGACATCACTTGCAGATTGCGCGCTCGCAGGAACTGAAGGGTCTCCCGGATTTTCGGCGCAACGCCGGTTACACAGCTTTCATCGAAGGATGGGGATTATACGCCGAGAGCCTGGGAACCGAGATGGGGTTCTACGCGGATCCGTATTCGAAATTCGGACAGCTAACTTACGAGATGTGGCGCGCCTGCAGGTTGGTTGTCGATACCGGCATGCACTTGTTTGGTTGGAGTCGCCAGCAGGCCATCGATTTCATGAAGCAGAACACGGCAAAGACAGAGAATGACATCATCGTGGAGATAGATCGCTACATAGTTTGGCCCGGCCAGGCGCTTGCCTACAAAGTTGGCGAGCTGAAGATCAAGGAGCTGCGCGCGAAGGCTTCGAAGGAACTGGGCGAGCGTTTCGACGTTAGAAGGTTTCATAATGCGGTGCTTGATGACGGCGCATTGCCGCTGGATTTGCTGGAGCGCCGGATCGACGAATGGATCGCCGCCCAGAAGAGGAAGGATTAGAATGACCACTCATCGTTTCGAAGGAGCCCGCCGCTTGGTGATTGGCTTTACGCTCCTCGCCCTCATCGGATGCTCGACGGTTTCACAATCGAGCGTTGCAAACAACAATCAGCCTGCGAACAACAACTCCATGGAAGACCAAAACAACAAACAATCCGGGGCTGCGGTCGACGCCCGGCTCGTTTCCGCGAATACTACATTCGGCTTCAAACTCTTTGCGGAAGTCGCCAGGCAGGACGGTGGGAAGAACATTTTTATTTCGCCTGCGAGCGTCGGTCTCGCGCTGGCGATGACATACAACGGCGCGGTAGGCGAAACCAAGCAGACGATGCAGCGTGCCCTCGAGATTCAGGGGATGAATCACCTCGAGTTGAATTCAGCTTATTCTCAGTTGAAAGCTGCACTGGAAAGCGCGGACCCGAAGGTCCAGCTCAGCATCGCCAACTCGCTGTGGGCGAAGAAGGGCTTGACCTTCAACCCTGATTTCATCGAGCGAAACAAACAGTTCTACAGCGCCGACGTTTCGGAGCTTGATTTCGGCGACCCAGGCGCTCCGACGACTATTAATTCGTGGGTGAGCGACAAGACAAAAGGAAAGATTGAAAAAATCATAGACAGGATCGATGAGCAGGCAATTCTGTTTTTGATCAACGCAATCTATTTCAAAGGGGCCTGGACAGACGAATTCGACAAAGCCAAGACCAAGGACGATCAGTTCACAACCCTGGCCGGCAAACAGAAGCGGCACCCGATGATGCACCGGTCAGGCAAGTACAAGTATTTCGAAAGCAATGGCTTTCAAGCGATAAGCCTCCCCTACGGCGGGCGGCGAGTGAGCATGTACATATTCCTTCCGGCGAAGACTTCGAGCCTCACCGAGTTTCAAAAGACTCTGAACGCGGAGAACTGGAACTCGTGGATGGACGAGTTCGCCGAATCAAGCGGTGAGATCGCCCTGCCCCGATTCAAGATTGAGTACGAAATCGGACTAAACGACGCTTTGAAGGCCCTTGGGATGGGAATCGCATTTGATCCGGGTCGGGCGGATTTCAGCGGGATCATCAAGAACTCCGAAAGGGTGTTTATCAGCCGGGTCAAACATAAGACGTTCGCCGAAGTAAACGAGGAAGGTACGGAGGCCGCTGCCGCCACTTCGGTCGAGATGAGCACCACGTCGGTGATGCAGCCGCGCAAGCCCTTTCGAATGATTGTCGATCGTCCGTTTTTCTGCGCGATCAGGGATAACAGGACCGGATCGTTGCTGTTCATGGGATCAATCGCCGACCCGATGTAACGGGGCACGGAGTTTCAACCGCGAGTCTATGGAGTTGCGCCACGTAGTAACGAATTTATTCGTTCACCTGTCGAAGTTGCCTATTAAGAAGAAACGAATAAATTCGTTACTACGTGGCAGGCTCGGACAATGAAGTAACGAATAAACTCGTTACCGCGTGTGTCTTATAGCTCCAACATATAGAAAGTAAATGAAGTCAGTCGTTACTGTGTGGTGAAGCTCGACGCGCACTCGAACTCCATGTTCTCCTCTCCCGAATGCGCCAAACTTGCGAGACAATCTTTGCGGCAGTCGGGGACGTTCACGGCCATCATTACGAAATGGTCAGGCTGCTCGAGGAACGCGAATCTCGGATCGATTCACGCATTAAGTTTGTTCTTCAGGTGGGTGATTTCGAACCTCACCGTTACGAAGCCGACCTCGAGTCGATGGCGGCCCCGGCGAAGTATCGCGCTGTAGGCGACTTTCCGGACTTTTACTCGGGCGAGGTCGCGTTTCCCTGGCCGGTATATTTCATCGGCGGCAATCACGAGCCCTACGGATTCCTCGACACGGTAACGCCCTCTGGGCAGATCGCGGAGAATTGTATCTACCTGGGTCGCGCGGGCCACACCGAACTGGGAGGCCTCAAAATTGTCGGACTCTCAGGGATCTTCAATGGAGATAAATTTTCAGATGCGCATCCCCGCGTCGAAGACCTTCTCATCCGAAAGAAGAAGGACTATACCTATTTCAACAAGGACGATGTCGATCGCGCCGTTGAGTTCGGGAACGCAGACATATTGATGGTGCACGAGTGGCCATCGGACATCGTGGCCGAGGCGGATCGGGGTTTGTTCGAGCAACAACGACGGAGCCTGCGCTATGACAGTATCGGTAACCAGTATGCCCGGATTCTAATTGAGCTGCTTTCACCGCGGCTCGTTTTGTGCGGCCATATGCACAAGAAGTATCGAAACCAGATTCGTTTGAGGTCGGGTGAGGTGGTTGATGTTTGCTGTCTTTCAAGCGTTCATCAGGGCGCTGACTCGTTAGCGTTTTTCCGAATCGACGAGGGCGGCGCAATTTCAGAGATCAGCGGGTAGCTCCACTATCGATGATCTTGCGAATCGGCATCACGATGATTTGCGTCTTATGGTAATGGAAGACGGCGATGCCGGTACGCGTCGCCGAGAGGTCTCCGAAAGGTTCAGTAATGGATGTAGTGCTACATCCCAGGGCGGCACCGAGCGATCGCTTGCGCGTTTGGGTTGGTGTTTTCCAGGTTACCAGCGCTCCCGCGCTTGCGTGGTTGCTTGATGGCGCGGCCGTTGAACCGGTCGCTTTGAGCCCGATCGCCAGTGCGCGAACCGACGACTTGTTGCCGGCAAACCAGGCGCCTGAAACCGTACCCCGGGCGTTCACGGGTGTCTACGAGTTCGCGGGACTTCAGCAGGACACGCTTCACACGGTCTCTGTGATCGCGGGCGTTGTTCAGACCGATTTGGAGGTACGGACGCTGCCCAGCGAAATACCATCCGAACTCGATACCTGGTTCAATGTTCTTTTGGTTTCTTGTCATCACGCGGCGGAAGATCGGGGTGGACTGTCAGGAATAGTAGCTTCCCAAGTGAAGACTCTTTTCAAGCCACAATTGACTATTCTTAGTGGAGACCAGGTCTACCTCGACCTCCCAACGCTAACCGATTTTCGGGACGACGAACGTTGGCTCGCGGACAAGTTCGAACGAGACTACATTACCAACTGGCGCGGAGCGGACGGATATGCCCATGTGCTTGACTCGGCTCCCAGCGTTTCAATCCCTGATGACCACGAGTATTGGAACAACTTCCCGCATCCAAGCCCTTTTATTCAGAACGCCTGGAGCTTCGACGGGCGTGAGCGCTGGCGGAAGGCCGCGCAAGCTATGTACAGAGCCTTTCAGCTTCCATACCCGAATAACTTGCTTCCGTTTCCGAACAACCTGGGAGAAGCGTTTATCCTTGATGTCAATCCGCTGTCCTTTTTCATCGCAGACACTCGCAGCGGCAAAGATCCCGATCGACGGTTTACGATGCCGCAGCCGGAGCACGACCAGCTAAACAATTGGGTGGATCGAGTGATAGCCGAAAAACGGCTCGGCGTTTTTGTATCAGGGCAGTCACTTTTTCAGAATCCGATCAGCTCGATAAAGGGGGCGATCGCCGACTACGAGCTTCCAAACTACGAGGACTTTGGCAGCATTATGCAAACGCTTCAGAGGCTGGCCGACGCGGGCCTACCGTTGATTTGCCTGACCGGAGATGTTCACTGGGGTCGTGTCACCGCCGCGCAAGACACCACGACCGGGCGAACCGCGATCACCGAAGTAATCGCATCGCCCTCTTCGCTGGTGACGACGGTGGGCTCCGACACGATCAAAGAGATCGGAGGCTTCCTGCAAGGCATTTTCGGGAGCGCGGATCCCTGGCCGCGTCACGCGGAGCCGAGCGACCCGCCCGACTTTCTTGCGTCACCCGCGATGGCTGGCCGCTTCACTTGCTCAACAATTCACAGACAGAAAGGTAATCACGTAGCATTGCTGAGCTTTCGTCAGGGCGGCAACAGTGTTAGGTGCCGTATTGCTTATTGGCCGATTCATCCCGACAGCTCGGTAGCGAGACCGGTAGAGCTGGGCCCGTTTAAATTCAAAAACGCGTAATGTTTGACAAACTTCAGTTTGTCGGACAGCCTCGGAGGAGGAAATCACAGAATGATAAGCATCTTGAGCTCGCGAGCTAAGTTACCGAGCAAGGCTTTTGAAAATCCGGTTGCTCGTAAAGAAGGCGAGGATAACATCTCGTGGTTGGGTCGGAACCTGCCCGCGGGTGATGTCACGCACGTGGTTTTAGTTGGTGGCACGAGTCAGATTGCCTTTCGTCTCCGAGTCGCGCAGGCGCATCTTCGTCACGATTTGGTACCGAGTCACTGGTCTCACGCCTTCTTGCTGAAACCAGCAAAAACCCCTGGCGCGGGCGGTATCGTTGAGATTTCATTGGAGCCGAAACAAGGATTTGCGTTCCCGGCCCCTACCAATGGAGTTCAGAAGGGCAGGCTCACGACCTATCGCGATCCGGCCCAATACCCGAACATTGCGGTGCTCGGAATTCCAGTCGCGGCAGCGGAGGTGATGAACGCGCTTGAGAGGTTCCAGATGCAGCGGGCGGTGCTTGACGCGGTTGACCTGGTGGTGAAGTGGCTTGCCTATGCCTGGGGAGTATCACGCGCCGGCAATCCTCTGATGGATAGCCAGGGAATTCCGTCCTCTGCGATGCTCGAAACGGTTTTCGGGGCCGCTGGATTTGATCTTACTCCCGGGTTGGAGAGTCGTTCGAGCTGTCCGGAAGCCATTTGGCAATCCGCGAAGTGGTGGCATGAATACTACGAACGCGATAACCGCACGCGAATTACAGGAGCGTTTTTCACCCCGGATGTAATGTGTAAAGACCCAGCCGGCAAAAAACCTTGAGTACCCATGCTTAAGTGCGATTGTCACCACTGGTCCAGCGAATACAAGTCTTCGTAGGTCTGTCGCCGGCGTATAATGGCTTCTTCCTTCGAATCACGCACCATAACCGCCGCGCTTATGGGGCGGCCGTTGTATTGCGACGCTTGATCCAGGGTATAAGCTCCCGTGTTCAGCAAAGCCAGCACGTCACCGACTCGCGTTGCTTCAGGCAGCAGCCGATAATTCGGAAGCCGCGTGCCCTGCTCAATGTCGAAGTAAACGTCGCCCGAATCACACAACGGACCAGCGACTTTGTAAGGCATCGCGTGAGGGTCATCGGCTCGCGACGCCGAAATCAGGTGGTAGTACCACTTGTACATCGCCATCGAAAGCGCCAGCGAGTAGCCAGCGTCGGTCAGCAGCCAGGTATCTCCCGTTTCCGGCCGCTGTTTGATGTTACACACTCGTGTTAGCAAAACGCCGGTGTCGCCGACAATCCTGCGGCCGGGTTCAAACACGATAGTGAGTCCTTCGAGCAGTCCCGCTTCGTCCTCCACGCGCGCTTCTGTCAGTGCTGCCGTCAACACCTGTTTTGGATTCAGTTCAGCGCGCAGCATCTGGCGCTCCCGCTCGGTTATGTCCTGGGCCATCGGAGTATCGGACAAGTAATTCACCGGAAGACCGCCGCCAATGTTTATGTGGCTGAGACGATGCCCGGTCCTCTTGTGGAGGGCGACGAGAAAGGTCCACATCTCGGCAAAGGCGAGCGCAAAGGGTTGTGGATCCGGCGTTTGTGAGCCTACGTGAATATGCACCCCTACGAGATTGAGAGCATCTGTAGCCGCCAGGGCGCGACTAAAAGCTTCATCGATTTGCGAAGGCGAAAGTCCGAACTTCGATGACAGCAACCCGGTCTGAAGCCCAATGTGTGAGCGGGTGATTATCTCAGGGACTATGCGAATTGCGATGTTCGCGCGGCTGGCCATCGAGCGCGCGATCCGCGTGACTTGATCCAGCTCGTGAAGCGAGTCGATGTTGATCGCAAGTATGCCGTACTCGATCGCGTCGCGGATTTCTATGTCGGTCTTCGAAACCCCGTTGAAGACTATTTGATCCGGACGGAATCCAATTTTCTTAGCCTTGAAGAGCTCGCCGCCGGAATTGACCTCGATGTCACCGCCGGCCCGCCGCACGGCGTCGAGTATGGCCATGTTCGAGTTAGCTTTTGATGCGTAACAGATCTTGACGCGCGGATGGACCGACTCAACAGCGCCGCGCAGCTTGCGAACGTTCTCGACAATACGCTTCTCGGAGAAGACATATAGAGGCGTTCCGTGACGTTCAGCGATGCCTGCGGCGTCAATTCCGTCGACCGTCAACCGGCCGTCGTGTGTTTCGAGATAGCCGGGGACTTGCCAGGCCGGCAGGGGGTAATGTTCTTCCATCAAAGTTCTTCCGAGCGCTACTCTGCGGTGGTTGGATCAATGACGGACTTTATCTCTGAGACGCGATTAGCCGGAAAGCCGCCGCGCTTGGCGTGCTCGCGAACCATTGCCTCGTCTGGGGCGATGTAAACGCAATAAACCTTGTCACCGGTGACATAGCTATGAATCCACTGGATTGCAGGCCCCAACTCGCGAAGCACTCCGCATGAAGTCTGCGAGACCATCTTAAGTTCCGCCGGTGACATGGCGCCGGCGCCGGGAATTTCACGTTCGATCAGATACTTGGGCATATAAATATCACTCCTCTTTGAGTTTGCGTGACGGCGATCACCGAAGCTTACACTCCACGCCAAACAAAAAAAGTTGTGGGCCGTCCGCTAGATCTTAAACCATAACGATGCGAATCTGCGCAAGTCGGTTGATCTCGACAGGCCTCATGAATTAGAGATTGAGAATCCACCTGACCGCAAAGACAAAGGCCGACCCGCGATGCAGGCCGGCCTTCAGGATGCCGGAAACGGGAGTTAGAAGTTGAATCGCGCACCGAACTGAAGCTGGCGCGCCGGTGCGGCTGCGGTGAAGCCAAAGGGCTGGGTGGGAGCTCGTCCCAGGATCCCACGCGGCCTGCCGTCAGTCAGCGCCGTAGTGCCAATGACATTGTTTATGCCAATAAAGTTGGTGTGGTTGAACAGATTGAAGGCCTCGAACGTCAACTCGAGATATTTGCCCTCGACGAATCCAAATCGCCGCGCCAATCGCATGTCAACCTGGTAGAAAGCTTCACCTCTGCCGGTGTTGCGACCGATGTTCGAGTTTGGAATGCAGGGCTCACCGGCTGCCGGGCGAATGCAGGGACGATCTCTCGTGGAGACTCCGTCGCCATTCGCGTCAACGCCCAAAAGAACGTTAAACGGTCGTCCGCTGCCAGCTATGAAGATTGGCGATAACACCCAGTCACCGAAGATCCGATCCATCGCCGAGTCGCCCTCAAATGGACTGCTGAAAACGCCGCTGAACACAAAGCGATGCCGCTGATCGAACGCGGAAAGCGCGCGATCAGCTCGAAGATCGATCATGTTCTGTGCGGAGAAGTCGCTGTTGAAATCGGTCACCTCGTCAATCGTCTTTGAAAAGGTGTAGTTCGTGTTGATCGAATAGTGGTGCGAGAAACGTTTCGACAACTGAATCGTACCTGCGTGGTAGAAAGAATTTGCGGTCGATTCGTAGTTGTTGTCTTGAAGCCTCAGCGGATTGATAAAATCAGTCGTCTGCCCAGCCGCCGGGAAGCGAATGAATGTCCGCGTACCCGAAAGCGCACTCACCGGACCGCTCTGCTTAAACCCGTTGATGTCATGGTTGCGCGGAATGTGCGCCCCGCGGCTGTACAAATAGCTGACCTCCACGCCGTAGCCGGCGCCCAGGTCCCGCTGAATCGCCATACTCGCTTGTTGGGTGTACGGGTTCTCGAAATTCGGTCCAACGCGGAATCTCACCTCGAGCGGCCTTCCCGGTCCCGGCACAACTCCAAACTGGACGAGATCCGCTGCGGTGATAGTCCGCGTCCCGATCACCCCCTGAGCCAACAACGTCTGGTAAATCTGTATCGACGTCGGTAGCCCAAGCGCGTTCGATGTTGCGGTGGCCAGAACAATGTTGATGTTGCTCGGATTGCCGGTGGCGTTCAGTTCGTTCACCACGTTAACAATCTGGTTATCGACCTGGCCTACGTAAATTCCATAGCCGCCGCGAATCGCGGTTTTGCCGTCGCTCCACGGATCCCACGCGAAGCCCAGGCGCGGCTGAATATTGTTTTTGTCGAGCGGTATGGGATCGACGTTGTTTTCGAGATAGTAGCGGACGCCAAAGTTAAACGTGAAATTTGGCCGGATCTTCCACGTGTCCTGTCCGTAGAAGGAGGTGCGATGACTCCAACTGTCGAACCCCGACTCGCCGAAGCCTTGTTGGTACACCGTTGGCGCATTTGCGTTAAACGCCTGCACCGACGTAATAGGCGTGTTCGCTACCGCAATAAGGTCTGCGCGGCCGGCGGTTGTCAGCAGGGCGATCAATGGTGCTCTTGTGGCTACGGGAACCAATGCTATCAACGGCAACTGCGGCGTGAAGTTGAACCGTCCACCAAAGAATGTCTGAGAGTTAGAAGAGTTATCCACCGCGACGTACTGCCCGCCTAACTTAAGCGTATGCGCGCCGCGCGCGAGGGATAGGTTATCCGATATTTCATACCGGCGCTCGATCGCTATGGAAGGCAGAAAAATATCGCGCCCGAAGTTACCAAAGCCGTCGATGTTGAATTCAGGCCCGATCGGGTCATTCGGTATGACATCGTTGTTGAGGTAACTAAACTGCGCTTTCACTTCGTTGATCGTCCTTTGGTCAAAGAAGTGAGTTTCTGAGAACAAAACGCCGCTTGTGAAGGTGTCTATCGTTCGACCGCGGGAAGTAGCCGTAAGCGCCCCGGCGGCCTGGTTCTCGAAATGAGCGTCGGCTGTATTGAACCGCACGTATCCGCTATCGGACGAACTGAAAGTGTGGTCAACACGAAACGTTCCAACGGTATCGAACCCGTCAAACGGAAATTGCCCGCTGGCTGCTTGGAACAATGCGGTGGTGCGAGGCTGAGTCGAAATCGCGGAACGGATTCCGGTTGCAAGCGGCGCAAAGGGTGTGGAACTAAGAAAACTGAACAGCGCGACTTGCCCGGCAGTCAGATTGAAGATGCTCGGATCGTTAAGCAGATTCACAAACGCGGTTTGCTTCTGATGCAGTCCTTCAAACGCCGTAAAGAAGAAGGTCTTATCTTTTGCAATGGGACCGCCTACGCTTCCTCCGTATTGCTGCCGATTAAAAGGCGACTTCCCGGCTGGGTTTTGATCGAAGAAATTGCGGGCGTCGAATTTCTGATTGCGGAAGTACCCAAAGATGCTTCCGTGCCAGGCGTTGGAGCCAGTCTTTGAAAGGATGTTAACGATGCCGCCAAACGCGCCGCCGTATTCCGCGCTGTAGGCGTTGCGGTTGACCTGGAACTCCTGCACGCCTTCCTGGCCGATGACTTCGCGAGCAGCGCCGGAGCCTGTGTCGGTTGACGCGCCGTCCACCATAATGGAATTGCCACGCCCGTTGTTGCCGCCGAAGGAGAGTCCCGATTGCGGAGTCTGCGCCACGCGGAAATCGCTCGAGTCGTTGATGTTGTCCGAGTCGGTGACACCCGGAGTAAGCAACGCGAAATCCAAATAGTTGCGGCGGTTAATAGGCAGATTATCGATCTGGATCTCGCTTATGACTGTCGATTGTTGAGTGCGTTCAACCTCAACAACCTGGCCGCCCGCCACGATATTGACTTCAGCTTGAACGCCGCCGACGCCAAGCGAGACCGGAACATTGCCAACCTGTCCCACATCGAGGTGAATGTCGCTGATTGTCTTTAGAGCGAAGCCAGTAGCTTCGACTTTCATAACGTACGTCCCTGGAGGCAGCGATAGAAAGACGTACAGCCCGTTCTCATCGCTTTTCACCGTTCGGGTCGTACCCTTGCTCTGGTCGGTTAGGGTAATGTTGGCGCCGCCCACTGCCGCGCCATTTTGGTCCGTCACTTGTCCTCGTAACTCCGAGTTTGAGATGGAGGCTTGAGGAAAGACGATCTCGACGCGGACCAATAAAACCAAGATCATAGCGAACGTTAGTCTTTTCGTTATTACCATCGCAGGAACCTCCCAAAGTTGTCAGGACTGGAGAGCGTGAAAAAAATCTATTTTCTTTCAATCCTCAAGTCAAGTCCGTGTCCCAACACGCGCACCTTCCCAACACCTGTTCATTTAAAACACCGTTTGCAAACCACATATTTGAATCGAAAACGCGCCGCGCCGGCTGTTCCTCCTTCGACTGATTCCAATGAGATCATCCTTGACTTTGTCTGGCTTTCGACAGAATATGCTGGCATCAAATCGGCTTTTTCCTTTTCATAATGAACGTCAGGTGCGACCTCGGTCTGAGGGATTGAGCATGCGGCCGCAGCGAGACAAATCAAGTGGTTTACCTCTGTCGCGCCCAGGAGATGATTGGCGATTGACAAGAGCTGCGCATCGAGGATAGCATCCGACCGACTGGTCGGTTGGTTGGCGGTAGACGTCGCGGCCGGTCGAGTTAGTTATATATCATCCAGTATTAGTAGGTCTCATTTTCTTGCCTGTGCCATTCCGTTGAAGATGTGTCGAAGGGGACAGCGTCGGCGCGCGTAAAGGGAAACGAACCCTGAGCGTCACGAACCTCGCATATGCGAGAGGCGTGGCAAAAATCAAACGAAGCAACTTTGCGTTTGCGGAGGAAACAATGAGAAGGAGAATCCTATTAACACTGCTGACTTCAGTAATTAGTTTGGCGGGAGTAATTCCTGCCTTCTCTCAAGTGGACGTCACATCCGCCACCATCAAGGGGACAATCACTGATCAGAACAAAGCCGTGGTAGTCGGTGCAATAGTGACTGCCAAGAGTACGGACCGAGGGACCATTCGAACCGTTAAGACTGGGAGCGACGGCGACTACGTCATTACCACTCTTCAGCCGGGAGCCTACGAGGTCCGGATCGAAGCCCCGGGCTTTGAAGCCGCCATTATTCCAAAGGCTGAAATCACCGTCGGCATGACCGCCGTCTACGACATCGAGTTGCAGCCCGGTGGAGTAAAGGCGCAAATTGAGGTTACTTCTGAAGCGCCGGTGATCGAGGTCGAAAGAACCCAACAAGCGAACACGATCGACAGGAGACAGGTTGAAAACCTGCCAAACGTAGGGCGCAACTTCCAGAGCTATGTTTACACATTGCCGGGCGTTTCTAATTCAAACGCGCCGAGGGCCCAGCTTGCGGGTAGAGTGACTGGATTCCTGAGCTCCGGGTTCTCGATAGGCGGGAGCAACGGTCGGAACAACCTGATCACCGTTGACGGCGGCGAGAATGAATATGGTTCCGGCCAGGCTCGCTTCGACATCGGCACCGAATCGATACAGGAATTTCAAGTCAACCGCAATTCGTTCTCCGCTGAGTTTGGATTTACGGCCGGAACGGCGGTAAACGTCATCACCAAGAGCGGTACTAATCAGTTTCACGGCAGCGGGTATGTCTTCTACCGCTCGGACAAGACATCTGCGCGCAATTTCTTCGACTTTACAAACCCCCGCGCAAAGGATCGACAGATCTTTCCGGGATTCACTTTTGGTGGACCACTAGTCAAAAACAAGCTGTTCTTTTTCACTAACTACGAGAAGAACATGGTAGACGCGGCGCGTTTTCGAACCTACACCGCCAATGCGCTACTGCAGCCCAACGCCGCTCAGGCCGCTCTGCTCGCGACACTGGACGCCAACCCAAGCGCCAACATCCAGCGGATAGCCAGCAATCTGCGCAGGGCGCTGACCACCACCCAGTCGGCTTATCCGAACACCTGGAAAATCCTGACCGAGAACGAAGGCACGTTCAATGGGTTGTTGCGATTCAATACGTGGAGCACGAGGGTGGATTACCAGATCACCAACCACGACTCAATCAACGGGCGTTTCACATTGACCAGGAATTTCACCGACGACATCGGTACCAATAACGGCACATCGCCCTCGGTCGACGCTACGTTAACCTATCGCGATTACTCCAGCGTCGTAAGCTGGACCCATAATTTTGGGAGCAACATTGTCAATCAGATGAGAGGTCAGATTTCGCCGGGCAACACCGCGATAACCGCGCCGCCTGATCCGGCTCAAGTGGGCATTATCATCAGCGGTCTTGCGGGGTTTGGACGCGGGTTTGGCTCGCCTTACATTGTTCACCAGTGGCGTGCCCAGTTCGAGGACACTCTGACATGGATTCGAGGCAGCCACACCTTTAAGTTTGGTGGATCGTATCGCCCGGTGCATTACAATTTCCGGAACGACTTGTGGTTTGCGGGCGAGTACCAGTTCACGCCTAGCGCGGCGTACCCGATCTCTTTGGCTGTGCCCGCGGTCGTCACCCCCGGCAATCCTGGTGGGGCAACTGATCGGGCGTTGTTTGCCGGAGCGGCGGGTGCTGCTGCCGCCACACAACTGACCTCACTCCAGAACTTCAACTTGAATCTGCCGTTTCTCTACAGACAAGGATTCAACAACTCGACATGGGAGGGCACCGGTCATTATGTCGGAGGTTTCGCCCAGGACACCTGGAAGGTTCATCAACGGTTGACGCTTGATATCGGCGGCAGGGTTGACTGGGACGGAGAGCCACCGCCCGTGCCGCGTCACGCTTACTTTTCACCACGTTTCGGATTTGCCTGGCAGATGACCCGCGACGGCAAGACGGTTCTGCGCGGGGGCAGTGGCATCTTCTACTCGCCGATCTATATCCAGATCCCGGGTTATACCAGCATCCTCAACGGGAGTGGAACATACATCAACCAGATTGCAAGAAGCCCGCTGAACGGGGTCACCGCGGTTTGGCAGGCCGGTGTTGCCCAAGGGAAGTATCCATTCAGCGTCCTGAGTGAGGCGGACGTAAACGCTTTGGGAATCTCAACCGCCAGAGGAGCGGCTGGTCGCGTTCTGTTTGATTTGAATCCGGATTACAAAAACAACTACGCGATTCAAGCCAATCTCGGTATCCAGCGACAGCTCACCAACAGCATGAGCGTCGAAGTCGCGTACCAGATGTATCACGGTCTTCACATCCAGCAACCGGTTGGACTCAACTATTGCGAAGCTGGAACCCCTGGCTGCCCCGCTACCAATGCTGCGCAGGAAGCGGCGCTGCTGACGCGAAACAAACGAGTGCTGGGTCCGCTTTACCGAGTATGTTCAACCGGGGTCGTCGGTCAGACCGATACGCAGTGCGGCCGTATCAACGACGCGGGCATCACCCAATTCACAGATTACCAATCGCGTGGCAGCTCGATCTATCACGGAGTAACTTTCCAGCTGATCAAGCGATTCAGCAATTACTTCTCGTTCCAGTCCAGTTACACGTTCAGCAAGGCGATCGACGATCAAACTGATTTCAACTCAGCCTTCGCGCCGCCGTTCCCCTCACGGCTGGGTACTGAACGGTCACTATCAACGTTCGACGTGCGAAACAACTTCGTGTTCAGCGGTGTTTTTGTGAGTCCCTTCAAGTCCGGTGCCGGACATAATTTCGCTTCACGCGCCCTGGCGGATATCACGCTCAGCCCGAGCATCTTCATCCGCAGCGGCATTCCGTTCACGATCCGCACGGGTGCCGACATCAACGGCGACACACGCAGCGGTACGGATCGCCTCTTTTACATAAACCGTAACACTGGAATCGGGCCGGACTTCCGCAGCGTCAACATGCGGCTCAGCAAGATGTTTCGTTTTGGGGCTGAGAGTCCGAAGCGGATCGAGTTCTCGATTGACGGTGGGAATCTGTTCAACCGAACAAACTTTGGCTCGGTAAACGAGATAGTCCCAACCGCCTTCGAGCCCGCCACAATAAACGGTCTGCCGAATCCCCGGGCAGGGGAGCCAACCGCAATCGACTACCTCTCGGATACGGTGCGGCTCAAGGGGCGTCGTGATCGTGACTTCAGGAAGGGCGAGCCTCTTAGCTTCACTACCGCATTCGCCCCCCGACAGCTCCTGTTGGGTCTGAAGTTTGCCTTCTAGTCTCACCAACATGCGGCTTCGCGTCTTCTGCTATGAGCATAAGACGCGAAGCCGTAAACCCTCTTCCGATTAACCCTTCGTTATAGGACAGCAGTTTCTTCGAGCAAGTTTCCTTCTGCAAACCTTTCAGCCCTTAACATTGGCGCGTCCTCAAATGTTGTGGCGCCGCGCAAGATCAATTCAGATACTATCTTTCCAGTCGCGGGCGAATGCATTACACCGTGACCGCTGAAACCGTTAGCCAAAAACATTCCTTCCACTCCTGGAGCCCGGCCGATGATCGCGTGATGGTCGGGTGTCATTTCATACATTCCAGCCCAGCAACGGCGTGGATTTACTTCGACATCCGCAAACACCGGCACGCGATTCACGGCTCTGGTGAGGATTTTTTCGATAAAACCGTAATCGAAATCGGTTCGGAACCCGTGGGTCTGTTCGGGATCAGGCCAGGCAAGGAGAAAACTCGAGCCTTCCGGACGAAAGTGAAACCCTGTCGACATATCGATCACCATTGGCAACCGCGATGAAAGTTGTTCGAACGGCTCCGTCTTCACGATCTGCCGTCGAAGCGGTTCCACCGGTATTTCGACCCCGGCAAGACGAGCGACAGCCGCGGCCCACGGCCCGGCCGCGTTAACAACCGCCCTGGTCGATACATACCCACGAGACGTCTTAACGCCCTTGACCAGGCCGTGATCCACATCGATGCCGGTTACATCCGTTTCCAGCCACACTCTTGTCCCACGTTCTCGGGTGCGCTTTGAGAACCCTGTCATCACGCTGTAGGGATCGACGAAACCGTCGGTGGGGCAAAAGCTTCCCCCAACGACATCGTCGGCGATCAACTGCGGAACCGTTTTTAGGATATCTTCGCTCGTGACCATTTCCGCGTTACTCAGCCCACAAGCGCGCTGTTGCTTCAGGTTGGTTCGAAGATAGTCGAGATGTCGCTCGCTGGTCGCGACGAACAGATACCCGTGAGGTCTGTAGCCGGCGGTGTGACCGGTTACCTCCTCGAACTTCGAAAAGAGATCAATCGAGTAGAGCGACATCCGGATATTGATTGGAGTCGCGAACTGAGCGCGCACACCGCCCATGCTTTTGGCCGTGGAACCCATACCCTGTTGGGGCTCGCGTTCAATGATCAAAACATTGGTGCAGCCCAATTCTGTCAGGTGATAGGCGACGCTCGTTCCGACGATGCCCCCACCGATGATCACTACATCTGCTGTGTCAGACATAAGTAGTCCGTAGTCCGTGGTCCGTGGTCCGTAGTCCGTGGTCCGTAGTCCCTGGTCCGTAGTCCGTGGTCCGAAGCAAGTATTCACAAAGAGTCCTATGGTCGCAACTGCCAACTGACGACCGATTACTTATTACGGACTACGGACTACGGACCACGGACTACGGACTACGGACTACGGACTACGGGCCACGGACTACGGACTACGGACTTCTCACCCTTTTTGACGCATCGTTGGCTTTTGTATTAATCTGGAGCGAAGGAGTAGAGCAGTATGAAGAATCGGGTGCTGCCGTTGCTTGCGATTGCGGTGATTGCGATGGCAACACTGGCTGGCGGCTACTATGGCTCGGCTCGTCCCTCGCACGTAACAGATGCCGACTCCGAGCTCACCGATCAACTCCTCGACGAATTCAAAGAAGCGATTTCCGAGATCCAGGAGAACTACGCCGGGAAAGTTGATCTCGAGCTCTTCGGCAAAAACGCAATTCTGGGAATGCTCCATCAGCTCGATCCCCATTCTGCATTCTTCACTAAGGCCGAGTTCGACGAGGTTCAAACTGAACAAAGCAGTCGCATCTACGGCATTGGCGTGACGATCGCGAAACGATACGATCACGTCTATATTCTTTCGGCTACTCCCGGAGCGCCCGGTCATCGAGCGGGCCTTCGTTACGGCGACGCAATTGTCGCAATCGACAAGCAGAGCGTGGACACCTGGACGAGCCAACAGGTCATGCACCGCGTTCGGGGCGAAAAGGGTGAACCCGTCGAGATCACCGTTGAACGGGCTGGGACACCCAATCCGATCACTGTTCGCGTCCGTCGAGACGAAGTAAAACTGCCGTCTGTTCGCAACTCCTTCATAACCGGCCAGGCAACCGGGTACATAGCCTTGACCGGCGGCTTCTCGAGCAAAACCGATGAAGAGCTAATCGAAGCCCTTACTCAACTCAAGCTCGAGGGGATGCGCCAACTAGTCCTCGATCTTCGAGGCAACCCGGGCGGGCTTCTAGACGAAGCGATCAAAGTATCAACAAGGTTCCTGGCGCCGGGCGAGAAGATTCTGGAAGTTCGCGGTCGCGACGAAGAGTCCTCTGCTCACACCTATGAGGTTCCCGCAAACAATGAACCCGAAACGATTCCGATGGTCGTTCTGGTGGACCGCCAGACCGCGTCAGCGTCTGAGATCGTGGCGGGGGCAGTTCAAGATCACGACCGCGCGTTGATCGTTGGAGAGAACACCTTTGGCAAGGGTCTGGTGCAGGGGGTATTTCGACTGTGGGGTGGGACCGGGCTGGTGTTGACGACTGCAAAGTACTACACGCCGACTGGGCGTTCGATTCAGCGGAATTACGCGAACGTTTCTTTCTACGACTATTATCTGAACCGCAGCGAGGACCAGACAGCCGCGGCGACCCCGCAAGGTGACGCCCTCCGCACCGACCTTGGGCGTACCGTTTACGGAGGCGGAGGCATAACTCCAGATGTGGAAATCAAAGCGCCGCCGCTATCCAGCCGCCTGTTCTACGGGATTTTCGATTTCGTGCGGCAGTTGGTTGCGGGTCAGATGCAAGGTTTACGCGCATACCGCGTCGCCGAATGTCAGTACAGGACCAAAATCTCACCCGAGGATGTCAATCACTATCCAATCACTGATGAATTGCTGGCTGCATTCCGCCAATACATTTCGAACAAGCCGCAGTTCAACGTTTCAGAAGAGCGGATCACCTCAAACCTGAGTTATATTCGCGCGCAGATGCGTCGTGAGATCATTACTGCCGCATACGGTCCGGAGGCCGGCGATCAGGTCTACCTGACAGATGATGTGCAATTCCGAAAAGCTCTTGAATCGCTGGACCGCGCTCGAGTCCTCGCCGAGAACGCAACGCGTGCACGTGGCGAGCGACAGTAGAGCACACCCGGTTTGCATTGACTCATGGTGACCAGCGATTCATCGTGACGCTAACTTTCAGACTTCACCCTCACACCAAAAACAATTAGAGCTTGATTCAGCGCGTTGATGTGCTGAAGCCTGGTCCGCGCTCGCGGGGCGCCGAGAAGCCCCGGAAGGTTGAACGGGAAGCGTCGGTGTGATAAACCGCCCTTTGCGCGAACCCGTGATACGCGAAGCTCGGTTGATCCAGAACGGTAATCTTCCTCTCGAGGCGCGTTATGATAAGTGAGAAGGACATAACAATCAGGCCCGATATTTCCGCCAAGCCCGGACAGCCCATTTTCCCGAGCAGTTCGGCCGAGTTCGTCAACGCGCTTTCACACTACTATCGCGGCGAAATGTCACGGATGATGAGCTGGCGCGATCGGCTCGATAGGACGACCAACTGGGCGATAACCGGAGTTGGCGCGATGCTGTCGATCTCGTTGTCTTCCGCGCAGTCGCATCACGGAGTTCTGTTATTTGCGATGGTGTTGATTTTTCTGCTGCTGTCGATTGAGTCGCGCAGGTATAGGTTCTTTCACGTTTACCGGAGCCGGGTGAGGTTGATCGAGCGCAACTATTACGTCCGAATTTTGTCGCCGCGAGACAAGATAGACCCGGCTCACTGGATGAACCAGCTTGCCGAAGACTTGCGGTTACCGCGATTCACCATCACAACTACCCAGGCAATGGCCCGGCGATTGCGCCGCAACTACATCTGGCTGTTCTTGATCCTGTTGCTTGCCTGGCTCCTCAAGACCACAACCGGCGTGTTGCAGGCCTCAGGTTCGGCACAGATAGTTCAATCAACCGGCGAGTTGTTTAAAAACGCTTCTATCGGATATGTGCCGGGATGGTTCGTTCTGATTCTTATCCTGTCATTCTATGGCTGGATGTCCTACGTCATGATCAAACACCGGGAAGCAAGCGGCGAGTTGGCCTACGGCGAAGTTCATGTGTGAGAGAGGAAGCAGCTTAGCCTTTTCGCCTGTATCTCGTGCCGCCGCAAGAGAAGGAAGTCACAGACTAAAGTCTATGCTACTTTCCTTGTCTTGTTCCCTTGCGTGTTGGCGAGTTCGCATCATACTGTAATCGCAGCGAGGCACTCGGGGTTTCGATGACAGGTAGAACCGTACTACATTACGCGATAGGTGAACGACTCGGCGGAGGCGGAATGGGCGAAGTATTCCGCGCCGAAGACATAAGACTTGGCCGATCGGTTGCGCTCAAATTCCTGCCGGCGTCGTATCAGTATGACCCGGACCGCCGCGAGCGTTTCTTCACCGAAGCGCGAGCCGCATCCGCATTGCGATCTCCTTACATAGCCGCGATTTACGATATCGGCGAACACGAAGGCGCCAGCTTTATCGTGATGGAATTTGTCGTGGGTGAGGTGCTTTCAAGAGCGCTGGAACGCGGTCCGCTCCCGGTTTTGGATACCATCAATATCGCCATGCAGGTTGCAGACGCGCTTGATGAAGCTCATTCCCTGGGCATAATCCATCGCGATATAAAGAGCTCCAATCTGATCATTACCGAGCGCGGCCTGGTTAAGGTGCTCGACTTTGGACTGGCCAAGGTGACCGGCAATCTGGTTCCACCGGGCCACGACAGCGACAGCGATCCGACTACCAGGCTTGGCCAGGAGACGGTAACCGGTCTGGTGCTGGGAACCGTTTCATACATGTCGCCCGAGCAAGCGCTCGGACAAGCAGTTGACCACAGGTCGGATATTTTTTCGTTGGGCGTTGTGATCTACGAAATGTTGACGGCTAATTTGCCTTTTATTGGCGACAGCTCGACCGAAGTAATTGATCGGATACTCCACCACGAGCCTGCGGCGATCGCCCGGTTAAACTACAACGTTCCGCAGGAGCTCGAGCGAATCGTCCGCAAGACTCTCGAAAAGAACACCGCCTATCGCTACCAGTCTGCGCGCGAGATGTATATCGACCTTCGAAACTTGCAGCGCGATCTTGAAGCAAACAATCGCACCGCTAGCGTTGGGCAACCGATTACCGAGCATCAGGCGACGGTTCTTCTTACAGAAAAGCAGTCAGGTTCTAGTAATGCGCTCGCCCCCAAACTCGAAAACGCTCTCGCGGTGATGACTTTTTCGAACATCACAGGGGAGCCAAAGGATGAGTGGATCGGATCCGGCATCGCGGAGACGGTGACCTCCGATCTCAAAAAGGTTAAGGGGCTGTCAGTTATCGGTCGCGAACGCACGTTCGAGGTGCTCAAGGATTTGGGTACCGGGCAACTGGAGGAATTCGACGAGACCGTTGCGATCGACGTCGGCAAAAGGCTAGCCGCGTCATGGATTCTTGGCGGCGGCTACCAGCGCCTCGGCGAGATGATTCGCATCACCGCTCGAGTTATCGATGTCAACACCGGCGAAGTGGTCAGGACCGTAAAGATCGACGGAGACATCAAAGAGATCTTTGCCCTTCAGGATAAGATCGTCTATGAGCTGAGTCAGGGTCTGAACCTCGAGCTAGGCACATCCGAGATCACCGAAATTGAGTCAGACGAGACACAGTCGGTTGAGGCTTACGAGAGCTTCTCTCGGGGCATGATCAACTTGCGCACCGGGAGCCGCGACTCACTCGACCGCGCGATTCACTACTTCGAGAAAGCTGCCGATACGGATCCAAACTACGCCAGCGCGTGGGCGGCGCTAGCGGCGGCGTATGATCTGAAGGGCGGATTCCTGAGCATTCCGGAGCTGTCGCACAAAGCTGTCGAGTTTGCTGAGAAGGCAGTCAGGCTGAATCCCAGGCTGTCACACGCCCACCAGTTCCTTGGTGGCGCCTACAGCACGCTCGGCCGGTACGACGAAGCCATCGCGTCGATGAACGAAGCAGTTAGGCTCGAGCCAAACAATGCCGGCGCTCACGGCTCGCTTGCTCGCGCGTATTGGTTAGGGAAGGGCATGGTTGAAGAAGCGATCACCGAGCTTGAGCACGCGGTATCAATCAATCCGCAGGCGGGCTACTCTTATCTGCAGCTTGTGTTTTTGCACACGTTGATTGGCAACTACACCCGAGCCGAGGCGGCGGCAAAACACGCGATCGAGCTTCAGGAAAAGTACATCTCCGGTAAAGAAGGACTGCAGGTTGTCGGGGCGCACACGCGGCTTGGGTATTGTTACTACCGGCAGGGCCGCTACGATGAAGCGATTCAGGAATACGAACGCGAGCTTGAGTTTCTTAAGTCCAGCGACCACGCGTTGCGCGAGCGTTCGCTGACCGAGCTGGAGCAGAAGCTCGGCGCGGCTTATCTGAGAAAGGGACTGGCTGAAGAGGCGGAGCTGCACTTCAAGGGTGCGGTCAAGCTATTCGAGCAGCGGTTAGGAAAAGGCAGCGACGATCCGTTTACGAAGTATTACATCGCTTGTTTGTATTCTCTGAAAGGCGACGCCGACAAAGCGCTCAAGTATCTTGGCGAGTCGATGGGACCGTTAAAGGAGATTAACACTCTTCGGGCCAAGGCCGATCCGGATTTCGAGAACCTTCGCGGAGATGCGCGCTTCAAAGAGATGATTGGTGAAGCGGCGCACGGTTAGCTCCTCATAGATCCAACTCAACATGGACGATAAAACCAGCATTCCAAATATTGCAGAGGTACTGGCCGGTATACTTCGAGGCATTGATCCGAAGCTGCAGCCAATTCTTCTCGCGAAACTCGAGCGGCTCGCCGCCGAGCGGTACCGAACCTGGGCGAGTGATTATCCTCAGCAACCACAAAGGGACGGTCTGCTCGACTGCGCAGATCGCGAAGAGGAAATTGCTAGACGAGTGGAGTCGCTTGTCCCAAATGCTTCAGCTATTCAGGACAAGCTGCTGTTGGATCATCCTGAGTTGCTGGATTTGAATCTAGACTTGTTTGAAGGCTGGCCGCTCAAGGTTCAATTTGCGATTCAAGCCGAAGGCGAACGCGCCGGCGCGGCAGCCTGGAGGGCTTACGCCGCAGCAACATTAGAGCCATCGGCCAAAGAGTTGTTCGAGAGCTGCAGCCCATTGGAGCAAGCCAATGCGGACTTTCTCCAGTCCTTGCTTTAATGCTGAGCACTCCGGTTAAGGCAGGTTATTTCAATTCGGGTGTGCAACCGCGTAGCCGTGTCCATCGATAGGACACCGCTACGCGGTGATCGTCAGTTGCGTTTACTAAACCAGGAAGCCTAGATCCTGCGTCGTGAAGTTCGAAATGTTAGGGAAAACCGTTCCCTTATCCGCCGTCGCTAGACCGAACCACTTCGCGAGGGTCCACCCATATTGATCCAGGGATGTCTTTGGAATCCAGCGTCCCTGGCTTCCTGTGTCATCCGGTCCCCCGGGCGTGAGTGTCGGGAATGCCCCGTAGAAGTTGCCTCCAAGCACCGCTCCACCCATCACCATCTGGTGACTTCCCCATCCGTGGTCCGAACCGGTGCCCGTCGGTACCAACGTCCGGCCGAAATCCGACAGGGTGAAAGTTGTCACCGATGAGGCTACTCCCAGCGCTACGGTCGCTTCATAAAACGCCTTCATAGCCTGGCTCAATTGCGAGAACAGGTTTGCGTGCGGTGTTAGCTGGTTCTCGTGGGTGTCGAAGCCGCCGATCGAGCAGAAAAAGATCTGTCGCTGTAGCCCAAACAACGTCGAGCGTTTCGCGATAACCCTTGCGACTTGCCTCAACTGATTGCCGAGCCCGGTGCTCGGGAATACCGTGGTCACCGACGTGCTGTCGTTAAGCGCTTGATTGAGAAGATCGGTGTGAGCAATCGCCCTCTGCATAGTATCGCTCGAAGCATCGATTACCTTTGATTGACGATCGAGCGTCAGCAGGTTTTGCATAGACTGGTACCGCGGGTCGCTCGCAATGGGATTTGTAAAACCGGACAACCCGCTACTTGGAACCAGCGGGCGGATGGTATCGCTTGTGGAAAACACGTTTGTGCCCGACGGTGAGACGATCATCGGAAACGTGGCGTTCCCGTTGAGCATTGCAGTTCTCTCAGCCATACGGCCGCCCCATCCGGTTAGCGGGTTAATAGTAGTATTTGCGACTATCGCCGACTGATGCTGATCCGCTTGGTCCTCGTGTGAAAACAGATTTGCCGGGCGAGGCTGACCGGCCAGGTATTGAGTTCTGGTAAGCGGCTGAATGAGTGTGCCTACGTTTGGCAGGATCGCGAGTTTGCCTGAAGCCCACAATGGAAGCAGCCCAGTCATCTGGGTTGGAATGGCAACCTCCGGCGAAAGCTTTGGGTGCAATCCGTAGATCAACGACCCCTGGCTTGGAGGCGATATCTGCAGCAATTCCGCCTGAGGTATGGCCAGCACGCCGCGTCTCGTCGCGTAATTCGTGTAGTCGTTGTAAGGGATGATCATATTGTTGCAGTCGTTGCCGCCGAACAAAAAGATGCATACGAGCGCCTTGTAGTCCGGAGCCGGATCGTCGATGCCCTTGCCGCTCTGAGCCAGCGCATTCACAAGACCCAAACTGCGCATACTCGAGGCAAAAACCGCGCCGCCGAGCGCCAATCCTGATCTGCGTAAGAAAACCCTTCGTGACTTTTTCATAGCATTACCTCGCTACCTGATATTGCGAAGAGGTGGTTACCAGATATAAAGCCCATCGAGCGCGCTTCAAGTGATCCGCGGCCGTGACGCCCGGAAGCGCGGTAATGGTCTGCAGAATCCTGGTGCGCATCGCGGCAGACATCGCGCCGTGCATAAGCAATCTGTCGAGCTCGTTGACTACCGTGACCCCGGTCCCATCGCCGGTAGAAAGCGCCTGCAAACCCGTAAGGTCGATTGCAGTGCCCGCCGGAGCCGTCCCAATGCGCCCAAAGACCATGGTATTTGCAAAGTTGGCGCGATTGATTGCCGCCGCTGAACTTTGAATCGTGAACTCCGGGCCGAGCAATGTTGTACCCGGAATTACATAGTTCGGCCGGTAGTAGCTGAATACCGTCGGCGGATTCAAGGGCTCCTGGCCCATGTTTCTTGTCCGGTCGGATAGACTCACCCCATCACTGGTAGCGTTGAACGCTCTCAATATATTTGTCACATAGAGCACAGGTGAGCGCAGATGACCGTAATTTACATCGTTTGCCGAAGCGCATGTGGCGACGTCGTCGCATCGAGCTTCCGAATCCTGTAGGATCGCGGACACCACCGCCTTCAAATCGCCTCGTACACCGGAGCCGTTGTTGTTGAAAACCGCCGAGATGCGCGAGACGTAGCCGGGGGTCGGGTTGCTGGTGACGAGGTTCTGTATGAGTTGCTTGCAGATGAACGGGGCTACATTTGGATGATTAAAAATATTGTCGAGCGCGAAGACCAGATCTTTCTTGGCTTTCTGATTCGCGAGTGAAATCACACCGTTCAGCAGCGGTTTTGCCGAAAGGTCGTGATGGTTTTCAAACGCAACCATCGGCGCAAGATAGTTCTCGGGATTCGTCCATTGTGATGTTGCGCCCGGCAACGGCGCATACGTCCATCCAGTGAAGATCTTCGCAAAGCCGATAATCGTGTTCTGATCATAGGTTGGAATGGGCTGACCGGAGACGTCGAGTTGCGTAGTGCCGTCCTGATTCAGCCTGTACAACCCGATGCTGAAAAGTTGCAGGATCTCGCGAGCGTAATTCTCATTTGGTGAGGCGCCGCCCGAGCGCTTGTCGTTATTGGCCATGTCAAGATAGGCGCCCATGGCAGGGTTGACCGTTACGTCGTAAAGCAGCTGACGGTAATTGCCGAAAGCGCCCCTCGCAAACAAGTTCAAGTACGGCGCCATGGAACTCGGTTGCTGAATCGCAAGACCCGATACAACAAATATTTGATGAAGCGCGAATGCGACGCGCTGACGCAACTGGTCATCTCCGAATAGAGCGTTCAGAAAAAACCTCAATTGAAGTTGGTACATTGTGTAGTTGTCGCGAAAGCAATTCGGATCGCTGCCCGTCGGGCATCCGTCCGCAGAGTCGGCAGGGAAGACCGGCAAGTCGGGATAAACCGACATCGGCGCTTCGTACTCTGTCTGCAGCATATCTTTGATCCCTATCGACTGTACCCGATTAATCAGCGGGGAAGTGGGACCAAACGTGGATTGTTCCAGATAGCGCACGGCCTCGCTTTCGGTGACCAGCGGCGTGGCAGGATTCGTCACCCGGCCTTTTGATGGTGATTGTGCCGCAACGCCGCTAATCAGGATAGTCGCGCAGAGCGCCGGCGCTAAGGCACGTTTGAAGCAGGAATGAACATTATGTCTCATAGGACCACCTGTTAGAGAAGTCCGCTCAGTGCAACAATCAGGCTACACTGAATTCGGATTTTGTCGTCGTAAGCTGCGATTAACTGCGGTCTTGCCTTGTACTGTCAACAGCCGGGTAGTTCTACCAACAGATTGGGGGGGGGCTCGCCGCCAAATGAAGACGCAAACAGCGTGTTCATTCGAATTTAAGTATTGTCAGTGAGGTTGGGGTTTTGAAGGAAACTCTGTCTGAGTCTCTCGAGAAACCACAGATTCTGTGATCTGTTTCGAGCGCGAAAGTACCACGTTTTGGCGAATAGGGTCAATAGAAAATGCGGCGGAGGACATTTCTAAAGAGTTGCGACAGAGTAAATTCGGGCGCGCACCTTGCGAGCCCCGAGCACACATACAACCGACTCATTGGCAGTCAGGGGGTGTGATTAAAACTGGGACTGAATACCACCAACTTCAGTTGGTGGTATTGCCTTTGACACAATCTCTGGCTAAACCCACTCAATCGTCATCACCGGCAAACGAAATCGCAAGATCGCGCGCGACTCGAAGCAAGTAATGATCAGCCGGAACTTCTTTGGCTGTTTTCACACATAGTTCCAACGGGACCGGTATAAGTTCATTGCAGGTCCACGAGACCATTCGCCCGAGATTACCATCCGCGATGGCTCGCACCGCCGCGGAGCCGTACGACGAGGCGAGCATTCGATCGAATGCAGTTGGGCTGCCTCCGCGCTGGAGATGACCGAGCACAACAACGCGGCTTTCCTTTCCGGAGAGTCTTGAGACATCGATCGCAATGCGCTCTGCTATGCCGCCCAGTCGCTTCGGTCTATCGCTGACGTCGGGTTCCTGATAAACGGCCTCGCCCCCAACGGGTTTGGCGCCTTCAGCAACCACGACGATTGAGAAGCGCCGGCCTTGCTGCTCACGCTGAATAATCCTGGCGGCAACTTTCTCGACGTGAAATGGAATCTCGGGAATCAAGATGGCATCGGCGCCGCCGGCGATTCCCGACTGCAGGGCGATCCAGCCGACGTTCCGGCCCATGACCTCGACGAGGATTACACGGCCGTGGCTTTCGGCGGTTGTGTGAAGCCGGTCTATTGCTTCAGTGGCGATGTCGAGCGCGGTGTCAAACCCAAAGGTCAAATCGGTTCCAACAACGTCGTTGTCGATTGTCTTCGGAACTCCAATAACCGGCATGCCAAGCAGGGAGAACTCATAGGCGGTTCGCAGCGAGCCTTCACCGCCAATCACCACCAGCGCCTCGAGAGAAAGACGCTCAAAGTTGCGAAGAGCCTCCTCGTAGACAGTTTCGTCGTTCGCCGCTCTTCCCTCACCGGCTCGCAATGCAAAGTGACCGCGATTCACTGTGCCGAGGATTGTTCCCCCTCGCGGCAACAGCCCTCGCACATCGTCAATGCTGAGCGGTCGAGTTCGACTTTCCTCCAGCAGACCCTCAAAGCCGTCCAGAATTCCGGTGACCGACCAGCCGTATAGATCAGCGGTCTTGACGACAGCACGGATGACCGCGTTTAACCCCGGAGCATCACCGCCCCCGGTAAGCACGCCAATTCGTTTGGTGGATTTAGTCAACGGATGCCTCCGGCTGCATTCTAGCGGCTAATACCGGGGCTTGCACACGGTCACAGTTTTAAAGGTGAACAGGGCATATCTTTAGCAGGTTCGAGGTCTTCCCGACTTTGAACCTGCTGAGGAGTGACGCGGGAGCAAGCCCACCTTTCCTCTCACCTATTTGCGATAAATTTGCCGCAGGGACAACTCGTGGCTATCATAATCGTTGAGCAATTCAAAGTTCGCTACCGGAACAGGAGATCGCAATGGAACACTCGCCGGGATTCCTAAAGTCGGTTAATGATGCCAAGAGCCGGGTGCGCGAGAACACTCCCGAAGACGTCAAGCGCAAACAGGAGGCCGGAGAGAGCTTCCACTTTGTCGATGTTCGCGAGGACAAAGAGTGGCAGAAAGGTCACGCCGCCGGCGCGATTCACCTTGGAAAAGGAATCATCGAACGCGACATCGAGAAGGCCATCCCGGATCACGACGCGGAGATCATTCTGTACTGTGGCGGAGGGTTTCGCTCGGCGCTCGCAGCGGATGCGCTCCAGAACATGGGCTACAAGAATGTGATCTCGATGGACGGCGGTTGGTCGCGCTGGCGCGAACTCGGATATCCGGTTGAGCAAGAATAGGGTGGCGTTACTCCGAACCTCGCCTCCAAACCCGTTTCCGCTAAGCCCGGGTATGTCCCACAGATTGAAAGGCCCGATGCCGAAGCGAAAATACGTAGCTGAAGATGAAATTCGCGACCGCTATGCTGACGCCGAGTGCCCGGAGTGTGGCGCAACGATAAACGCTCGCTTTCATCCTGGGCGGAATTGGCGAAGGCTTCAGTGTCCAATCTGTCGAAGTCACGTAACAGTGTCGATCAAACAAGAAGAACCGGCTCTGATTCAACTCGAGCTGCCCAGTGCAAAACAAGGTAAAAGGAAGAGCGACTGAATGGCTTCTAAACTTGTAGAAGCGAACATTGTAGACCAGCCACACGTGATTCTCTCCAGACGCCGCCGTCGGGTTGTGACAGCAGGCGTAATGCTCGGCATGTTCCTGGCCGCGCTTGAGGCCACGGTAGCGGGCACGGCTATGCCGACCGTTATCGCGTCGCTTGGCGGGTTGGATCGCTATAGCTGGGTGTTTTCGGCTTATCTGCTGACGTCAACGGTTACCGTTCCCGTTTGGGGAAGATTGTCGGACCTCTACGGACGCCGCGTTTTTTACCTTACCGGCATCGCATTCTTTCTTGTGGGCTCTGCGCTTTCCGGTGCGTCGCAGTCCATTAACCAGCTGATCGTCTTTCGGGCGGTGCAAGGACTGGGAGCGGGTGCGTTGATCCCGCTCAGCATGACGATCAACGGGGACATTTACACCTTGCGCGAGCGGACGAGGATGCAAGGTTTGTTCAGCGGCGTGTGGGGACTGGCTTCGATAATCGGTCCGCTCGCCGGCGGCTTTATTACCGATCACATTTCGTGGCGTTGGGTATTTTACATAAACATTCCTTTCGGTCTCGCTGCTGCAGCGGTGGTAGGAATTGCGCTTGTAGAACCGAAGCAACATTTACGGCCGGTCATCGACTACGCGGGCGCTGCGTGGCTGACGATCGCGATCACTTTGTTGCTGCTTGTGCTGGTTGAGAGCGGTGAACCGGCGATCTGGAGCAATCCTCTGACGCTCGTTGCCGTCGCCGGCATTATTGTTGCCGGTCTTTTGTTTGTGAGGACCGAAAAGCGTGCCCCCGAGCCCATCGTTCCGTTTTCGCTTTTCCAAAACCGGATAATCGCAGTAGGTTCGATCACCGCGTTCATGGTTGGGGCGGCGATGTTTGGCGCGCTTTCATTTATCCCGCTTTTTGTTCAAGGCGCCCTCGGAGGGACGGCGACCGAAGCGGGGGCGCTGCTGACCCCGTTTCTTTTGGGCTGGGTGACGATGTCAGTGATCGGCGGCAAACTGATGTTTAGAGTCGGTTATCGGCCTACAATCCTTGCGGGGTTGTTTGTTTTGGTTGCCAGTTTTGGGGTTCTTACGACTTTTGACAGAACTACTTCGCGCGCCTGGCTCATTGGGGACATACTGGCGATGGGGATCGGAATGGGGCTTGTGATGTTTGCGCTTCTGATCACCGTTCAGAATTCTGTAGGTAGAAACCAGCTCGGGATAGCAACCTCGCTCAACCAATTCTCCAGATCGATAGGTCAAACGGTCGGCGTGGCGGTGATGGGGACGGTGATGACCATCAGTCTGGCGTCGCACGTCGCCGAGATTCAAAACGAGAGCGGTCTGCCGGAAGCCGAGGTCGCTCGCGTGGTTCACAATCCGAGCGCGCTCATCGATCCAATAGCTCGCGCAACGCAGAAGCCTGAATTGCTCAAGGCGATGGCGAGTGCTTTGTCTGGCGCATTACACAATGTGTTTTTGACGGGCGGAGGCTTCGCGGTGCTGGCTTTGTTGTCCGGTTTCTGGCTTCCGGCCGGGCGAATTGAAATAGAAACTGAAGCAGCGCGAGAAGCGCAAAACATTCCCCAAACTCCTGCCGAGTGCGAGCGGTTATTGATGGCCGAAATGACGACAATCGATGCTGAGCACGAGCCGGACTCGATTAAAGCCCACGACTAGCCTCCTGATTCTGAAACATGCGCTTAGCGCTTATATGGCTCTGGCAAATCTCATCAGATACTTCCGAGACTGCTACGAGGAGGACAACCGAAGAAGCACGCTGTGGAATATCTTTCAAGCTTCGGTGAGTCATCGGCTGTTCATTGAAGGCGAAGAGCAGCTTCTCACAGGTTTCCTCAACGAGATCCCGATCGATCCCGATGACGGGTTGGAGGCAAAAAAGGCTGCGTACCTTTATCAGAAGGAAAAGGAACTCGTCTATTGTTCGCTTTTCATTGTCGGTCGTCTGAGCGCGAGCGATGAGGAGCCTCGATCCATTTGCGCTCCGCTTCTGATCCATCCGGCGGAGATCATCGAGCAACAGCCGTATGCCTTTCTGAAACCCGATTTTGCAAACCGGCGTTTCAACCATCACTTGCTGGACGCGCTCGAGGGAGCCTCCGGTCAAAAAAGCTTATCCCGACAAGCTCGCGAACTGATCGCCAACGAATCGATTGGAGCCGCTCAAGTCTTTGAGCTTTCCGCTCTGTTGGAATCGGCCGTGCCTGAACTAAATGCCGACAATCTTCGGCGGTTTCCAAAGGTCGTCTCCCAACAGGATCTTCAGAACTTGTTCGCCGAGTCGAAAAGGCAGAGCGGCAGATTTCTCGCTATTTCCTGTTCTGGTGCGGCTCTCATCAACAAGTCGGTTGAGACGCGAGGAGTGGTAAACGAGTTGACAGAGATGGCTGAAGCGGGCTCGTTTTCTGAACCGTTGAAGACTCTGTTCTCGGCTTCAGCCCCTCAGTCATTCGTCCGAACGCCGCGATTGGGACGCGTTCCGGCCGTGCTCAACACTGCTCAGCAGACCATCATTGAACGAGCGGCGACTGATCCACTGACTTTGGTGATTGGACCCCCTGGAACCGGGAAGTCATTCACGATAGCTGCGCTTGCCGTCGAACACTTAAGTCGCCAACAATCTGTGCTTATTGCGTCAAAGATGAATCACGCAGTCGACGTCGTTGGCGACAAGATCGAACTACAATTGGGAATCAAAGGGTGCGTGGTTCGCGGAGGTCGGAAGCAGTACCTCAAGGAACTCAAGCAGTATCTCGATCAACTACTCTCCGGTATGCATTCTGGCGCAGACGACGACGGCCCTGGCGCCGCGGAACTTGAAAAAGATCTGAAGCGTGTGGATCGCGAGCTCGAACACCTCGAACGCAGCATTAATCGACGCAATAAGCAGGAAATGATTTGGGGCAGACGTGTCAGCCGGGCACGGTCCGGCTTGTGGCAAGCGATGCTCAGCGGTTACATCGACTACCGCGTAAAGCATTCGACGCCGACTTGGCAGCTGGTGGACCGGCTCGAATCCAACCTTGATCAGCACGTGCAACAGACTGCCCGGCTGGCGCAGGTGCTGAATCGAATCCGAATAAGAGAGTCGCTCAACAAACACCGTGAGCAATTCAGCACCTTTCTCCGCGCTATACGAGCGCGCACCGGTGTAAGGCAAGCGGACTTCTTCCGGCAAACTGACTTCAAGATTCTGTTAACCGCCTTACCTATTTGGCTCGTGAACCTGGACGATATTGAGGACGTCTTACCGTTGAACAAAGATCTGTTCGATCTGGCGATAATCGATGAGGCGACACAATGTGATATCGCTAGCTGTTTGCCGATTTTTCAACGAGCTCGGCGCGTTGTGATCAGCGGAGATCCCAATCAACTGCGGCACTTATCGTTCTTGTCAGACAGCCGCCAAAAGGAACTCAAGGTTCGACACGGTATTGCGCCCGAACAGGAACACCGGTACGACTATCGCAGAAAAAGCATCTTGGATCTTGTGAGTGACACTTTGCGCTCTCAGCGTGAGGTGGTCTTTCTGGATGAGCATTACCGAAGCCTTCCTCCAATCATCCAGTTCAGTAACAAAACTTTCTACGCCGACTCATTGCGGGTGATGACTGAGAAGCCTGGAACGGCGGTCCGAAATTCACTGATCTCATGCAATGCAGAAGGCAGCCGGAACAACCAGGGCGTTAACGAGAAAGAAGCCAATCTGCTTATTTCTGACTTCTTGCGCCAGATCGAATCGGAGAAAGTACTTCGTGAGGCTCATCACTCAATCGGCATACTCTCGCCATTCCGCGCACAAGTTGACTATCTCGTCAGTCAAATCACAGAGTTAGTGCCGCTGAGTGCACTCGAGAAACACGATGTCTTGATCGGCACCGCGCACACCTTTCAAGGGGAAGAGCGCGACCTGATCTATATTTCGCTGGCGATCGATTCGTCTACACACCCGGCGGCGCTGCGATTCCTCGAGAAGCCTGATGTTTTCAACGTGTCCATAACCAGAGCCCGCGTAGCACAGAGCGTGTACACTTCATTTGACGCGACGCAACTCAACGCGGACTCGCTCCTGCGCGCTTATTTGAATCATATCGACTTGGCTCAAAGAGAGACGTCACCGCCCGAGAATAGCCCATACCGCGATCAGTTTCTCAGCGAAGCCGAGGCTACGTTAAAAGCGGCGGGCTGCGATACTTGGGCCGGCTACAAAATAGCCGGAACGTTGGTCGATCTCATAGCAGCTCGAGACGGTCGCAGTTGCGGAATCGACCTGGTCGGTTATCCTGGCGCTTACGAATCTGCTTTCCCGCTCGAACGATATAAGATGTTTCATCGCGCAGGCCTCAGGATCATCCCCGTTAACTACACTCTCTGGCGAACTCAGCGGGACAAGTGCGTCAAAATAATTGTTGAGGCCCTTTCTAACGAGAGCGTGAGGTCCTGAACAGGTCGAGTAACGCACTCGGGCGATCGGTCTTGACCGCATCCACACCAAGCAGCGCCATCGCCTGAGCGATCTCGGGCGAGTTCACCGTCCATACCCACACCTCCACGCCAGACTTATGCGCAAGCTCGACGATCTCATGGGACAGCTTTCGGTATGAAACCGAAACCGAATGCGGCTTGAATTTCAATACTCGCTCGAGAGATTGCAGGAACGGTACGCTCCCGTCATAGCCCGGATTGATGTGTAGCTTCAGACGCGGACCAATAGCGTCTCGGAACTTTTCCGCGGTTTCGAGGTTCGGAGTTTCAAGGACGACTCGATCGAGGGCAGGGTAACTCTTGAGAGCAACAATGGTCTTACTCACAAGCTCATCAAAGCGAGCGCCACGCTTCAGTTCGATGTTAAGAAGACCCGCGCCGACGTTGCCGAGAAGGTCATTAAGCGTAGGCACCCGCCTGCTTCCATTGTCGTCACCCACCGGGATAAGCGTTTGCGCTGTGATCTCGGAATAAGTCAGATCCGAGATCAATCGGGTTCGTTGGCGTTCGGGCAGCCCTTCGACACGGCCGAAATACTCATCGTGATAAACCACCACCACGCCATCACGAGTTAGCCGAATATCAGTTTCGATGCCCGCGGCTCCAAGCTTCACGGCGCGTTGAAATGCGGCGATCGTGTTCTCGGTCGATTCAAGCGCGCCACCTCGATGAGCGATGACCATCGGTCTCGGAACCTCGACGTGCGTGTTCTGGCTGTTTGCCAGCGGCCGCGCGCGCGAATCCAGCGAAAGAAGTATCGGCGCAACCGCCAACAAAATCATCGCGGCGCCGCGCAGGATTCCGGATGTGATGTGATCGCTGAGTTCCATGCTCCTCCAAACGGATGTGAATGATTAGGAAAGTGGCACTTCAGTTCACTTTCAACTGTGTTGAGCACAACGCACCGGGCTCTTCCCTTGACGTTCCGCAACCCCGTCAGCGGTTGCATGTTTATAGACTCGCCTGCGGGCAGAAGTCACGTCCGGCCGCATTTGTGAGCGCTGCATTCCCGGCGCGGTTTGACGAATTCGGCCGGACGTTAGCCTTGGGGTCCCGTTTCTATAAACATTCAACCCCTGACGGGGTTGGGAAAATGATTGGAAGTCTTCTATATACAAAAACATTGACGCAGCCGTAGTCGAATTCACGTCCCAGTTTCCATTCAGCTCTGATCTTCTTGCGGTTCCAAACAAAGGTAATTCAAGGGCGTCTCGAACTGGCTGTCGAGCAATCAATTCAAGCCCGCAAAGTACCCTTTCCTGGCCACAATAGTCACATCGCCGTTGCGCCGCTCGATGTCTGCCGCTACCTTGAGTTTGATGTTGCGAAATTTCCCGTCTCGTTTGGCGTTGAGTGGAGTGTATCCCAAACTATAGCGGCTGCGAAGCCGTTCGATCAGCCGGGCGAGCTTGGCGGTCACATCATCCTTATCCACCTGCGAAAGAATCCCCCCGGTCTCGGCTACAAAACTCGCAATGCTGTTCCTGAGATAGAATCCCTTCCTCTTGTACTCGATAGCCGTGGCATCAAAATCACCAACGATAAGCCCACAAAAAGCGGTGCCCGCTTCGTGAAGCATCTGCAGGGCCTGCGCTTCCGAATGGCCGAAATTGGGCGGCTGATTTGAAAGATTGTCGGTCACTACCACGATGATTCGCCTGCTGTTCGGATTGGAAGCTTTAGCAAGATAATTTGCTGCGGTAAAAACTGCTTCGTCGATATGCGTTCCCTCGCGTATCCAGGGTCCCATCGAGTCGATGAATGAAACCTGCGCGGCAATCAGCTCTCGATCTCTTGTGAACTCCTGCAGCACGGTCGCCCAGGCGCCAAAGGCCATAAGAGCGACTTCATCGCCCGGCTTCAGCTCATTCAATGCCCTGAGGCCCGAATTGCGTACCTGCTCGACCACGGGCATCACGCTCGCGCTTACGTCGAGCAACAACACGATTGAAAGCGGCAACCGGTCCCGGCTGAAGTGGGTAATCTGCTGCTTGACCCCTTCTTCATAGATAGTGAAATCGCGTTCGGAAAGCCCGTTCACCGGCGTCCCCGTTTTCTTGCTTAGCACCTGCGCATCAACAACAACAAGTTGCGTGCTTAGCTTAAGCGGCTCGTCCTGGGTGTTACTGTTTTGAGACTGCGGAAAAGCGGGAGATCCAACCGCCGCAACTAGCGCTACAAGGGCTAATAACTTGTGATAGCCGGCTTCCACAAAAGTTACCAGGTCATCAGGCGAAGTGTTTTTGGAGTCTTGTGCAGGTCGTCGCGAGATCTTCCGGAAGCACCCGGGTCTCCCCGATGATCGAAACAAAGTTCGCATCGCCTCGCCACCGTGGCACCACGTGCAGGTGAAGGTGATCGGCGACGCCGGCTCCCGCGCTACTTCCGAGATTCATCCCAATGTTAAAGCCATCGGGGCGATACTCGGTTTGCAGAGCGACCTGGGCTCGCTTGGTCAATTCGATCATCTCGGTGGTAGTGGCTTCGCCCACATCGGCGAGCGAGGCTCGGTGCTCATAAGGCACGATCATCAGATGACCGCTGGTGTACGGGAACAGATTCAGCACAATGAAGTTCAACTGAGCGCGATGTACGACATAGTTTGCGTCGTCCTTGTGTTCCTGGTCGATCCTGCAGAACACACAGCCCTCTCCCCGATCTGCTGAGGCAATGTAGGTGTAACGCCAGGGGCTCCAAAGATGGTCCATAGCTGGTCCGTAGTCCGTAGTCAGTAGTCCGTAGTCAGGTGTTTTGCAGCTACGGACTACGGACTACGGACCACGTACTAATCATTTCCAAAGATACTCAAACTGCAACGTCGATCCTGGTGGCTGAAGCGTGTTATGCGAGAGCACTCCGCCGAGATCGGTCGAGGTCAGCAGATCAAGAATCGAACCTCGACGAGGTTTGGGAGGCGTGATTACTTGCGGTTCGCCTTTAATCCCCACCAGCTCGGCTGTCGCTTTCAGCACCGCATCGTAGTTCCCGAGCCCGTCAATCAACTTTTCACGCAGTGCCTCTTCTCCGGTATAAACTCGTCCGTCTGACAGAATTTTGATTTGGTCGCGGGTTAGGTGATCCTTCCGACCCTCAGCTACGGCGCTCACAAACTGCTCGAACATTTGGTTGATCAGATTTTGAAGGTATGCTCGCTCCTTTGGATTGATTTCGCGGGTGGGTGAACCGACATCTTTGAACTCGCCGCTCTTGATGACCTCCGGCTGCATTTGGGCCCACTTCAACAGATTGCCGTAATTGACCCATTCGGCTATTACTCCGATCGACCCGGTGATCGTCCCCGGGTTGGCGTAGATTCGATCCGCGGCGCAGGCGATATAGTACCCGCCTGACGCGCCGACCGAGCCCATCGAAATCACTACCTTCTTGCCTTTTTCGTTTCGAAGCCATTTGACCTGATCGGCGATCTCCTGCGATGCCGCGACGCCGCCGCCGGGAGTGTCCATTCGCAACAAGATTGCTTTGACGCGCGGATCCTCGCCGTACATTTTGAGCTGTTCATTGATGTTCTTGGAATCAAAAATGACTCCTTCGAGATAAACCACCGCGATTCGTTCGCTTCCCAGGCTCATGAAGCCCCCGTCGCGAGACAACGCCAAAGCCGCAAGGAGTATAATCGCCACAAAAAAGACAAACCCGAAGCCGGCAATGATCAAAACAGTAGTCAGGTTGAATTTCTTCATAAGTAGGTTCCCATAAACAACGACGCGACCCGGAGCGCGTCCGAGTTGTCACCCGGGACTCTGGGTCGCGTCACTACTGAAGCCAGATAGCCGCGAAGCCACATCTTCTAGCTGATGGAATGTCCGCTTATTCTTCTTCCTTCTTGTCAGAGGTGGCGCCCAATAAGTTGGCTATGTCGCCAAGCGTGGCCATGCCCGAACCAGTCTCGTGATAGGTGCGCACGTCTTCAGGATCATTCTCCTTGCCAACAGCGCGCGCCGACAGACCGATCTTCTTTTGTGAGGGGTCGAGCTTGAGAATCTTAAAAGGCATCACCTGACCGATCTTGACCGCGTCCTCGGGTTTCTCGACCCGGGAATCGCTCAACTCGGAAACGTGACAGAGACCCTCGATGCCTTCTTCAATCTCGATAAACGCGCCGAAGTTTGCAAAGCGGACTGCCCGCCCCTTAATCACATCGCCCAGCTTGTGCGTATCGAAGAACTTATCCCAGGCATTGGGTTCCAGGTCTTTGATTGAAAGGCTGAGCCTGCGGCCGTCGACATCGATATTGGTAATCACCGCATCTACTTGCTGCCCTTTCTTGAGGACGTCGGACGGGTGTTTGATACGCTTGGTCCAGGAAATATCGGAGACGTGAACCAGACCGTCTATTCCGTCTTCGATTTCCACGAACGCGCCAAAATCGGTGAGCGAGCGGACCTTTCCGGTAACTCGGGAGCCGATATGATAGCGCACCGGGAGCGTCTCCCAGGGATCAGGGCTTACCTGTTTGAGGCCGAGGCTGATCCGCCGGCTGTGAGGATCGGCTTCGAGCACAACCGCTTCGACGTCCTGTCCAATTGAGAGCAGCTTCGAGGGATGCTTGAGCCGTTTGGACCAGGTCATCTCGGTTACATGCACCAGGCCTTCGACACCCGGTTCGATTTCAATAAACGCGCCGTAGTCGGTCAGGCTGACGACTTTACCGCGAACGTGAGAGCCTTTTGGAAATCGCTCGGCAACGCTTTGCCACGGATCGGGCAGGAGCTGTTTGTAACCAAGCGAGATGCGTTCCTTGTCGCGGTCGAACTTGAGCACCTTGACTTGAATCTCATCGCCGACCTTTATTATGTCGTTTGGCGATTGGATGCGTCCCCAGCTCATGTCGATGATGTGCAGAAGACCATCGATCCCGCCAAGGTCGATAAAGGCGCCATAATCGGTGATGTTCTTTACCGTGCCTTCGAGCACCACGCCTTCTTCGATGTTGGCGAGCGTCTCGGCCTTCTTCTTGCCTGAGACTTCTTCGAGCACCGCTTTGCGCGAGACCACAACATTGCCGCGCTTGCGGTTGAGTTTGATGACCCTGACTTCGATCTCTTGTCTCAGGAAGCCTTCGAGGTTACGCACGGGCCGAATATCTATCTGCGAGCCGGGAAGAAACGCCGGGACCCCGTCGAGGTCAACGTTGAGCCCGCCTTTTATGCGTTCCACAACGCGGCCTTTGATGGTCTCGTGCGTTTGATGGGCGTGACGCAATCGTTCCCATGACTGAACCTGCATAGCGGCGGCGCGAGAGAGAATGGCATAACCATCCTGGTTTTCCAGGCTCTTGATCAGCACATCGACTTCTTCGCCGCGTTTTACAGTGAGGTTGCCCTGGTGATCAAGAAACTCTTCGCGGGCAACGACCCCTTCGGACTTGTAGCCGATGTCGACCAGCACATTCTGATCCGATATGCCTACTACGATGCCGCGAACGATCTCGCCTTCCTGGCGGGATGCGGCGCTTTCTTTTTCGTAGGTCTCGAGCATCGCGCTAAAATCCTGCGTTCCGCTCGGCTCACTGTCGGCTGGTTCAGGTGATGCGGCCTTTTCCGCTTCAGGTGATGCGGCCTTTTCCGCTTCAGATGAGGCGGCAGGAGTCGCTTCAGGAGATTCGGATGTAGGTGCTTCAGCGCTGGGAACCGTCTGAGTGGTGTCGGCCGCAGCCTGTGGCTCCACCGCTGCGGTGTCTGGGCCGGTGCTCTCGGCGAGTGGGGCGGACTCTTCTTTGGCGCTGTCGGCCGCCGCGCTCGCACCGGACTGGTTTACATTGTCTGTCGCCATTAACGCTACTCCTCCCGAACTGCCAGATTAGAATTCATCGGAATGGTGTAACCGGACCGATTGAACTTTTGCCATAGTATGCTTGATCGTCCTTTAACGTTCAAGCCTCAGCCGGTATGAAGTGGGATTGTCAACGCCGTCGTGAGGAGAGTCTTTGCGCGGTCGCGCTGCGAAGCTTACCTTATCAATCTCGTCAGCTTGCTTCACCAATGCTAAAGGTGAGGCAGCTGACTTTTCGCTTAAGGATTAGCTGATGCTACGGAACTCTCTTGATCAGAGATAACGTGACAGGACTCTGAGTACACGCGCCTATGTGTTCCTCGCTTCATAAAGCTTTCAGGCAAGGCTGAACTCTACACTCTCAGGTTAGGTGTGTCAAGCATTGCAAAAGCAGCCAGTGAAGGCGGTTGAGCGTTTATCGAGCATAACTCGCGGGCGCGGCGGCGCACCACGTGACCCGTGCACGACGGTGGTCCATTTACTTTTCAAACGACTTCAAAAGCTCGTTAAAAAGAATGACAAAAACCTTTATTGCAAAAGAACGTTTTCGACTGCGGTCCTAATCTGTATAATCACGGACTCCCGTCGCTATTGAACACGCAGAAGCCGGCGGCCAGGAAATTCGCTACGGTTAGGTCTACTGAAGTTGCGGTTGCTTTGTCACGCGTTGACTGAATGGGAAGAGCGATCAAATCCTCAGTGCTTGTGATTGTGGTGATCCTGGTGATCGGACTCGTGTTGTTGCGCGCGTCCGCCAGACCGGAAGCTCCTCTCCAGCCGATTGAGTTCAATCACTGGCAACACGTGACAAAAGAAGGAGAAGAAGCTCCGCAACTCGAGTGCACGTTCTGTCACGAGAATGCGGACAAGTCTTCGCACGCGACGATTCCAAACATCACCACCTGCATGGGTTGCCACGAGTCGATTAAGACCGAAAGCCCGGAGGTTAAGAAACTGGCGGCGTACGCTGAACGTAAAGAACAGCCACCGTGGAAGCGCGTCTACTGGATCGAGCCGGAATCGAACGCTTTTTACACCCATAAGCCTCACATTAGGGCGGGCATCGAGTGCACGACCTGTCACGGCCCGATCGGAGAGATGCATCGAGTCCGCCGCGAAGTAGACCAGACTATGGGATGGTGCATGGACTGCCATGCTTCCCGGAATGTTAGTAACGATTGCTACGTGTGTCATAGATAGAAACAGGTTTCTGGTTACTGGTTTGTGGTTTCTGGTTGTTACCGTCCGGCGAAACCAGAACTAAAAACTAGAAACCAGAAACCAGAAACCGTATTTATGAAACGTCGCGAGTTCATAATCCTTGGCGGCATCGGGGCAACAAGCGCTTCGCTGTTGTCCGCTTGCGGGCACCCCGAAGAGAAGCTCATCCCGGCGTTGATCCCCGACGAAGAGTTCGTGCCGGGTATCGACTACTGGAAGGCGAGCACCTGCGGGATGTGCCCGGCCGGCTGCGGCATCATCGTTCGAACCCGCGAGCACAAAGCCAACAAGATCGAAGGAAACCCGCTGCATCCGGTCAACCGTGGAGCTCTTTGCGCGCGAGGCCAAGCAGGATTGGAAGTCCTGTACAATCCGGATCGCATCAAGGGTCCGATGAAACGGGTCGGCGAACGCGGCGAAGGAAAATGGGAAGAGATTAGTTGGGAGGAAGGAATAAAGACCCTCGCCGATAAGCTTCGAGAGATCGACCCGAACAGCGCAACCGATAAAGCCCATTTCTTCACTACGGAACCTGGGAGCGTAACTGCCCATGTTGCCGGCCGGTTCATGCAGGCATATCGACAGCTCCTTTTTGCGTGGCCACCGAACGCAGGATTAGAGCTTGAAGGAAGCATTGACTTGCCGGGCTTCGTCAAGCTTGGCGAAGCCATACCAGACATATCTAATACAACTTATCTGGTTTCCTTCGCCGCGCGTTTTCTTGAGACATGGAAATCACCGGTGATGTTCTCGCAAGCTTACGGCGAGTTCCGAAGCACTCGCGCCAAGAGCCGCGGGAGGTTTATTCATGTTGAACCTCGTCTGTCGTTGACTGCTGCGAATGCCGATGAATGGATTCCTGCTGCGCCTGGTTCAGAAGCACTGGTCGCGCTGGCGATGGTTCAGGTGATCATACGCGAGGGATTGAGCAAGGTGCCTGTGTCCGACCACTCGCGACAGATGCTCGACGAATTCTCGCCAGAGACCAATGCTTCAATGACCGGTGTTCCGGCCGAAAGAATCATTCGGGTTGCTCGAGAGTTTGCGAAGGCGGAGCGGCCTCTCGCCATTGGGGATCTGAGATCTCCGGCCGGATACGCTGTTCACCTGCTCAATGCGATAGTGGAGAATTTGAACAAACCGGGGGGAATTCTTCTTGTCGAAGGTGAACGAGAATCGTATAGCCCGTTTAAGGTTCCGGGTAACGGTCTAATTCTTCCTGGCGAATCCGATGATAAAAATCAAAAGCCAAATTCGCTAAGTGTCCCACTAATCGAGCGCTTTGCGCAGTTGGCGGAACAACCCCCCCGGATGATGATGATTCATGGTTACAACCCGCTTCTGGGAAGGGGCCGACGAGACGGGTTCCCGGGTTTCCCGTTCATCGTTACCTTTTCCTCTTTCATGGATGAGGCGAGCGAAGCTGCCGACCTCATATTGCCCGATCACAGTTATCTTGAGCGTTGGGACGTTCAGACGTCCTACGGCCCGGACGGCAGAAGGGTCGCCTCGCTGACGCAGCCAGTGCTCGAACCTCAACACAATACTCGCCAAACAGCGGATGTGTTGCTCGCTGTTGCGCGAGAGCTGGGTGGCGATGTTAGCGCGGCCCTGCCATTCGAATCTGCGAAGGAGCTAATTGAAAAGGGGGTGAGCGATCTCGTGAAATTCGTTGGCGGCGAGAGTGCGGATGCCTGGACAGAGCTTGGTGAAAAGGGAGTCGTTACTGGAGCATCGCCAGTAGCTGTAACGTCCGCAGGGGAACAAGGTCCTTCGCTCGACTTGCGACTAGAGCTTGTGCGACAGAGTTCTTCCCAGGTCGCAACTAGTGCTGAGTATCCACTGAAGGTGATTGTCTACGAACACGCTGCCTTCGGCGAGGGGGCGGCCGCCAATTTACCCTCACTTCAAGAACTTCCCGACCCGTTGACCTCGGTGCTCTGGGGAAGTTGGGTTGAGATCAATCCAAGTACTGCGGCGGCGATGTCTATTACCGATGGCGACCTCGTTGAAGTGGCGACTGCCGCCGGCTCGGTGCGTGCCCCGGCGCTGTTGTACCCAGGCATCAGGCCGGATTGCATCGCACTGCCGACCGGTCAGGGGCATTCGAGTTACGGTAGATACGCACGTGGCCGGGGAGTTGATCCCGATGACTTGCTTCAAGGCGGACACCAGAATATCGAGCCCTCACGGCTCACCAAAGTCGGTGGGAAAGCGCCGTTAATCCGGTTTGGCACCGAGCTCATGGAACACATGGAATCGAAACGATAAACGGTTCGAAAACTAAAAATGACTGAACCGCAAAACAAAAAACCTCAGTGGGCAATGGTGATCGATCTCGATCGATGCACCGGATGCGAAGCCTGCGTAGTCGCTTGCCGAGTCGAAAACAACATCCCGACTGTTGGGCCGGAAGAAGCGGCAAAAGGGCGATCGATAAACTGGATTCGAGTCGAACGCTACTTTGAAGGCGAATTTCCCGACGTCAAGGTCAAGTTCATGCCGGTTCTCTGCCAGCACTGCGAGGAAGCTCCGTGCGAGCCGGTCTGTCCGGTCTATGCGACTTATCGCACCGACGAAGGCTTGAACGCACAGGTCTACAATCGTTGCGTCGGGACTCGCTACTGCGCCAACAACTGCCCGTACACGGTCCGCTTTTTTAACTTTTTTGATCCGGTGTGGGACGCGCCGTTAGAAAAGGCGCTGAACCCGGAAGTGTCGGTGCGCACGCGGGGCGTAATGGAGAAGTGCACGTTCTGCATCCAGCGGATTCACAAGGGAGAAGATAAGGCAAAAGACGAAGGCCGCGCGGTGCGAGACGGCGAT
>DASRIZ010000234.1:0-11645 GCA_035649735.1 Blastocatellia bacterium | reverse complement strand
ACTCCAAATTAGGTATCGAATGAGTAAAAGGACGGCTTCACCCGATGCGTCAAGCCTTGAGCTTCTTTTTCGCCTCCGGATACGAAAGCGCCCGCTCCAACGTCAGCTGATTGAACTGGGTTATCTCTTTGTAAAGCTTTTGCGCATTCGCCGCGTCGCCGCTCTTATCATAAGCGCGAGCCAACAGAAGCTTGTGAAACGGATCCGTTAGATCGGTCTGCTTTAGCTCTTCCACGGCCTTTGCGTAATCGCCTGCCTCGAGCTTCAAATAACCCGCCAAATAGTGATAGGCCGGCCAGAACTGCTCGCCCTCTTTGCCGCCGTCTTCGATCATCTTCTTGATCGTTTCGGCTTCTTTCCAGGCTTCGTCGCGCTTGCCCATCTTCGCCAGCGTCCGAGCCTTGCCGTGATGAAGTCGCCCAAGCCAAATCTTCTTCTGTGTCTCATCAAGGTTGCTTCCCGGTATGGTCGAGTAGCCCTTCTCATAAGCCTTCATTGCGTCCTCAGCCTTGCCGTACTCGAGATGCAGCCGCGCGATCGAATTCCAGATAAACACCGCCGGAAAGTTCTGCTGTTGCGTCGAGGTCTGGTAGTCAGCCGCATATGCTTCCAACTGCTTGACTGCGGACTTTATGTCGCCCTGATAGATGTGTGCGAACGCGAGCCCGTAATTAGGGCCGAAAGGCGCGCTGCCTTTTACCTGCTTGGCCAGCGATAAGTTGAACAACTCCCGCGCCTTTGCATAGTTGCCCCGCAGTACCTCGTTGTTGCCAAGAAACGTATAGACTCGAGGAGTGCTGCCGTCGAGCTTGATTGCTCTTTCAAACGCCGCATTTGCTTCGTCGATCTTGCCGAGATTGGTGTAGACCTGGCCGAGCAGCATCTGGACCATCCGGTCGTCTGGGTATTCCTTTGCCAAATCGAGAAACTTCGCCAGTGCTTCTTCCGTCTTCTGAGCTCGAGTGAGCAGCACAGCTTCGATGTAACGGCGTTCACCATCCGATGCGGTCTTCGCCAACTCGGTGGCCTTTTCGCCGTACTTCTTTGCGTCATCCGGTGTTGCCGCCGTCGTGCCCAGAAGGTAATAACCAAATGCGAAGTTCGGGTCCGCATCGACCGATTTCTTGGCGAGCGCATTTACGTCCGGTCCGAACTGAAAAGTCTCGATCCGGTTGACGATCTGCGCCACATATTCCTTCGCTTCCTTTGAGTTCGTTGTGAATTCGATTTTCTTGCCGTTGCCGCGCGACGCGCCAAAACAGCCAAGCGCCAGCGTGAGTAGAACGGCGGTAACATACCACCCTCGGAATTTGTAAACGTTGCGTTTCATAGTGCCTCCTCTTAAGTCTCGTTTTGCGGCCACAAGTGAGCGCAGCCGCAGTTCTGGCTAGAATGCACGGCACAGTCTATTAGCGGCTAGCCTCGAAGCGAGCCGATATGTGACGAACCGGTCTGATTTGGGTTTATTAGGGATGTACAGTGTTACGAATGACTAAAGCACGCCTAACCGCTTGCCGACTTTGTTAAACGCATCGAGCGCGCGATCGAGATCTTCCCGGGTGTGGGCCGCCGAAATCTGCGACCGCAGCCGAGCCTCACCCTTTGGAACGACCGGGTACCACAGCCCCTTAATGTAGACGCCTTCTTTCAATAGTTCCTGGCTCATGTCCTGAGCGATCGCAGCTTCGCCCAGCATAACCGGAACTATAGGATGGCGGCCTTCGAGGATCTTGAACCCAAGCTCGACGATCCGGCGCCGGAAGTAAGCTGTATTTTCACGAAGCCGGTTTACGATTGACGGGTCCTCTTCGATCATCGTTATCGCTTCGATCGAGGCGACGACGACCGACGGCGGCATTGTGTTCGAGAAAGTGTAGGGTCGCGACTTCTGCCGCAGGAATTCAATCAACGGCGTTTGTCCGGCGACGAAGCCACCCGACGCTCCGCCCAACGCTTTGCCAAACGTCCCGGTGACTACGTCAACCTTTCCGAAAACCCCCAGCTCCTCAATGGTGCCTCGTCCGGTCTGACCCAGGGCGCCGGTCGCGTGAGATTCGTCGACAAACAGCAGCGCGTTGTGTTCAGTTGCCAGGCTTCTGAGTTCGGCAAGCGGCGCGAGCAAACCTTCCATTGAGAACACGCCATCGGTTGCAATGATCTTGATGCGATAGTTTTTTTCGCGGTCTTCTTCCAGCATCTCGCGCAGGTGATTTACATCGCCGTTCCGATACAGACGCGAGACCGTCTGCTTGGCCACCGCGCGGCAAAGACGAACTCCGTCGATGATGCTCGCGTGATTGAGCTGATCGCTGTAGATGACATCCTGATAACCCGACTGACCGAAATCATTCGCCAGCAGCGCTGTGAAGAACGCTTCGTTGGCGGCGAAGCATGACGAATGGAGGATGGCAGCTTCGCAACCGACAAAACTTGCGATTCGCTGCTCCAGCTCGAGGTGGATCGGTTCGGTTCCGCAAAGAAAACGAACCGACGCCATCCCGTAGCCCCACTGATCGAGCCCGCGATGCGCTGCCGCTTTTATCCGTGGATGATTCGAGAGACCGAGATAGTTGTTTGAAGCGAGCATCACCACTTCACGGCCATCGACGATCACGTCTCCGTTCTGCTCGCTTTCGAGCGGGACTTCATATTTGAAAGTCTTTGCTTCTTTGATGTTCTCAAGCTCGCGATTCAGCGTTGAGTAGAGTTCACTCGGATTCATTCAGCACACCTTTCAGGTTCTGTTCCGCGCTAAATTAGTTGATCGAGCAGGAGCCCGGGCCACGCGGGTCTCCACAACTGCCACAGGGTCCGGGCGCCGCCCGCCGCTGGTCGAAGCTGGGTTGAGCACCGCCGAGGTTAAAGACCGACAACTGTTTCTCCAAGGTCGTGCCGTTGCACGAAGGGCATTCAAGCGTTGTGGACGCCTGCACGAACTTCTCAAATCCGTGATTGCAGTCTTTGCATACGTACTTAAATATTGGCATATGAGCTCCTCATGAAATCTAGACACGTAGTAGCGTCAATACACGTAGTACTGCGTTGTGTCGCGCTATGGCGCGAGCAGTAGCTTGACTGCTTCGTGATTACGGACCAGCTCAAAACCGCGCTCGAAATCTGATAACGGAACCATCTCCTGGGCGATGATCTTCTCCAGCCGCGACTTCAATTCGGACTTGTCGGCCGCGAGTAGATCGAGCATCGCGTACCAGGTCTCGAACAGCCGTCGCCCAAAGATGCCCCTTATGGTCACGCCCTTCCAAACCGCGTACTTCCCGAAATCAAACGAGCGCAAAGGCCAGGAAGGTATCCCGAGCAGCAGGATTTGCCCGCCGTTTTTCACTATTGTACCCGCGTCGTTGTAAGCTGCCTCGGCGCCCGACATCTCGAGCACCACATCAACGCCGCCGCCGTGTTCATCGCGAGCTCGCTCGAGCAGCTCGGTTTGCTGACCCGGCGCGGCTTCTTCATTAGTATCAAAGCAATAGTCCGCGCCGAGCTCCCGGGCAGTCTCGAAGCGTTTGAGGAGGTGGCTTGAATCGAATCCCCGAGGATTCGAGAAGTCGGTGATGTAAATCCGCGCGGCGCCCAGTGTCCTTGCAACAGCGGTTGACATCAATCCCTGCGCTCCACACCCAAGTATCGCGACCGTTTTCCCTTCGACGTTTCCTTCCATGACTGTGTGAACGGCATTACCGAGGGCGTCCAGAAAAGCTCCAAAACGCGGTGGTATTACCGCCCGTCCGCCAAAGCGCTCGAGGTTTACAAGATTGGTGGCTGGAACAACAACGTATTCGGCAAAGGCGCCATCCAGGTGTACGCCTTTGACCCGGATATTTTTGCAGATATGCCGTTGCCCGTTCGCGCACTGCTGGCAATGACCGCAGAAGATGTGCATCTCGGCGGTGGCGTAATCGCCGACGCGAGCTACGCCGGGGTGGACGTCTTCGCCAATTTCGACGACTTGGCCACAGAACTCGTGACCGACAATAATCGGCTGATATTTGGAAACGTCGCCGCCGTTGTATGTAAGCATCTCATCTCGCATGCCTTGCCGGGAGGTGATCTGATAGATGCCCTGATCGGTACCGCAAATCGACGCCGCTTCGACGCGGATCTTCACTTCCGAATGGCCCACGCCTGGCTCCGGTTCGTCGCTCACGAGCTGCAAGCCGTCTTTGAGGAGGCTTTGCTTTTTTAGTGCCTTCATTCACTCTCCTGGTCCGACAAAACTGAAGTTTGTCGGACGAAAGCGCTATCGATTCGCCTTTCGACGCTTTCCGGGCGCCGCTGGCTTCTCCGCTGTCCCGCCAAGCTCCGCCTGCGCCTTTTTCGTCAACTTCGAAAAAACCATATCATACGAGTTCTTGATAAGATCTTTGATCTCTGAATCTTTCAACGCATCCAGGCGTTCCAGCAACACCCACTTGTTGCGAGCCATGTAAGGCGCCGGAATGATCCCGTCACGTTCAATCAGTTCGTCGAACTTCTCCGGCGTGCACTTGAAGCAGAGTGAATGAGGCGGTTCGAGATTCATCGCGGCGAAGATCTTGCCTGAGAGTTTGAAGAGCAGATCGTTGCCCCACTGAATGCCTTCGGTTGCATGCGGAAGAGAGAGGCAATAGTTGCGTATGGAGTCGAGATTCATGGTTGATATTTCTATTTGAACATCTGAGGAACCGCTGCCTGCACTAGTTCGTGCACTCTTGCCATCGTGATTCCGTCTCTCTGTTCTGTCGAAAACAAATGAGCTGCAGGTTTAAGACGCACCGACGGGCGCTGTGTTGGTTCCCCAAGTTGGATTTCAACTGGGAGCAAGAACGTGCTTGGATATCCGGGTACCTCCGATGACAGTCTACCTTCCAGCGGAGGCTCTTCCGAGCCATCTCCCTCAAAGGTCGCGTATTTCTGAAAGCCTGGCTCATCCAACTGCACCCAGACTCCGTGTCGGAACTCCCGGCCGCCTTCGACCGGAACCGGCAGGAAGGCTCGGACCAGGAAGACCGTTCCGTCAATAACGCAAACGTCGGCGTTGGTTTCATCATTGAACATGGCGCGTTGGTCGCGCTCTGCTGCGGGGATTTCAAAGTAATGCTGAGGACGCGCGTACGCTATGTCCATCGGGAGCTCGTCGTGCTCTTCCTGGCAGATACCGCAGTTCCACTTCGCCATTGTCTATCCTATCGCGTCATCAGTAGCACGGATCAAAGCTTTGAAGCGGCACGCCGAAGGCGATCCATCACGGCTTCGCCTTTGCCTGCGTCGCTTATACCTTCAACAACGATCACTCGAGGTTCATTCTTATCGGCTTCACGCAAAGCAGCATAGATCGAGTGAGCATACTCTCCGGCATCCCACCCGAGTCGAATCGAATGGAACGACGGATCGTCGATCTCCAGCTGAGAGTGACCGATAAACCAGATCGAGCCGTTTTTCAGCTGTTCTCGGCAAACCCGCTCCAGCGATTCCGGCGAACCTTGTTCAACCAGTAACACCCGAGCGCGAGGGTTGTAATGCGGATGACGAATACCCGGCGAACTCCTAAGGTTCTTATCTGAGACCGCACTGCCTAACGGCCCTATTGCTTCAGTCAGTCTCTCGTGGGTTATCCATCCGGGCCGCAAGATGGTCGGCGGGTCAGTAGTAAGATCCAGCACCGTTGATTCGATCCCGATGTTCGTAACGCCTCCGTCGAGAATTAAATCGATTCGTCCGTCCAGATCGTCTCGTACGTGAGCTGCGCTCGTCGGGCTCGGTCTCCCGGATGCATTAGCGCTCGGCGCGGCAACGGGAGTTTTCGCTGAGCCGATCAGCTCGAGTGCGATCCTGCTGGCAGGCATTCGTGCGGCCACTGTCGACAAACCCGCCGATACGGAGGGCGCGACTTCCGGACTGCGCTCGAGCACCAGCGTGAGCGGGCCCGGCCAGAACTCCTGAATCAGACGGTCCGCGATGGGAGACACTCTGCAGGCGACGCGATCGAGCATTGCGCGGCTATCAACGTGGACGATGCAAGGGTTGTCAGCTGGTCTGCCCTTGGCAACATAAATCTTGCGCACCGCGTCCTCGTTCATCGCATCCGCGCCCAATCCGTAAACGGTTTCGGTTGGAAAGGCAACCAGCCCGCCTCCGACGATGATCGATGCAGCAAGTTCTAAGGCGTCCTTTTGTGGATGCTCAGGATCTAGCTCGAGGACCCGGGTCATTGTTTTTAATAGTCAAAGCTCGCCTCGGCCTTTATCCTGGCGATGAACTCGTCAAGCGGCGTCGCGCCTTCGTCGCCCTTTTCCCGCGACCGAACGGCCACCGCGCCAGACTCGGCTTCCTTGGCGCCAGTCACCAGCATATACGGAACTTTCTCGAGCTGCGCGTCCCGAATCTTTGCTCCGATCTTGTCGTCGCGTGCATCCAGTTCGACCCGAATCCCTGCGGCGAGCAATCGCTCGTAAACCGTTTGCGCATAGTCGGCCGTCTTTTCGGAGATCGACAGAACCTTAGCCTGTACCGGCGCGAGCCAGACCGGAAACGCGCCGGCGTAATGCTCGATCAGAATACCGACAAAGCGTTCGAGCGAACCGTAGATTGCGCGATGGATCACCACCGGCACCGATTCGGCGTTATGCTCGTTGACGTAGGACAGCCCGAAATTGCGGGGCTGCTGAAAGTCCAGCTGAATTGTGCCGAGCTGGTGCTCGCGTTTCAGGGAGTCCTGAACCATCTGGTCGATTTTCGGGCCGTAGAAGTTTGCCTCACCTCTTTCAACCGTGTATTCGAGATGATTTTCTTCGAGCGCTTCGGCGAGCAGTTTCTCGGCGCCGTCCCAAACCGCCGGGTCACCCATGTACTTGGAGGTGTCATCGCCGCGCACACTCAGCACAAAGCGATAACCCATGCCGAACGCCTTATAGACTCTGGCTACCAGGGCGAGCAGCCGGTTCACTTCTTCGCCGATCTGATCTTCGGTGATAAACAGATGAGCATCGTCCTGCTGAAACTGCCGCACGCGGGTGAGTCCCGCCAGCGCGCCGGTTCGTTCGTTGCGATGAAGCACGCTCTGCTCCGAAAGTCTCAACGGAAGCTCGCGATAACTGCGTCGCTTCGAGCCGAAGATCAACATGTGTCCCGGGCAGTTCATCGGCTTCAACGCGTAGTCCTGCTCTTCCTCGTTGACGATGAACATGTTCTCTTTGTAATGCGCCCAGTGTCCTGATGTCTTGAACAGGTTTTCGCTGAACAACAGGGGCGCCTTTACCTCGACGTAACCGTTCTGTGCGAGCAGCCGCCGGATCGTTTCCTGAAGCGTGTGATAGATCACCGTGCCCTTTGGCAGCCAGAACGGCACGCCCGGCGCCCACTCGTGGGTCATAAAGAGTTCGAGTTCGCGCCCGACCTTTCTATGATCTCGCCGCTTTGCTTCCTCGATGTTATGCAGATACTCGTCGAGCTCGTCTTTGGTCGGCCACACCGTGCCGTAGATGCGCTGAAGCATCGGGTTTTTTTCGCTACCGCGCCAGTATGCCCCGGCGATCGACGTGAGCTTGAAGTGCTTGCACTCGCTGGTGCGTCTTACGTGAGGGCCCGCGCATAGATCGGTAAAGTCACCGATCGCGTAGGTTGATACGGTGTCGCCGGGAATGCCGTTGATCAATTCGATCTTGAAGTTTTGATCGTGAGAGCCGAAGAACTCGAGCGCCTTCGGCTTTTCCCAGTTCTCGCGATTGAACTGAAGTCCCGATTTAACTATCTCGCGCATCCGGCGTTGGATCTCCTCGAGGTCTTCTTGCGTCAAGGAGCGAGGCAACATCATGTCATAGTAGAAACCGTTTTTGATCGGCGGGCCAATGCCGAACTTCACATCCGGGAAGAGCTGTTGAACCGCCGCCGCCATAATGTGCGAAGTCGAATGGCGAAGACAGTGCAGTTTGTAATCACGTTCGGACGGGAAGTCCTCTGCCCCGAGCGCAAAATCCTGATCGCTTTGAAAATCCTCACCCATCCTCTGGTTCTCCTCGAAAGCTCTTTAAAATCTGTGGCTCATGCCCGTTCTATCGGAAACAGTTATGGTACATCACCGAGGGCAGAAAACGCATGCCTTACCGAAATATGCCTTGACAGTTATAGCCGGGCAAGCTCAAACTGATTTTCGAAAATTTATAAAAATTAATGATAGATTTTCGATACCGAATATAGGACAAATAGGACATATAGGACCTATTGAAACTCACACTCTCAAAAACTGAGTTGGCGCAGCGTTTTGGCTCTGCCTTCAAGCTGCGCGAAAAACCGGTGGCTGAAGTGATGTCCACCGGCATTGTCGCGGTCGATCGCATTGCTGGGGGTCTTCCGCGAGGCGCCATCACTGAGATTCTCGGCCCTGCATCGTCAGGCCGCACCAGTCTCCTTCACTCCGCACTTGCGGCGTCGACAGCTAATCAGGAAGTATGCGCTCTTGTGGATGCCAGCGACTCGTTTGATGCAACGTCGGCCGCGTATGCCGGTATGGACTTTGATCAACTGCTCTGGATACGCTGTGGCTCAAACGTAAATCATGCGATCAAAGCGACTGATCTGTTGCTGCAAGGCGGTGGTTTTGGTCTTGTAGCCCTGGATCTGGGGGACGTTCCTTCTCAGCAGTCTCGACGAGTTCAGCTGAGTTGGTGGTTTCGTTTCAAACGAGCGATTGAGAATACGCCGACGGCTTTGATTGTGATCAGCCGTAACCCTAACGCGCGATCTTGCGCATCGCTGGTGCTGGGTTTGAAAAGGGAAAGCGCCGAGTGGTCACGTCCGGCCAGAGCAATCGATTTGGAAGGACAGGCGCTTCCGACTTGTTCAAATCTTCTGGAAGGCTTCAGGCTTCACGTCGAGCGATGCAAGCCGGTGTGTCTGGATGAACGAGAAGCTCGATTTGAAGCGCGTAGCTGGTATTACTAAATTAATTCTAAAACTGTCTTCTGTTTTCTTTGCGTATTTGCGGTCCTTGGCGTCTTTGCGCGAACAGCCCCTTCGAATGACTGGTTTCGCGCAAAGACGCCAAGGACCGCAAATACGCAAAGAACAAGCTAGGTATTCCTGGTTCGTAGTTTTTCCACCGCCGCCTCGTTGATGTGCTTATGAAGGATCGCCACAAGCTGGGAAGCTTCGACAACTGAAAGAGAAAATGTCACTGTGTTATCTCCGGCGTCGATGGTCAGGTTGATAGCTCCGCTGCGATGATCGATTTCAAAAGAACTGCTCTTGGCATCAAAAGTATCCATTTATCGGTCTCCGATTAGTCGCTCCCCATCTCGAACAACTTTTTCTCAGTTATTGTCGGCACACCAAGTTTCTGCGCCCTGGCCAGCTTCGAGCCCGGATCCTCACCCAAAACCAGATAGTCCAGCTTCTTTGAAACCGACGGAAGCACCGTGCCTCCGCGCTCTTCGATCCATTTCTCCGCCGCGCTCCGGGGCATCGTCTCGAGCTTGCCGGTGATGATAAAGCTCTTACCCAACAGCGGTCCGCGCTTCACGGCGCGTTCTTCCCGTTCCATTTTGAGACCCGCGTCACGAAGTCTCTCAACCAGTGCGCGATTTCGCGAATCGTTTAAATACTCGTAAACGCTGTGGGCAATTCGAGGCCCGATTCCCATTATGCCGGAGACGTCCTCTTCTGAAGCATTCAGCAAACCATCGATATCGTGAAACGTATTGGTGAGCAAAGCAGCGACGCCTTCGCCGATGTGCCGAATCCCCAGCGCAAAAAGCACATTTTCGAACGGTCGCTTCTTACTCTCCTCGATGGCCTCTTGAATATTCTTTATCGATTTTTCCTTGAAACCTGGAAGCTGCCCGAGCTGCTCTTCGCTCAATGAGTAAAGATCGGCGGCGTTGCGTATAAAGCCGAGCTCCAGCAGTTTCCAGATCGTCGATGGGCCGAGCCCGCGAATATCCAGCGCGCCGCGACTGACGAAATGATTGAGCCCCTCGAAGATCTGAGCGGGACAGTCGCGATTGACGCAATAGGCCATCGCCTCGCCTTCTTCGTGGACCACCGGCTGTCCGCACGACGGGCATTTATCCGGATAGCGAAAAATCTTTTCCTTGCCGTTGCGTTGTTCGAGCACCGGGCCAACCACCTGAGGTATGACGTCACCCGCTCGCTTGACCACAACCATGTCGCCCACGCGTATGTCTTTTCGGCGAATGTCGTCTTCATTGTGCAGAGTTGCGAGCTTGATCGTCACCCCGCCGAGTTTAACCGGCTCGAGCACCGCGTATGGATTCATCGATCCGGTGCGGCCGACGTTGACGCCGATCTCTTTTAGCCTGGTCGTCGCGACCTGACCCGGGAACTTGTAGGCTATCGCCCAGCGCGGATCGCGGCTCACGGTGCCGAGAATTCTCTGATCCTCGAGATCATCGACCTTTACCACCACGCCGTCGATCTCATAGTCAAGAGACTCGCGTTTGGGCTCCCAGCTCTTGCAGAACTTGAGAACGCCTTCAATTGATTCGTGCCAGCGGTAAGTCGTGTTGACGGGGAAGCCCCATTCCTGAAGCGTCTCCAGAGTTTCCTTCTGAGTCTTCAGGGCGGCGTCTTCAATGTACCCGATGGCATAGGCAAAGAACGAAAGCGCGCGAGATCTCGAGACCTTTGGATCCAGTTGGCGAATCCCGCCCGCGGCGGCGTTGCGCGGATTCGCGAATTGCGATAACCCCTGGTCGGCGCGTTCTTCGTTGAGCGCGTTGAAAGCTGAAAGCGGAAAGTAGACTTCGCCGCGCACTTCCATTTCGGGGACCTGTTCGCCGCCGGCCTTCAGACGAAGGGGAATCTGTTTGACGGTTTTCAGATTTGCGGTCACGTCTTCGCCGATCACCCCGTTGCCGCGAGTCGCGCCGCGGACGAATCGCCCGTTCTTATATGTCAGCGCCATTGCGACGCCGTCAATTTTTAGTTCGGTGACATAGGCGATGTCTTCGCGATCGAGTAGACCGGACACCCGGCGGTTGAATGCGCGCAGCTCGTCTTCGCTGAAACCATTTGCCAGCGAGAGCATCGGCGCGTGGTGCTGAACTTTTGTGAAACGCTCGAGGGGTTCGCCTCCGACACGCTGGGTTGGAGAATCAGGTGATGCGAGTTCAGGATGCGCTTTTTCCAGTTCGAGCAGCTCGCGGAACATCCGGTCGTATTCGGCGTCCGAGATTTCCGGAGTGTCTTTTACGTAGTAGAGATAGTTATGGTATTCGAGTTTTTGGCGTAGTTCGGCGATGCGGGCGGCTATGCGGTCTATGTCGAAGTCGCGTGTCATAGCTTGTGCCAAGAAGTCTAGCTTAGTAAGAGATAACGCAGGAAGACGCGTTTATGCTTCGGTGGTTGGAGCAATCACGTAGTCACCAAGCATAGGCCTTAGGTTATTCCCCTTGTAGGCGACGGCCTTCCAATCGACAAACTCCGAGCCATCCACGAAGATAGACACAACTTCGTCGTGTTTTGTTGGGCGACGCATCACTACCGCGGTTTCATTGTTGAGATTGTCGCGACCAAAGGCCTCCAATCGATGAATGTGCTCAAGACTATCACCGTCAGAAGCTCCGACGACCAGCTCGCTTCGACACAGGAACGGATTTGGCGGTTTACCAAATAGCCTCAAAGGCGCGTCCCAC
>DASRIZ010000233.1:0-3806 GCA_035649735.1 Blastocatellia bacterium | reverse complement strand
TTAGGAAAGACACCTGGAGAGGAAGCCAACAGCGGGTAATGATTCATTTCAATCCAAATGTCACTGCTTGCATACGGTGGGAGGTTTTTTCTAACGATCTGGCTTTCTCGACGTATCCAGTGAGAAGAGCAATGACAGCACCTGCGCTCACACTACTCGGCAACGCATTTGAAGCGAATTTCTGTCTTCGGAAAGTTCCCAAAGATGTATGGAGGCCTCGCATCTACGGCCTCAAGAACTTGCACAGACTTTCCGGTTTTTTGGCATTGCTCGTAGGCCTCCTTCATTGCCTCTGCCTTGAGAGTTCCCATTCCGGTGAAGCCTGTCGCTGCTTGACGCGAAACCATGTAGGTGTCGCTGCCCATAGGGACGACTCCGGAATTTGAGGCGCAGCCCGCTGCGCAGACGACAAGAAGCCCAAGCATTGTTTTCATAGGGGCCAAAATGATCCTCCCGTGCCTAGAGGTAGCACACCCCATTTGTTAAACTCAATCCATGGCAAAAGTGAGAAAACACAGAACTAAAAAGCGTACTAAATGCCCCTGCTAAAATGGCTGGGTGTGCGAAGACCATCCAAAGCAACCTTGGAATCACAGAGGTTGTGGAGCCGCCGGCGAGCTGTGCAAAAATCCACAGTGCGACAAAGATCCGGATTCTATTTTTCTATCCGTCCATTGCCAGGTACAGCCAGGCAGAAGAAAACCGCCCGTCAGAAAAATTTCACTCAACGCTTAAATTTTCAGAACATGAGGGCGCAGGACGCCAAACGAGAGGGCCGGATGTGGGAAAGCGATTGGGGTGCCATCGAACCCAAGGTGGCTGAACTCATAGGTGACAAGGCCATCGCTCCCGCCGCGCCATAGCCAATCTCGAACGCTCAATTTATAGCGAAGAACAATAGGCGGATCAGTCTGGCATTTCTCTAACAGATGCAAATATTGGCCGACAGAACACTTTGAGGAAACTAAAGAGAGCCCACAGTTTGGCGTCTGTGCGATATGTGAACAAATCAAGACTAACGACGAGGCATCAAGATTAACGATGAGGCGGGGGGACTTTTAGGCAATTAACCAAAACGAAACTGTGATGGCCGGGGCCAAGGCCGAAGCCCTTACTGCTTTTCTAACTTATCCATCTTCTCGAACTCGCGGGCCAACTCGTAAAGCTTGTCTATGATTTGGTCGTGAGTCTCGACATACTTGCGGGCTAACTCATCCATCCGTTTTTCTATCTCTTCGCGAGTCATTTTTTCGACGAGAGAGCGCCGGGATGAGATGGCCATTCGCTGATAGTTATCACTTGGACGCCATAAACTTTGGCAATTTCTATTCGTGCCGCTTCGGCGTTTGTGACTCCAGGGTGGCATCTGTGCCGCTCAAGATTTGGTCCTATAATCACAACAGCGCCAGCTATGCGATGGACATAGTAATCGCGTATCTGGCCGTCTTTCGTCTTACACCTGGCTATGCACATCAACGTTTCTTTTTGAGGCATCCCTTTCCCCCTTTGCCGTGTCTTTCTAAAGGAAATATTGTCGGTTGCTTTGGAAATTCCGTCAAGGAATGAGGTGTGAGGATCCGCAGGAGCAGAGGCAAACCGGTGTAAGAGTCGCGGCAAGCTCTAATGCCCGAAGAAAACTGAACCCTAACAATCAACGAGGTACAGCCACGAGCGCCGCCAGAAATTGAAGGAGAAAGCCGATAAGCAAAAGAATAATCGAACAGTGAGCCTTTTTGATAAAACGTTCAAATGCGGGGATTAATTCTTTTTCAAAGTTACTTGTGACCGTCCATCCGTCTGTGGTGTTAGATTCTGGCGAATATTTCAAGAGCAGAAACGTGCCCGCGAAGTTGAACCCAAGCCCGACTAGATTCGCGAAATAACCAATGATTTGTATTTTGTGTTGACTCACGGGATTACCTCCAAGTTTTAACCGAAGATTGTCGGTTGCTTTGGAGATTCGGTCTTCGTTCTGTCATTTTTCTTTCCAGGTATTACATTGCTCCTTTTGCGTGGCGCGTCAGAAGTAGGATCTTCCATGTTTTGCACCGACTTCATCCGATTTTGCAGCCATGTCCCCTTTGGCCATTCCCATTTCTGGAGCGGCTGGTCGGTGCTGTGCTTAGTAGTAAGATCAATCACCCGCGTCTTGCGCAGCCGAAGCCGGCGCTTGAGCGTTTTGAGCGTGTGGAACAATTTAGATATGGTAGGCCTGTTAAGTATCCGTTTCATATCCTCAATCTTGACAATGGCGATACAGACAAACGTCCTATTCCTTAAGGATGCGAAGAACCGAATCGATCAATTTATCGAGTTTCTATCCGCCCACAGCTTGCTAAGTTCTTTGTCCGTCATGGTCTACTTCCCTTAAATACATATTGTCGGTTGCTTTGGAGATGCCGTCAAGGAAAGAGCGCCTAGACCTGCCCACCATTGCCCTTGCTCTACCCTGGCTTTCTGCGCTATTTTCCGCCCGCTGTGGCTAAGGTCTATATCGTAAGTTTTCGCAGCCATGACGATCGTCGACCATCTAAGTTCATCGTCCTGGCTGACAATATGAAATCCGCCATCAAGGTGGCTTGGGAACACGGCGGCGCGGACTTTCAATCCCGCTTCGACAAATCCACCGCACAAGCCTAGGAGATGAAAGAGGGGGCGCTGCGGGTATTGTGATAGCAGTCTTCCCCATCCACGCGAACAGCCCACGCCTGTCTGCGGGCGCAGCCGAATTGCCGGTCAACTCGAGCGGTGGGCATCAATGATGGCGATCGCGGTGATGTTCATCGTGGGTCATGACTCGTGTCGCGCGGATAAGGTCCGATCATCGCAGGCGCGGGCGCGCCGTTGCGCCCCTCGCTCTGGTGATAATCGATCCACGCTTCCAGCGCGTCGATCTGCTCGTCCACCAGATCGTTGTACTGCGTTCCGCCGTGGCCCATTCCGGGGATGTAATACACCGCCAGGAATCTCTCCGCACCGTTGGGCCCGAGGGTCTTTTCGACCAGCCGCTTGTAGCCTGCGGTCTCATTAGGGGAGACCGTCGTGTCGAACGTGCCGTGCATGATGATCACCGGCCGCTGCAGGTCGCCCGTGAGGTCGAGCTTGCGCAGCTCCCGCTGCACATACTTCGGGCTCTTGTCCGGTTCCCATAGCCCGAGTTCGTCATCGGTCAGTGCGCCGCCGTTCGGATTGAACGTCGGGTCGAACCGGGACATGGAGTCGCGCAGGTAGCCGACCAGGGCCGGATATTGCTCCTTCCACGTCGCCTCGGAGCCCATCAACCGGCCGGCGTTGTAGCGGAAGCGGCAGTGCAGGCTCGGGGTGCAATCGAGGAGCGCGGGAATGTCATAGATGTTGTGCAGCGCCCGAAGTTGCGCTTGCGTGAGCGGCGGGGAAAGCGGGGTTTTGAACGGGTCCCAGGCCGGATCGGTCGCCCGCTTCGCGATGATGTCGTCGATGCGTGGGGCGATCACGTTGTAGTTGCGAACCACCGTGGCGATGCCGCCCCATTGGCTGACTTGCGAGTTGAAGCCGTAGCCCGCGATGCCGCCATCATAGAGATTCGGGAAATCCTCCAGCATCCACTTGGTGTGGTGGCCGCCGTTGGAACCGCCCATGATCAGCGTGCGCGAGGATTCCTCGCCGTAGTGCTCCTTCACCGTCTCGTTCATGTAAAGCGTGAGCTCCACGAGGCGCTGGCGCGATTCGTAATACGTATCTTCTGGCTCGTCTTTAATCGTGACTCGGTTCCATCCTTCGTCGCTCGCAGCGAAGGCATAGCCCTTCGCGAGCGCTGCCGGCAGGAA
>DASRIZ010000232.1:0-4134 GCA_035649735.1 Blastocatellia bacterium | reverse complement strand
GAGCCATTCCTGTTCGTGCCGTTCGATTCCTTTTTGTATGCCGTTGATATTCTCGGGTACAGCTTCATGAGCGTGGCTACCCTGTTTGCCGCGCCTGTGTTCGCGGGCAGCGGGCAGTTTCGAGTCGTACGGTTGTTCTTGACCGCAAACGGCTTGTTACTGCCGTTTATCGCGTTGCAAATGTATTTCCAGCCGCTGATATGGGTCGCCGCACTTTGGGCAATAACGTTCCCAGGATCAACGTGGACCCTCGCAATGGTCTTTCGACGTGTCACCTCGCACAAACCGGTCAAACGCACTCCAAGGCGTGATGCAAGTCACAAACTTGTGGTGATTTAGGGCACAGCCTTTCGAGTCGGTCATATCTTATATTGCTCCCGAAAGATCTGATCGGGGAGCAACGCTTCCACGACGTAGATGGTTGGGAATAATTCGAGGGGCATAATCCAGCTCCTCATCGGGAGGGTTTATGAGAAAACTTAGTTTCCTGTTTCTGGTCATAGTTCTGCTGGCGAGCGGGGCGGCTCAAGCTCAGAAGAAATATCGTATTCCGCCTACGCCTGTTCGGACGCCGCAGCTAGTAATCATCCAGGACGAGGCGGGCGAGGGCTTCATGGTATTTGACCTGGCGACTGGAGCTTACAAATGCAAGCTGTGCGAGTATGACTCCTACTACACGGGTACAGGCTCTGTGAAGCTCGATGGGTGCGTCGCAATCTTCTCGGCGATCGGAGACGGGTACACCATGACCGCCTATGCAGACATTTGCGAGCAAACCGCCAAGTGCACTATTGAAGTCCGTACACTGAAAGGCTTTGATATAGAGCCATACATAGAGACTTTGAGCGACTCCAACCTGCGCGACAGTGAGGCAACGTGCGGAGTCAGTGAGCCGTCGCCTGTCACGGTGCCAACCGAGATTATCTTGCAGAATGATGCAGACGGCAGTTTCCTGCTCCTGGTTCCCGCAGGAGGAGAGTTCAAATTCATCCACTGCGAAGACAACACCGCGATCAGCGGCGTGGGTAAGGTAACGATGGCAGGACCCTGGCTCAATTTCGAGGTCATTACCACTGAATACCGGATACTGGCTTCGGTTAACCTCGAGAGTAAGACAGCCAAAGCAGTGATAGATGTCTTTGCGCCAGTCTTCGGGTTTGTGGGCGAGTTTGTTCCAATGCAGGAGGTCATCTCGGATAGCAATTTTGCCGATAACGTTCCTGAGTGCGGAGCGAAAAAGTAACCGGACCGAACGTGTTTGTCGTTGCCCGCCGGGGAGGCAGAAGCGGTGCACAGACTCTGTGCGTCGCTTCTGCCTTTGGCATGAGAGTGAGTAAATCCACGCGACATCGCTGAGGAATTTCACACACCCTAACTCCTTCCTGTCGAGAAAGATCAGAATTTTGACGGCTTTCAATGCGGAACGCGTATTGCCCCTGGAAGCCCTGAGCTTATGTTCAGCGACATGAAGAACCTAACAGACGACCGCCAGGAACTGGTCATGGGTGGCGAACCGGTAACGGTGTCCAGGGACGTGTTAGAAAAGTACAACCAGCCCGGGCCGCGTTACACCAGCTACCCGACGGCGCCGGAATGGGACACCGCTTTTCGCGAGGCCGAACTGCGCCAGGCTTTTTACGACGCCAACCACAAACCTGGACCGGCGCCCGTCTCGCTCTACTTCCACATACCTTTCTGCGAGTCGCTGTGCCTGTACTGCGGCTGCAACGTTGTCATAAACAAGAAACATGAGGTTGCGGTTCCTTACCTGAACCACCTTAAGCGTGAGATTGACTGGGTCAGTGCGGAAGTGGATCGGTCTCGCATCGTTCATCAGATGCATTGGGGCGGGGGAACACCTACCTATCTCTCGCCTGATCAAATCGAGGATCTGTCCTCCTTCATCGCGTCGCGGTTTTCCATTTCATCTACAGCCGAGATAAGCATAGAAGTCGATCCCCGAGTTACAACCACGGAGCATTGTCGCGCGCTTCGCCGATCGGGCTTTAATCGTATCAGCGTAGGCATTCAAGATTTTGATGTGTTTGTCCAGAAGGCGATTAATCGCGTGCAGTCATACGAGGACACCAGACGGTTGATGGAGTCCTGCCGGGAAATCGGATTCGAAAGCATCAACATCGATCTGATCTACGGCTTGCCGCATCAGACCGTCGATAGCTTCAGCGACACGGTCGACAAAATCATCGCCATTAACCCGGATCGCATCGCGGTGTTCAGTTACGCTCACGTGCCCTGGATGAAGAAACAACAAGGGAGTTTCGCGAGGTTCCTGCCCAATGGCCTGGAGAAGTTCCGAATTTTCACGCGTGCGATTCAAAGGCTGACCGAGGCGGGTTACCGTTACATCGGCCTGGATCACTTCGCGCGCCCAGATGACGAAATCTGCGCCGCTCAAGACGAGCGAACACTTCATCGCAATTTTCAGGGTTACACCACGAAGGCCGGCTGTGATCTGTACGCAATGGGAGTCAGTTCGATCAGCGGCCTTGAAGACGTCTATGCGCAAAACTGTCGAGACCTGCCGAGCTACTACAAGTCGGTTTCCGAGGGAAGCTGGCCTACCATGCGGGGAATTCGCTTGAGCGGCGAAGACAAGTTGCGGCGCTCGGTTATCACTCGAATTCTTTGCCATACGTCATTGGTTAAATCTGAAATTGAGGAAGATTTTGGAATCGATTTTGACGAGCATTTCGCTCCGGAGCTTGGACGTCTGGTTGAAATGGAGCGAGACGAATTGGTTTCACTGGATGACGGGCGAATCGAAGTAAAGCCACTCGGCCGAATCTTTGTTCGAAATGTGGCGATGGTGTTTGACGAGTACTTAAACAGAGAGGCGGGGACCAGGCAGATGTATTCGAGCACGCTTTAGCATTTGACTGTTGCATTGAAAGCGAAAGCGTTTCTCGAACCGGCGTGATGGCTGTCACAACCGCAAGTGACCGCAATCATAGCCCGTCAACGGCCTGGCATTCATGCTAAAGGGGAGGAACATGCTCAATCGAGAATCCTCGAGGAGGAAAACCATGGGCCCTGCAAAAAGTTGTGATAACAGCAAAAATACCGGCGCTAAGGTCATCGCGCTCGATCAGCTATGTAAAGGGGACAAGGTATCCGTTGAGACACGGAGAAGCACGTACCAATTCTCTGTCTCGGATCCATCAAGGCGAAGGGGAACGCTCTCGGGAGGTGCGCTGGGTAATCAGGTTCTCGACGTCTTCTTAAGTGGAACAATGTCGGAAGACACGACCGATCCTGATCCAAGCGAATTGAAGACCGGCGCGCGTGCGCTCTTTTTAATAGAGCTGGAACATCATGTTCAGCTTATGATCACTTCAACAATAACCGACGTAGAGGTGGTAAGAGGTCACCTCGGCGGAGAACGCGCCGCCTGAACCTTACTACAACAACCGATATTCAGATGACCCTGCGAGCAAGGTTGAAACTACCGAAAGAACACGGCGCGTGGGCGATGCTTTACGTGTCTTTCGCCCTCGGGGCGATTGTCTCGGCCAGTCCATCATTTCGATTGTTACTCCTTCTGTTTTCGGTAACATTTTTTTTCATCGGCCGCGAGCCGTTTCTGATGTGGTACCGAGCGCGTAACCGCGGACGGCAAGACTACGAAGCTCGTCGCCTCGCGATAGGGTACTTTGCTCTGGCCGGCCTGGCGAGCATGCCGCTCGTGTTTTTCTATCACCTGTACTGGCTCGCAGCGGTTGGGCTCGCAACGATACTGCTTTTGGCAGTCAACGCATACCAGGCTTTACGACACGTCGATCGAACAATCGGCGGTGAGATCATTGGTATCGCCGGATTGGCCCTCACGGCGCCGGCAGCGTATTACGTATCGCGCGGGGCGTTCGAAGCCACCGCTTTATGGCTGTGGTTGTTGTGTGTGCTGTACTTCGCCAGCAGCGTCTTCTACGTCAAGCTGCGGATCAATACGATCAACCCGCGGAGGGAAGCAGCTCGCAAGCAGGCAAGTTGGCGCTGCGTTGCTTACCACACCTTTCTGCTGGCAGCTCTTTTCGGACTAACGTTGAGTGGCAGCTTAAACCTGTTCGCGCTGGCGGCATTTTTACCGGTGATTCTACGATCGTTCTGGCAGCTTGC
>DASRIZ010000231.1:0-2790 GCA_035649735.1 Blastocatellia bacterium | reverse complement strand
AGACAGTGAGCGTTCTGGAGAGGCTTGTAAGATTACTGTCTGAGTTGATTGGGTTTAAGGCCGCTTTACAAGATCAAGCGGAGGCAGAAGGATTCGAACCTTCGGTAGAAGTTTTAGCCCCTACAACGGTTTAGCAAACCGCCGCCTTCAGCCACTCGGCCATGCCTCCGTAACGAGCGCACATTGTCTCCATGGAGATTGACGCTGTCAAGACGCGGTTCAACCTTTTCTCTCGCGTCGCGCGCGCTGCGCGCCGTCCATCAACAGGTTAAGCTTCAGCGTCTTGCCTTCGATTTCTTTGCGCAGAGACTGCCGTTCGCGCTCATCGTCGCTGACGTCCAGACGCGCCTTGAGCGATTCGATCTCCTTTTGCAACTCGACCTCTACCGGCGCACAGCCGGCGCTCTTCAGGACCGAATAGCCCAGTCGCACGTCCTCAGGCGTGGCAAAGTACGCGTCGAGGTCCAGAGGTTTCCCCTTGCCCGGCAAGTCGTCGAACTCTCCCCGCTCCATCGCCTCGCGAATTATCTCTTCTATGAGTTTTTCAGAAAACATTTGAACGCTCCGACAAATATGACACGCTCAGCATAGCATCTTCCGCAATCGCAGGCACCTCCTGTTTGTGCCCTGTTTGAGTTTGAGAAACCTTAGGCTTGCGCGTAGACTGACGCCAGTTTCAGGCGACACAGACGCTAAACCAAAATCTCATTTTATCAGGCGAACTGTTATGAAAAAATTTCTACGCGCTTCCCTTCCCGCGCTCTACCTCTTCGCGTTCTTCGCAGTCGCCGGAGCGCAATCGCGTTCACTCGACGGGACCTGGCAATTCGCCGTTGACCGCGAAGGCAAATTGACGATCAATGATCTGAGTTCGGTCAAAGACTGGCGGGAGATTCGCGCGCCGCTCTCGTGGAACGTCCAGTTCGCCGACCTGCGCGATTACCGCGGCGTGGCCTGGTATCGAAAGACGGTTGATCTTCATCCAATCAAGCGCGGTCATCACGACGTTTCGCCTGGCCGACGCTTTCGGCAAGGACGAATACGCGCGACGCCTGCTCGACGAACTGATCAGGATTGTGGGCGCCGACGGGTTCGAGCTGAAGCTGACGATAGAATAATTTGCAGTCCCACGAAGCGAAGCTATACTGCGCGCGTTTCGACTCTGCGCCCGACGCGTCGTCCGACTCGTCATATGGGCGCTTACTCAATCAACTTAAATTACATGACCTGCGAGGGAAAATATGATTATGCCTTTGCCGCTGCTGCAATCGGACGTGACTCGCCTGGCTACGCTTGATTACGCGGTGCTGGCCTTGTATTTCCTGGTGATTTTCACCATCGGCTGGTACTTCTCGCGTAAAGAGCGAACAACGACGGATTATTTTCTGGCGAGCCGTGACGTGGCATGGTGGGCCATCGGCGCATCACTCTTTTCGTCGAACATCGGCAGCGAGCATTTCATCGGATTGGCGGGACAAGGAGCCTCCTCAGGGATGGCCGCCGGGCATTATGAATGGCTGGCGTCGATCATCGTGCTGATTCTGGGCTGGGTGTTCGTGCCGTTCTACCTGCGTTCGAACATTTACACGATGCCGGAGTTTTTGGAAAGGCGATATAGCAGCGCGTGCCGCATGTACCTCGCAGGTATTTCGCTGATCGCTTACCTGTTTACCAAGATTTCGGTCTCGATCTTCGCCGGGGCGATCGTGCTCAAAGCTGTGTTGGGATGGGACATGGTGAAAAGCTCGCTGGCGCTGGTGATCGCCACTGGAATTTACACCGTCGCCGGAGGCCTCGCGGCGGTAATCTATACCGAGGTGATTCAGACGGTGATCCTGGTGGCGGGCGCTCTGATCCTAACCTACGTCGGGCTGAACGAAGTCGGTGGCTGGTCAGAATTACGCGCGGCCATGCCGGCGGACTACTTTCATATGATGAAGCCTGTGACCGACAAAACTTTCCCATGGACGGGAATTTTCTTCGGCGCGCCGATCCTGGGCATCTGGTATTGGTGCACAGACCAGGTGATCGTACAGCGCGTATTGGCGGCGAAGGACGTCGGCAACGCGAGAGGGGGAACTATCGTCGCCGGATTCCTGAAGATCTTGCCCGTGTTTATGCTGATCGTGCCGGGCATGATCTCCCGCGCGCTCTACCCGCAAGAGATGGCGGCTGATTCTAACGCGGCTTTCCCCACACTGGTTGTACGGCTGATGCCGGCGGGGTTGCAGGGAGTCATGGTGGCGGCCATGCTGGCCGCGCTGATGGCAAGTAAGGCCGCGGTCTTCAATTCCAGCTCTACCATCTTCACGATGGATTTTTATAAGAAGCTCCGGCCGGACGCCTCGGACCGGCGGTTGATAAATGTCGGGCGAGTGGCGACGGTGATTATGGTGGTCCTAAGTTTGCTTTGGATACCGTTCATGAGCCGCATCAGTTCGGAACTCTGGACCTATTTACAGAGCGTACAGGCATACATCTCACCTCCCATCGCCGCGGTCTTTCTGCTGGGCGTATTCTGGAAACGCATCAACGGCCAGGGCGCGATCGTCGCGCTTTTGGTCGGATTCGCGCTCGGCGCCGCCCGGTTCATTCTCGAAATCTATTACAAGGGCGTGGCGCCTGAGGGCGGGTTTCTGGGGTTTTACGTCGGGGTGAACTTTCTCCATTTCGCCGCGCTGATGTTCCTGGTATGCGTAGCGACTTTGGTCGTCGTCAGCCTGCTCGCGCCCGCGCCCGAGGCCTCGAAGGTCAACGGGCTGACGTTCCAGACCGTCAAAGAGAAGATCG
>DASRIZ010000230.1:0-4009 GCA_035649735.1 Blastocatellia bacterium | reverse complement strand
AAGAACGATATCTGGTTTGATAGCAGCCGTTCTGATGTTCCCAGCGTTTGGTTTTTCCGTCGCTCGAGAAACCTCTATAAAGCAGCACCAAAAGCAAAAAGTACACGTCCAAGGCGTTTTGTGGCGGCGCCCGACCGATATGCGGACGCGCAACCTATTGCTCGGACCCGGAGGCCAAAGTCTCCGCCCACAGGCTCCCTTTAAATTCATCGAGGAGGATCGGGACGGGACCAACCCAAAATTTGTGATCGAAGATCGTAGGGGCGTTCAATGGAAAGTAAAGCTGGGTGAAGAGGCACGGCCGGAGACAGCGGCCACCCGTCTGTTGTGGGCCGCCGGCTACTTCGCCGATGTCACCTACTATCTTCCCCGGTTGCAAGTCGCCAACTTGCCAAAGCTCAGTCGCGGTCAGAAGTACGTATCGGGCAGCGTGGTCAGCGGGGCGAGGTTGGAACGCGTCGATAAGTCGATCAAGAAGATCGATAATTGGAGTTGGTTTGACAACCCCTTTGCCGGTTCGAGGGAGTTTGACGGGCTGCGGGTAATGATGGCGCTGATGAATAATTGGGACTTGAAAGAAACGAATAATGGCATTTACGACGTCGGAGGACGCGAACGCGTATATATGGTCAGCGACCTCGGGGCGACATTTGGCAAGACCGGAGATATTGGGAGTCGTTCCAAGGGAAGTCTGGAAGACTATCTTGAGTCCCGATTTATTGACGACGTCGAATCGGCGAAGGTAGACCTGGTTATGAACAGTCGTCCATTAGTTCTGTACGCCCCCGCTGTGCCCTACTACCGCGAGCGAACCAAGATGTCACGAGTAGCCAAAAACATTCCGCGTTCACATGCCCGGTGGATCGGGGGGGTGTTAGTCCAGCTGTCGGACCGGCAGCTAAGGGACGCCTTTCTGGGCGCCGGCTATTCGGCGGCTGAGTCACGTGCTTACGCGGCCAAAGTGCGCGAGAGGATCAACCAGTTGGTTCGGGTTTGATATCAGTAAAGCCGAGCGAATCTTTTGAGCTGTTTCGTAGTCCGGCCTTCATGCGGAACTCACGAGTCGACACGTAAAGACTTCCGCCTGAAGGCGAGACTACGAAACATTGAAACTTAAGCTGAAGTCGGCTCGGCTACGTAGTGACGAATTTATTCGTTCCATTACGAATTTAGTCTATTCAGAGCAAACGAATAAATTCGTTACTACGTGTTTACTACAAAACAACCCCTTCCACGCCTGATATTTTTCTGTCTCGTCATCCCGCTCTAAAAGCCCCGCGATTGCGTCGGCGATTAAGGTATCTATATACTTCCGCTCCGACTTCAGGAGGATACATGCGCAGCCAAACAATCAAAGCAATCACGGTCACCCTTGTGTCTGTGGCGGTAACGGCTCTCAACGTTTTTGAGCCCGTCGTCCTGGCTCAATCAAATGGCAAGACACCCACGCTTCGCGGGTTCACTAACGCAAGCTCCGCGGCTCAGATTCGCTGGGAAGAGAAGATGCGAGCGATTCCCAAACCCGAGCTGCTGCGCGAATACATGAAGCACCTTTCGGCTGAGCCTCATCACCTCGGCTCGCCTTACGACAAGCAGAACGCCGAGTGGATACGCGATAAGTTCAAGTCCTGGGGACTGGACGCCAGGCTCGAAGAGTTCGAAGTGCTTTTCCCAACCCCGACCGAACGCCTACTCGAGATGACCGAGCCGAAACGATATCGCGCCGCGTTGAAAGAGCCGGTGATCCCGGATGACCCGGACTCAAGCGATGCCAATCAACTGCCTACTTACAACGCATATTCGATAGACGGCGATGTGTCCGGACAACTCGTCTATGTGAACTATGGAGTGCCCGCCGACTACGACGAACTCGCCAGGCTCGGCGTGGATGTAAAAGGCAAGATCGTCATCGCGCGTTATGGCGGAAGCTGGCGGGGGATCAAACCAAAAGTTGCTGCTGAACACGGCGCGATCGGTTGTTTGATTTACTCCGATCCAAAGGACGACGGTTACTATCAAGGCGACGTTTTTCCGCGAGGACCGTACCGTCCCGAGCAAGGCGCGCAGCGGGGTTCGGTTATGGATATGCCCATACATCCAGGGGATCCGCTGACTCCGGGGTGGGGCGCAGTGAAGGGAGCCCGGCGGCTCGATCGCAGCAAGGTAGATGTCATTACCAAAATCCCTGTGCTGCCCATTTCCTACGGGGACGCTTTGCCGATGCTACGTGAACTGACCGGCCCGGTCGCGCCGGAAACGTGGCGCGGTGCGCTTCCGATTACCTATCACATCGGATCCGGCCCCGCGCGAGTCCGTTTGAAGGTCTCATTCGAATGGTCGTTGAAGACGTTATACAACGTGATCGCTAGAATCGAAGGGAGCACCTATCCGGACGAGTGGGTGATCTCCGGGAACCATCACGACGCCTGGGTTAACGGTGCTGAAGATCCAACCAGCGGGATGGTGACCGTCATGGAAGTAGGCCGCGCGCTGGGTGAGTTGCTCAAACAAGGGTGGCGGCCGAAACGAACGATAATACTTTGCGGCTGGGACGGTGAAGAGCAAGGACTGTTAGGCTCCACTGAATGGGTTGAAACACACGAGGATGAGCTCAAACAAAAGGCCGTTGCTTATTTGAATTCAGACAGCACCAGCAAGGGGTGGTTGAATGCCGGCGGGTCTCATTCACTCGAACGGTTTCTAAATGAAGTCGCTCGCGATGTGGACCAGCCTCGCGCCGCGAGCGGTGGCGAGTCGAGGTCGACGAAATCAGTTTGGACGGTGATGAAGGAACATCGCCTCGAGCAAGCGCGATCGGACGAGGACAAGAAAGAGCTGAACGAACGCGCGGACCTCCGAATCGGCGCGCTGGGTTCGGGCTCAGACTATACGCCGTTTCTTCAGCATCTGGGGATCGCTTCGATGAACACGGGGTTTGGCGGGGACGGCGGAGGAGGCATTTATCACTCGGTTTACGATTCGTTTGCGTGGTACAGCAAGTATGGCGACCCCACGTTTGAACACGGGCGCGCTCTTTCTCAAGTAAACGGCACGATCATCATGCGTTTGGCGAACGCAGATGTGTTGCCTTTTGAGTTCGGAAACCTTGCGGAAACGATGGGTCGCTACGTTGCGGAAATCGACAAGCTGACGATGAGAGGGAAGCGACAGCGAGATATCGATCTTTCATCTCTGAAGTCGGGCGTACGATCACTCGAGGAAAGTGCACGCAGGTATGAAGATGCGCTGGGAAGAGCCGGCGCCACCGGATTCCAGCAGGTTCGGCAGACGAAGGAGCTCAACAAGCTGCTGTATCAATCCGAGAGAAGGCTGACCAGTGAGCAGGGTCTCCCGCGTCGCCCATGGTTCCGCCATCAGATTTACGCGCCGGGGTTTTACACCGGATACGGAGTCAAGACGATTCCGGGTGTGCGCGAAGCGATCGAAGAAAAGCAGTGGAACGAGGTCGACGCGGAGATTAAGAAAGCGAGCGATGTTATTAAGGCGCTGACTTCGCAGGTCGAGGCTGCGACGAGGATGCTGGAAGGAAGATAGAGCAGAAGGCAGAACGCAGAAGGCAGGAGGCGGAAGGCAGGGGCAGCAAAGTCCGCAGATTTTGACGGCATCTCGCCGACAGCAGTATCCAAGGCTCCGGAGGTTGGATCATGGGCGACAATCGTCCGCGACAACAATGGCGTAACTGCATCGGCAACCAAAGCGCGTTTCCGTTGAACATCTTTCGTCCGACGACGCTCGCGGAGATTGTTGCGATCATCAAGCGCGCGGAGACCGAAAATCTCAGAGTCCGAGCGGTGGGTTCGGGCCACTCCTTTTCCGATGTCGCCCTCACCGACGATTTTCTAATCGACACCCACGGATTGAAGAAGGTCCTTCCGCTGGATGCCGAAATACTAAAGGAGGGCGCGCGGAGATCGACGCTTGTCGACGTTGAGTGCGGGATCAGGATCGTCGATCTTAATGAAGAGCTGGATCAGCGGCGGCTTGCCCT
>DASRIZ010000229.1:0-30013 GCA_035649735.1 Blastocatellia bacterium | reverse complement strand
TCGAAAATCCTTTGAGCTAAAACGTTCACCCATTATTTCTCGGATGTACTCGTTGATGTTTCTTCTTTTGACATTTACAAAGCCGCCGTCGCCGTTTTGATAAATGAATACTTCAGGAGAGCGATGCTTGAGGAGCTCTCGAATGACTCGGGCTACCGGGCGATCCTTTAGCTCCCGGTGCTGAAAGATTTGCCGCTTCCCGGGAAAGTTGAATTCGACTACGTCACCTCGGACACGGATGTGTCTTGGTCGTAACGTCGCCAATCCGTAGCTTCCATTCTCACTGGCATAGACCTGGCTGCCGGGACGCAGGAAGCATGTCGATAGGATTCGCAGGATACATGCCATCACTCGCTCTCGTCCCAGATCTTTCTTTCTGAGATTCTTGCTAATGATCCGCCGCATTTGTGGGAGCGCCACTGAAAATCTCAACAGTCGCTCGAACTTCTTCTGCTCACGCTTTCGGACGTGTTGATCGTGATAAATGTATTGCCAGCGCCCGGCGGCGTCTTTGCCGATGGCTTGCAGCATGCCGCCGGCTGCGCGGTTGATTGCGACATCAGTCCAACCCGGGGGAATCGTCAAAGCCTCGATCCGTGTGAGGTCGTCTCGATTCACTTTTCTGCCGTCTGCATGGGCGTAGCGGAAGGGTTTCTTTTTCCCGAGTCGTCTGATCCCGGTATTTTGGAGTCGCTCTAAGTGAGTCATCAAAAGTAATCTCGGTCCGGCCCCCGCGTTGACGGAGGACTCACGCGGTGGGACTAACCGATCCCAGGAAAGCTTTGACGCTTTGCGTGTTGAGAACCTCCCGACGTCTGACGGCTCCGCGTCGTGCGATGCCAATCCCGAACTTCAAGTTGTACAGCTCGGAAATCGAATGAGCGTCGGTGGAAATCACGAATTTGATTCCGCGTTTCCGTGCCTCCTTTATCCACCGCGGTTCAAGATCCAATCTGTTTGGGTGCCCGCTGATCTCAATCGCGACCTCGGATTTAGCGACAACATCCAGGATTTCCTCGACTCGACATGCGATCGGTGGGCGCCGTTGAACCAGGCGGCCCATCGGGTGCCCCCAAACCTTGAAGAGCGGGTTCTTCATGGCGTTGATGACTCGCCGGGTCATCTCGTCTTCGTCAAGCTTGTAACGATTGTGAATGCTCGCGATAATCACGTCGAACTTTTCGAGAATGTTATCGGGGTAGTCGAGCTCGCCATCTCGCAGGATGTCGGATTCAGTCCCGCGCAGCAGCTTGATGGAGACTTTTTCCTGGACGCGGCTGATTTCTTCCCACTGCCGCTTCAAACTATCAACCGTAAGACCGCCGGCATAGGACGCAGTCGGCGAATGATCGGTGATGGTCATGTACTTCATCCCCATCGATTGAGCCGCCCGCGCCATCTCCTCGACTGAATTGCGGCCGTCTGAATACGTGGTGTGACAATGCACCATTCCCCGTATGTCTTCGATAAGGATCAAGTCATCAGGAATCTTCCCGGCCAACGCGTCTTCGATCTCGCGGTCGTCCTCGCGCAGCTCGGGCGGCACATATTGCATGTCAAGATGGCGGTAGATGTCGGCTTCGCTTTCGATTTTTAAAGCCTTTCGCTTGCCGATCGCCGTTAGCTTTGCAGGCGTGAGCTGCAGGCCTTTCGTTTTTGCGATCTCTCCGATCCGATTCAAGTGTGCGGTGGAGCCGGTTTCGTGATGAAGCAAATTCCAATACTCGTCCGCCGTCACTGCTGAGAAAATCACTCTCGCGCCTTCGTTCAGCTTCACCGTAGCAGTCGCTGTTTGCTCACTTTCGATTTCGATGATTGGTGGGAAAGCGAGAAAGTGTTTGACTGCAGCGTGCGGATTCTTAGAAACAGCGGCAGTGACTCGAATCGTCGAAACTGTTTCCTTCCAGCGGCGGATCGCGCCGGCCAGATCGCTATGGATCAAGCCGGAGCAAGTTTGCATATACTCGAGAATCTTCTCCCCGGTTCTCAATGCGTGGAGCAGAAGGATGCGATTGTCACGGCTCTCGTAACGGGCAATCTGTTCTCGAAGTTCTGTTTCAGTCTTTGCGCCGAACCCCGGCACGTCTCGGAGCTTGCCGGCTTCGAGAGCAGCCTTGAGATCTGTCAGGTTGCTGACGCCCAGCGCTCGATTGAGTGCCTGGATTTTCTTTACCGAGAGACCGGGAATTTGAGAAAGCGGCAGAACGCCTTGAGGTAATTCCTGACGCAACTGTTCCAGAAGCGATGACCGTCCGGTGGTGTAGAGGTCTTCGATAACTCCTGCGAGAGATTCTCCAATGCCTTTGATTTCGGTCAGCCGCTTATTCTCTACGAGCTCAGGAAAATTGCTGCCGGTCTCTGCAACCGCCTGGGCGGCTTTGGCGTAAGCGCGCCAACGATATTGATCTTTACCTTTGAGCCGCAGCAGCAAGCCGATCTCTTGAAGCGCTGCCGCTATTTCGAATTTGTTCATTTGTGCCATGTTTTTGTTAGTAACCCGTAGCCATTCTACACACGCGAAACCCTGAACACGAATTTGCTCGAGGGGACCGCCCTTTTTTTCAGAGCAGTCTTACAAGGAAACAACCAGAATCTATTCCTTTGTCAGCTATTCTCATTTCAGTTTTATTCCTAGCGGCTGCTCCTTATGCTTAACACGAGCAGAAACCGGCTTTGAGAACTGAACGGGCTGCGAGATTGGCCCTGAAATTGGTTATTCCCGGCAACTCTGTTTGACAAACCACTTGCTTAACCTATAGAGTTCGTCCCGAACCGAGCTTAGCTTACTCTCTTCTTCAGCTTCTCTGGAATCATCCAGTCCATCTGAATCCAACGGCTCACTAAAAGGAGCTAATAATGTTTACACGACTTGTGTCCATGAAACTGAAAGCGAACGTTGCCCCAGAATTCAACCGCGTAATCGAGAACGAGATTCTCCCACTGCTTCGCAAGCAGACGGGCTTCCGCGATGAGATCACGTTTGTCGCCCCGGAGCGTTCGGAAGCAGTAGCAATCAGCATCTGGGAGACGAAAGAGAATTGCGAGAATTACAATCGGACCGGGTATCCTGAAGTGCTGAAGATCGTGTCGAAGTTCGTCGAGGGAACTTCAAAGGTCGACACCTTTGAGCTTACCAGCTCGACTCTCCACAAGCTTGCAGCTAAGGCCTGAGGTAGGTAGTTCTCATAAACTCGAGAGGGCGGGCACGTCCGTCCTCTCCACAATCTTGCTCTCCCCGGCACAACGGAGATGCGTCCGGGTCCGACGTGACCCTGACGATCAATCGCTCGAAGAGCAGTCAATCGTTCACTTTGTTAGACCGACAGTTTCCGCCCGCAACCGTTCCCGCAAACCGCTCGGCCTGCTTCAAACTTATCAAAAAGGAAAATCAAAATGTCAGCAAAACTGTTTGTGGGTAATCTCTCATTCGATACTACCAGTGATGAGATTCGCGATCTGTTCAGCGAGGTGGGGCCAGTGGAATCGTGCCAGGTCATAACCGACCGAGACACGGGCAGGTCGAAGGGCTTCGGCTTCGTCGAGATGAACTCGAAGGCGGAGGCTAACACGGCCAAAGAAAAATTCAATGGGCAAGATTTGCATGGCCGCGCGCTCAAAGTCGACGAGGCAAAACCGAAGGATGACAATCGCAACAGCGGAGGCGGCGGCTACGGAGGCGAGCGACGCTACTAACTTTAGATCCTGATGGTTCGCTCTCGATAAGTTGGCTGAGCAGAGAACTCGTGTAGTTCTCTTCTCAGCCCCTGCGGGAGCATCCACATTTAGGTTAGAACCGCTTGCCAGGGAGTGATGAAATGCAAACTAAAAGAATCTTGTTGAAACTGAAAGCAGCTTCCGCTGGCGCATTCGAGCGTCCGGCGTCTCTGTTCAAGTTTGTGGCGGTGGCGCTGGTCGGTCCGTTCATTCTGTTAACTATAGGCGGGAGCCGATCCAGCAACCTGCCTTGGTACTTCTGGGCCACGATGCTGCTGATCCTGGTGGCGGTCATAAGCGTCGGCTTCTTGAGGTTCGCACGCGAATCCCACGAGGACATTTCCATCAGCCCAAACCGCGGCTGACTTCCAGGCTCTCGGTTCTGGACGTTGCTTATTCTGTGCAGCACGCAGCACCTGCTACGGTTTTAGCCTGATCAGATCTTCCTCAGACTATAGTCTCATCAGCCCTGCGATCTCTTAGAGAGCCATCAGGTCTCGGTGGTAGCAGTCATGACTCCACGAAATGCCGCGACAGCAGCACAGAACGGCTTGGCAAGGATCGGACAAGAAGAATCTACAATCGGGGAAGACCATCCCACGTCTTCTTCGTTTGTTTGTCTGGTCTGTCTGCAGATATCTAGTTGCACCTGTACATGAACCTGTAGATGAAAGAAAGGGCTACCATTTCGATAGCCCTAAATGCGAGAATCCAAAGTGAGCCGTGCAGGACTCGAACCTGCGACCCGCTGGTTAAAAGCCAGCTGCTCTACCACCTGAGCTAACGGCCCGTATCAATCTTCAAACAAGAGCAGCACCTTATCCGGTGCCCCCTAATCACAAAGGTCGATGTTAACCGCCGGATTTTCACCAGTCAACCCGGACGCTCTAAAACGAGCCGTAAGCCCCGCAGGATAACCGCGTGGCGGTGGCCACCTGATTTAACACCCTATTGACAAACAAAAGCGATTTCAATATAAGCTTGCCTCACAAAACCTGAGAGATGATTTTGAGGCGCACCTGATCGGAGGTTAGTTCCTTCAGGTGTCTCGATGTGCCAAGCAGCGTTAAGCTGCTTTCCTTTTTGCAGTTCGTTGAACACGTGTGCAATAGATGGCGCTAATCTCGATCAAGGACATCGCGCGGGCGGCTAAAGTCTCGCATTCGACTGTTTCGAGGGCCCTTCAGAACAGCCCTCTCGTCAGCCACGAGACCGCTAAGCGAATTCGAGAGATTGCCCTCGAGAAGGGCTATCGACCCAGTGCCGTCGCTCGGAGCCTGGTCACTAAAAGGACGAAGACGATCGGCGTGGTCGTCACCCGAATCGCCGATCCGTTTATCGCCGAGGTCGTAAACGGAATCGAAGAAGTCGCAAACGATCACGGCTATTCGGTTTTTTTGGCTAATTCAAACGCCAACCCCGAACGCGAGGTGAAGGTCGTGCACTCGTTTCACGAACGACGAGTAGATGGAATCCTGGTTACCGCGTCCCGCGTAGGTGCTCTGTATATGCCGCTGCTTACTGAGATGAGAGTCCCGACAGTGTTGATCAACAATCAGCACCCGGGTGAGTTTGCTCACTCAGTCATGATCGACAACCCCGCCGCCAGCCTCAAAGCGACACAACATCTAATCCAACTCGGACACCGGCGAGTTGGTTACATCGGCGATCAGTCCGGCTTTCAATCAGACACCGAACGCTTTGCCGGCTATCGCCGCGCGCTTGAACTTGCTGATGTTCCCTTTCTGCCTGAATTGACGGCTCACGGTGATGGAAAGGCCGAAGGCGGAATGCACGCTATGGAAAGGCTGCTGTCGCTGGCTCAACCACCAACTGCCGTCTTTTGCTACAACGATATGTCGGCATTGGGTGCGTTGCGGACGATCCGTGCGAGAGGTTTGCGAGTACCCGAGGACATCTCAATCGTCGGGTTCGACGATTTGTTTATCGCTTCCTATACAAATCCGGCGCTCACGACGATCAGCCAGCCGATGCGTCAGATGGGAAGCGCGGCGATGCAGATCCTGCTCAAACTCTTTAACGGCGCGAACTCGAAGACCAACATAAAAGTCGAGGGGCAATTGATCGTGCGCGAGTCCACCGCTGCTCCCAGATCAGTCATTGGTTGAGGCGATAGATGCTGAAAGCGAACGGCGAGTTAATCATCCGACCCACAGCGAGTGACGGTTCACCGGCCACGTCAATGCTGGTCACCAAAGAACAGTCCGGCTTTGAATACCTGACGTTTCGCGAACAAAGGCTTGGCAAGGACGAAAGCTTTGCCGGCGAGACCGGGGACAACGAACTGGGACTGGTGGTATTGGGCGGGCGCTGTTCGGTCGAATCGTCCGCCGGTTCGTGGTTAAACTTTGGAGACCGTGCACACGTGTTCAACGGCCTGCCCTTTGCGCTTTATTTGCCGATCGGGACTTCATTTAACGTGAGCGCGGTGACGGATTGCGATCTGGCTCTTTGTTTTTGCCGGGCTGAGCAGAAGTATCCTGCGGCTTTGATCACCCCCGATCAGGTAGAAGTTGAGATTCGAGGCGGCGGAAACGCAACACGCCAAATCAATCATATCCTTAGGCCGGAGTTTCCCGCTCATCGATTGTTGATAGTCGAGGTATACACTCCGAGCGGCAACTGGTCGAGTTATCCGCCGCATAAGCATGATGTTCACAACCCGCCGGTTGAAGTGGATCTCGAAGAGATCTACTACTACAAAGTAAACCATCCTGACGGTTATGCGATTCAGAAGGTCTACACGCCCGACCGGCGGATCGACTCGACGTTGACTGTGCGTGATGGCGAACTGGTGCTGATACCTGAGGGATATCACCCGGTGGTTGCCGCTCACGGCTATGATGTTTATTACTTGAATGCGCTGGCCGGCAGCGCGCGTTCGATGGCTGCCTCAGATGATCCGGCTTACGCGTGGGTTCGTGAAACCTGGAAGGAGAAGGATCCGCGTGTGCCCGTGGTCAGGTGAGCGTCATTTAGTTTACCGAGTATTAACTAAGAGTTTAGAAAACGGTGTGACCGATGGATGTACCATAGACTGTCCAGTCTGTGATCATTCAACTGTACGGCAGTAGCGAGTTGAACGGCCGCAGACTAGACAGTCTATGGTACATCCCAGAGCTGAGTGACAATGACCGAGCGAGCTTACGACATTTTGACGATGGGTCGCAGCTCGATTGATCTGTACGCGAACGATATTGGTGCGCCGTTTCCGGAGATCAAGAGCTTTGCCGCATACGTTGGAGGTTGCCCGACGAACATCGGGGTTGGTACTCGCCGGCTGGGACTCCGCTCGGTGCTGCTGACTGCCGTAGGCGAGGACCCGGTCGGAGATTTCATTCTTAATTTCCTCGAGCGAGAAGGAGTAGTGACGAGCTTTATTCCGCGCAAACCCGGCCGCCGAACCAGCGCGGTGATCCTGGGGATTGAGCCTCCCGACAAGTTCCCGCTGGTCTTTTATCGCGACAACTGTGCTGATATTGAACTTACAATTGAGGACGCGCACAGAGCCCCAATCGCTCAGAGCCGAACACTGTTGATTTCGGGGACGGGGCTTAGCCGCGAGCCCTCACGAAGCGCGACACTGTTTGCCGCCGAGCAAGCCCGAGCGAATGGGACTACTGTTTTTCTTGACCTGGATTTTCGGCCCGATCAGTGGCACGACGCGCGGGCTTATGGGGTTACGATTCGCGCGGCAATGCGTTTTGCGAATGTGGTGATTGGCACCGCTGACGAAGTAAAGGCAGGCGCGTTGAAGGATGAGTCGAGCGTGTCGGTTGAGCACTCGCAGGTCTCCGGGGCTCGAGTTGGGGGCGATTTAATGAAGGCTGTTGAAGCGGTGCTTTCGGCGGGCCCGGACGCGCTGGCGATGAAGCGCGGCGGTGAGGCGACTACGGTATATTTGCGAGGCGGCGAGGTGATTGAAGCCGCGCCGTTTCACGTCGAGGTTTGTAACGTTCTTGGTGCGGGCGACGCGTTTGCGAGCGGGCTGATATATGGTCACTTGAAAGGCTGGGACTGGCATCGCGCAGCGAGGATGGGTAATGCGTGCGGCGCGATCGTTGTGACGCGTCATGGCTGCGCTAATTTCATGCCTTTCGAGCAGGAAGCGTTGGCGTTCATAGAGCAACACGGAGGGTTTTGAGTGCACGAGTTTCGAGACAGCCTTCTAACAAATGCGTTGAACCAGCTGACCGAGATTCGGGTTCAGGACCCGGACTGCGCATTGCGCGTGGCGAAGACGCGCGAGCGTCGCGTCCCTTTGACAAGAGACGGCAAGCTCAACATTCTGGCGGCCGATCACCCTGCTCGCCGGGTGACAGCGGTTGGCGGGAACCCGCTCGGGATGGCGGATCGCCACGACTACCTCTCTCGAATAGTTCGGGTTTTGATGAGCAGTGCGGTAGATGGCGTGATGGCTACGATGGATATCATCGAGGACCTCCTGATCCTCCATGACTTGTTAGGTAGGGACGGGTTTCTTGCGGATAAGCTTCTGATCGCCAGCCTGAATCGAGGCGGGCTTGCGGGCAGTAGCTGGGAGATGAACGATCCGATGACCGGCGCATCTCCCGAGACCTGCGCGGCCTGGGAACTCGATGGCGCAAAGATCCTGATGCGTTTGTGCGATGACGAACCCGATTCGCTGAAAACAATGGTCGCAACTGCCGCGGCGATTAACAAAACCAACGCGCTTCACATCCCGATGTTTCTCGAGCCTTTGCCCGTCGCAAAAACCGAGAAGGGATACAAAGTAACCAAAACCGCTGAGGCGCTGGCAAAGATCGTTGGAGTAGCGTCGGCGCTCGGCGACAGCAGCCGCTATTTGTGGCTGAAGCTACCCTATTGCGAAAACTACGAGGTCGTTGCGCGCGCGACGACTCTGCCGATTCTGCTGCTGGGCGGCGAGTCCGCGGGTGATCCGTCGGCGTTTTTGCGAGAGGTTTCGGCGGGTATGGCCGCCGGTGCAAACGTTCGCGGCGCGCTTGTAGGACGCAATGTGCTTTACCCGGGAGAGGACGATCCGCGTGAAGTAGCCGAAGCAGTCGGGGGAATCATTCGACACGGCTGGACAGTCGAACAGGCATTGGACCGGAGGCGTGGGTGAAGAAGCGACGACTGACAACGGCCCAGGCGTTGGTGAGCTTTCTCGCAAAACAGTTTGTTGAGCGAGACGGACGCGAGACCGCTTTCTTCGCAGGTGTCTGGGGGATCTTTGGTCATGGAAACGTCGCCGGAGTCGGGCAGGCACTCCATCAGGATCCGACGCTTCGTTATTACCTCTCGCGAAACGAGCAAGCGATGGTGCACACCGCGACTGCCTTCGCAAAAATGAGCAACCGGCTTCGCGCGTTTGCCTGCACGTCATCAATCGGACCGGGCGCAACGAATATGATCACTGGAGCGGCCACGGCGACGATCAATCGACTTCCGGTTCTTCTTCTTCCCGGCGATATCTTTGCTCGGCGCAACGTGGCCCCGGTGCTTCAACAACTCGAATCCGAACATTCGCAAGACGTCTCGGTGAACGACGCTTTCAAGCCGGTTTCGCGTTATTGGGATCGAATAAATCGGCCCGATCAACTTCCATTCGCATTGATGGAAGCAATGCGGGTTTTGAGTTCTCCGGCGGAAACCGGTGCTGTGACGTTGGCCCTTCCACAGGATGTGCAAGCCGAACCCTGGGATTACCCCGAGGAACTCTTTGAGAAGCGGGTCTGGCACGTCGCGCGTCCGCCGGCAGATCGCGCGGCGCTTGCAAGAGCGACGCAAGCCATCCGCTCTGCGACGAGTCCGCTGATCATTGCGGGCGGCGGGGTGATCTATAGCGAAGCCTCCCTGGCGTTGTCACACTTGGTGGAGCGAACGGGTATTCCGGTCGGAGAGACGCAAGCCGGAAAAGGAGCGTTGCCATTCGATCATCCTCAAAACCTGGGCGCGATTGGTGTCACCGGCACTCCCGGCGCGAACACGATCGCCCGAGATGCGGATCTGGTAATTGCTATCGGCACCCGACTGAGCGACTTTACCACCGCTTCCAAGACCGCGTTTCAGAACCCGGGTGTGCGGTTCATAAACATCAACGTGGCATCGATTGATGCGCACAAACAAGCGGCGCTTCCGCTGGTTGCCGATGCCCTGTCCGCGATCGAGCATTTGACCCTGGCAACTGAAGGTCATCACGTGAGCGATGGTTACGCCAGTCGGATCTCCAGATTGAAACAGGAATGGGAAGCTGAGGCCGAACGCTTGTTTTCTTTACGACACGGCCCTCCGATCAGTCAGAGCGAGGTTATCGGGGCTGTAAACCGAGCATCCCGTCCACAGGACGTGGTCGTGTGCGCGGCTGGAAGCTTGCCCGGCGATCTGCACAAGCTTTGGCGGACTCGCGATCCGAAGGGCTATCACGCGGAGTACGGCTATTCCTGCATGGGATACGAAATCGCCGGCGGGCTCGGCGTGAAGATGGCGGATCCATCGCGAGAAGTGTACGTGATGGTTGGTGACGGTTCTTACTTGATGATGTCCTCGGAGATTGTGACTTCGATTCAAGAGGGCTACAAACTGAACATCATCGTGCTGGACAATCATGGATTTTCCAGCATTGGAGGTCTGTCGCGATCGGTAGGTTCCGACGGGTTCGGCACGGATTACCGTTATCGCAATTCGGAGACCGGCAAACTGGACGGGCATCCGTTGCCCGTCGATTTTGCGGCGAACGCCGAAAGCCTCGGAGCACACGCAATTCGCGTCGTGAGTCACAGTGATCTGGAGCGCGCGCTTGAGGCGGCCTCCCGCAACGATCGGACTACCGTTATAGTCGTCGAAGTCGACAAGGAGATGCGGGTGCCCGGCTACGAGTCTCGCTGGGATGTGCCGGTCGCAGAAGTCTCGGAAGTCGAGGCGGTTCGCTCTGCTAGAGAAGAATTCGAAACTACCTTAGAACAAGAGCGATATTTTTTCCGAAGCGAAGAATAGTCGGACTAGAAGAATAGTCGGACTAAAGGGTGGCGCTGTAAGGAGTACATAATGTCAACAAACGGACAATTGCAAAACTACATAAACGGCGAGTGGCGGCGCTCAGAGGCCAGCGAGTATATGCAAGTGATCAACCCGGCGACTACCGAGCCGCTCGCACAAGTGCCGCTTGGGGGAGCCGATGACGTCGGCGCGGCGGTTGACGCGGCGTCCGCCGCGTTTGCCGGGTGGCGCACCACGCCGCCCGAGGACCGCATTCAGTTTCTCTTCAAACTAAAGCACTCGCTCGAAGAGCATTTCGAAGAGATCGGCCGGTTGATCACCATGGAGAACGGAAAAACCCTGACCGAAGCGAAAGCGGAGGTGCGGCGAGCCATAGAAAATGTCGAAGTGGCGTGTGGGATCCCGACGCTGATGCAAGGCTGCAATCTTGAAGATGTCGCGCGCGGAATTGACGAGATGATGATCAGGCAGCCGCTCGGCGTGGTGGCGGCCATTTGCCCCTTCAATTTTCCGGTTATGGTTCCGTTCTGGTTTCTTCCGTATGCGATCGCCTGCGGAAACACATTTGTCTTGAAGCCCTCCGAACGTGTCCCGGTTTCGATGCAGCGCCTCTTTGAGCTATTCGATGAGCTTGGTTTGCCGCCCGGAGTTCTCAATATGGTCAACGGCGGAAAAGACGCAGTCGACGCTTTGCTGGATCACCCGGGTGTTCGCGCAATCAGCTTTGTCGGTTCAACTCCGATTGCCAGATATGTCTATTCGCGCGGATCGGCCAGCGGTAAGCGAGTCCAGGCGCAAGGCGGAGCCAAGAATCACGTCGTCGTTTTGCCGGATGCCGACATGGATATGACCGCTCAGATAATCAACGACAGCGCATTCGGTTGCGCAGGGCAGCGGTGTCTGGCTGTGTCAACCGCGATAACCGTAGGGCAGGCACGGCAGACTTTCACTGAAGCGATCACCGATCTGGCGAGTTCAATCAACACAAACTACGGCCTCGAGGAAGGCGCACAAATGGGCCCGGTCATTACGCGTGAGAGCAAAGCACGCATTGAGGGTCTAATCTCAAAGGGCGCCGGGGAAGGCGCGACGGTAGTGCTTGACGGCCGGAGCGCGAAGATCTCGAAATACGAAAACGGCAATTTCGTAAAGCCGACCATTCTCGACAACGTAGTGCCGGGCGGCGAGATTTCCAACACGGAGATTTTCGGGCCGGTGCTCAGCGTCACCCACGTTCAGAATATTGAAGAAGCGATTCAACTGATAGCCCAGAGCCCCTATGGAAACGCTGCATCCATTTTCACCACAAGTGGGGCCGCGGCTCGCAAGTTTCGTTATGAAGCCTCGGCGGGCAATATCGGAATCAATATCGGAGTGGCGGCTCCGATGGCTTACTTTCCTTTTAGCGGCTGGAAGGACAGCTTTTTCGGTGTCGAGCACGCGCAGGGGCGCGACGGAGTTGAGTTTTACACCGAAAAGAAAGTCGTCATCGAGCGCTGGCCGAAGGATTGGTCACGCAAGTTTTAATCAGGTTGTTTCACCGGGTGCCACCCGCGATGTGCCGCGCGGTCGGCAGCCGAATTAACTGACCCTTTAACGTTGGGCAGTAGAATGCGCGCTCAGCCTCGCGGCATCGTGAGGTTGAATGTACGTTCAGGCGAACCCAAAGGAGGAAGGATATGTCCAGGCCATTCTCGCGTTGCATCAGCTGGTTTCTGAGTATCGTGTTGTTGTTCGCTTGTCCGTTGGCTGCGCGCGCGCAGCAGGACACGGCAACGCTAACCGGAGAAGTCAAGGATGCCACGGGCGCGGTTGTGTCCCAGGCGGTTGTTACGATTACTAATATCGCGACGAACATCAGCGTCAAGACCGAGACCAACGAATCGGGCTCCTACACCGTACCCAGCCTTCGACCTGGTGACTATACGGTGACGGTGGAGAAGAGCGGGTTCAACAAGACCTTGCGCAGCGGCGTTACGCTGCAGGTGAATCAATTCACCCGAATAGATGTTACGTTGCAGACCGGACAGGTCAGCGAAGTCGTGGAAGTGACCGGAGGCGCGCCCCTCCTCGAGACCGAAACGTCCTCACGCGGTTCGGTTATCGACCGGCGAAAGATCGTCGATCTGCCGTTAAATGGTCGCGACTACAACCAGCTCGCATTGCTGTCGCCTGGCGTCTTACCCGGCACTCCGCGACTTGCAAGCGTGAATTTTAAGGGCGTGCTCAACGTCAACGGCAATCGCACTTTCAACAACGTCTTTTTGCTGGACGGCGTTGACAATATTTCGTACTCCAATTCATTCCGCGGCGAAAACGTGCAGACCGTGCAACCTTCGATCGAGGCGCTCCAGGAATTCAAGATCCAGACCAACGCGTATTCCGCCGAGTTTGGGCGCAGTTCCGGCGCGGTGGTAAACGCTACAATCAAGTCTGGTTCAAACGCCCTCCACGGTGCACTGTTTGAGTTCCTGCGCAACGATGCGCTTGACGCGACCAATTTCTTCTCTAATGCTCTCGGCGCGCCTAAGCCAGTGCGTAAACGCAACCAATTCGGCGCGGCGGTCGGCGGCCCCTTTGTAAAGAATAAGACGTTCTGGTTTGCAGACTACGAAGGGCTCCGCGAAGATGAAGGCGTTCCCCGCGTTCGCCTTGTTCCGACCGCGGCTGAAAAGGCCGGTTTGTTCAGCACTGCAGTCAATAACCCCTTCGCCGCGGGCCGGCCCGAGTTCAGCAAGAACGCCGCCGGCCAGTGGGTGATTCCGTCGAGTCAGTGGGATCCTGTCGGAGCTGCAATCGTCAAGCTGATTCCGGATCCGAACGTTCCAGGCACGACGATATTCGCTTCCACTCCGGTTACCGTAATTCGTCAGGATCAATTTGACGTGCGCGTGGATCACTCCTTTTCGAATAATGTCCTGTTCTTCGGGCGCTATAGCTTCGTGGATACCAACACGTTCCGCCCGGCGCCGCTCGAAGGGTTAGCTGAAGGCTCGTTCAACGACGCATTCGGCTCGAACATGAATCGTTCGCAGGGTCTTGCGTTCGGATTAACGTGGACATTCTCGCCTACGCTGATCGGTGATTTCCGTTTCGGGTTTACGCGCGGGAACTACTTCACCAATCCGCCGAACTTTGGGATCAACGGCGCGGAGGCGGTCGGGTTGAAGAACGTTCCGAACGATCCGGCGATTGTTGGCGGAGTACCCAAGGTGAACATAAGCGGGTTCGACGCGGTGGGTCGCCACACTTCGACACCGCAGTTCCAAACGCCTCGGGCGTACAATCCACGCGCGACGATCAGCATGAATCGCTCGCAGCACTTCATCAAGTTTGGGACCGAGTTCCTGCATGTTCAGACCAAGATCAACGACCTGAATGCCACGATCGGCAGAATGAACTTTGAGGGTCGATTCACAAACCGCGCGGTCGGCGATCTGCTGCTGGGGCTGCCCTCGCAGCTCGCGCTGACAAGCTTCACGGTGATGGATCAGGGTCAGGATATGCAGTTCTACTTCATCCAGGATGACTTTAAGGTCAAACCGAACCTGACCTTGAATCTCGGGCTGCGTTATGAGTATTCGACACCGCCTCGCGAGAAGAACAACCAGTTCGCCAATTTCGATCCGGCGACCGGGAAGATGTTCTTCGCCACAGACGGAGACATCTTCGAGCGCGCATTGATCCATCCGGACCGTAACAACTTTGCGCCCCGTTTCGGCTTCGCCTATACGCCAGCCTCACGTCTGGTAATCCGCGGCGCATACGGCGTGTTTTACTCGCACACAGTCAGGCAAGGACGCGAAGGGCTGCTCGGATTCAACCCGCCGTTCCTAGTAGACAATCTGTTACAGACAAGCGTAACCGGCGCGGCGGCAGTGGCTTCGGCTGCCCCCTTTCGGCTGGTAAACGGTTATCCGAACGGGCTGCTGGATCCGAATTCGCTGTCTCCGACTATCGGACGGCGCGCGCAGGATCCAAATCAACGGTCGCCTTACATCCAGCAGTACAACTTTGGCATTCAGTATGAGTTCAAGAACGACATGCTGTTTGAGATAGCTTATGTCGGGAACAAAGGAACGAAGTTGAACGGGTTCCGCAACATCAACCAGCGCGCGGTGATCACCAACCCGAACGGTTCGCAGGCGGCGGGCGCACGTCCGTACCCTGCCCTAGGAGACATACAATGGATGGAGAACCGCGTGCTGTCCAGCTACAACTCGTTGCAGGCTAGGTTCGAGAAGCGTTTCTCGCACGGGCTGTCCGCGCTCTTGAGCTACACCTGGGGCAAAGCCCTGACCGAATCGCCCGATCACATTTCGACAAGCGGAGGCGGGGCAGGGATTGACACTGGAACTTTCCGCGAACCGCAGGATGGCCGGAACGTCAAGGCCGATCGCGGGTTGGCGGAGTTCGATGTCAAGCACCGCTTTGTTGCCAGCTACATCTGGGAGCTGCCTTTTGGTCGTGGGCATAAGTGGGGCGATGGTTGGAACAAGGGGGTAGACATGATTCTCGGCGGCTGGCAGGTAACCGGAATCCACGCGCTTCAGACCGGGTTGGGTTTGACGGTTACGTTAGGCGGCAGCAGCGTGCTTAACCTGGGCGGCGAGCGACGAGCTCGTCCAAACCTGATCGGGAATCCGGTGTTACCAGAATCACAGCGCACGTTGCAGAAGTGGTTCAACACCGATGCCTTCCAACCGGCGTTCAGCCCCTCACCCCAGGCGTTTGGCAATGCGGGCGTAGGGATCATGCGCGGTCCCGGCTACGCGAACTTCGATTTCACGCTTGCGAAGAACTTCCGGGCAACCGAGCGGGTTCGCATTCAATTCCGCACCGAGTTCTTCAATGCCTTTAATCGGGCTAACTTCGGGCCGCCGAATATCGCCCGCGAGAGCTCCGGATTCGGACAAATTCTCAATGCGAGTAATGCCCGAATCATTCAGTTTGGAATTAAGGCTTACTTCTAAACTGACGCGGTCTTTCTAACGGGTCGGTGGAGGGCTTGCTACACCTTTCGGCGTGCTAGCTGTCAGTCGTTGCCTTCCACCGACACGGAAAGACTGTGTGAAAACTTCAGTAACATCCCCAACTTCAGTTTGGGGGTATTTATCGTCGACAAACTGGGTTGGTGGTAAACGCGTAGCGGCGTCCTATCGGTAGCTGGCGTGGTTTGGCGGGTACCCTGGGCCGCGGAGCGGTTACCTATTTGGCTTAAATCGATTTTGACCCACGCAGGTAACCGCTACGCGGCCCAGGGTACGCGCTAACCACGCCAGCTACGGATAGGACACCGCAACGCGGTTATACATAGGCCGCCTAAAGAGCTCTGGTCGATCGGCCGGCATCGCTAAAAAACAATGACCATCAACTTATCATCTCGATTCGTGGAGCCGCGAGTTTGGCTCAAATGGTTGCTTCTTGCCGCTCTGATCGGCGGAGCTATCCATCGACCCGTTGCGGCACGCGATGCTTCACCCTTTGAGCCGCAGCGAGTCGAAGAGACCGCGGAGTTTCATCACCAGCTGGGTGTGGCCTACCATCTGCGTCGCTGTCTTGACGATGCGAGTCGCGAATATGCCCGCACGCTTGAGCTGGACGCGCCGCGAGAACTGACCGAGGACGACTGGCGGCTGGTGCGGCGATTTGCGCCCCGGGTTTACGTCACCACGTCGGAATTCTTCACCCTCAAAGATTTTGCGGTCATCCTCCATCCGACGGAGCGGCTAATCGCCTATCACTTTTTCTGGGAGGATGACATCGATTTTCCGGAGGACAACGATCCCTGCGATCACGAAGTAATGTGGGTCCGCTTCTCGATCGACAAGATGGCTATCGAGAAGATCTGGACCTACTTTCACGGCCGGCTGCTGGACGGGGGAGAAGCAGCCTTGATTGAGGCGCGGAACAACCGAATGCGCCCGCGGGTTAACGTTCAATGGGGAAAACACGGATCGATGCCGGTAGGTTGGGAAGAACTAAAAATCGTCGGCGATCGCGGTGATGCCGAGAGCAAGTATTACCCGAACGATCGGCCGATCTCGTTGAAGATGTACAACGAAGGCACGTTTCGAAAGCTGCACGATGAGGGCCGGCGGTTACCAAATCATCCGCTTGGCGTGCGAGCGGGGTGGCCCGGAAAATTCACCGGAACGTGGAATGATTTTATAAGCTTCTCTCGACCCATCGAGCCGCTCGACTGGCTTGATAAGCACAAACTTGCCGCGGCGTCGCGTTGGAATAGCGCTACCATAAATCAGAATTTCCTACGCTACAATTTCCGTCCCAAGACCGAGTGGCCGATCGAACTTCCTAAATCACAGTCCTCAACTGTGAAATCCGAGCCCTCGATCGGCGCGAACCTCAATGAGTTTCGGCTTCCGCCCAAGACGGCGTTTGACAAGTCCATGCCGCGGTACCCGAATCTCTGGTTCTACATCGATGCGTCATTGGCGCAATCTTATGAGCAGGCAGTCAAGCTTGTGACCGAGCACCTTCGACAGGCGATGCGCATGCGCGAGTACTACGGGCCGTTTGACAACCCCGAAGGATGCGACTTCGAAGTGCGCCTCGAGCATCTGCAGCCATGGGAGTTGCGCGAGCACCGAGCCCTGCAACATTCGCACGCGTTTCATATGCGGTATTACTACACATCGCTTGCACGTCAGAAACTTGATCGCGTTAAGCTTGACGCGCCGGGAGGCGGTCGCGAGTTCTTCCGGTTCGCGGCAAGCGTTCACTACGAAGTCGAACACACCAATCCAAATCACGCCGACGTCGAGATCTGCCCGATCTGCGGGCGCACCGGAGACTATCGTGACTTGAAAGGCAATCTGGTCGAGCTGGTGCACGACCCGCTCGGGCTTGAACTGGTCATGACCGGGAAGATTCGCGGTGAAACGGTGCGGTTCGAAGAGTGGGATCAGCGAGAAGTAGGCAGCATCGGATCGCTCAAATCAACATTTGCGATACAGGATTTTATCTTTCCCGCTCAGATCGGAGACCGAAACACTTTGCGCATTGGTGTGGTGGTGATCTCGGCGAAACCGGCAAGCGGGCGGTGAAATGAAACTCTCGCTTTGCCTGGAAATGCTGTTCACCGATCGCCCTTTTATCGAGCGCATGGCGCTTGCCGCGCAGCTGGGTTATCGCGCGATCGAGTTTTGGGACTGGCGAGATAAAGACCTGCCGGCGTTGGCTGATGCGGCGCAGGAGTTCGACCTCACGATAGCGGCGATGAGCGGGAATCGCCGCTATGCTCTGATCGACCCCGTTGGACGAGCGGGTCTGGTCGAAGAGATGGAGCAGGTCTTTGATGCTGCTGAGCGGTTGAAGTGCCGAAACATAATGATGCTCAGCGACGTGCTTCAGAACGATGGCAGCGCATCGCCGACTGCTGCCCATACTTCGATGGAAGAAAAATTCGAAGCAATGGAGGAAGCGATGAGGATCCTCGCCGATCATCCGGCCGCCCAGAGCCTCACGCTGCTTTTGGAACCGTTGAACACCGCGCTCGATCATCGCGGGTGTTTTCTCGATCACTCCGAGCCCGGGGTTGCCCTTGTCAAACGCGTCGATAGCGAACGGGTAAAGCTGCTCTACGACATTTATCACATGAGCATGATGGATGAAGACGTGGTGACGGAAATCGAGAGAAACCTTGAATGGATCGGTTACTTTCACGTGGCCGACATGCCCGGAAGGCATCAGCCGGGCACGGGAAAGATTGACTATCAAGCGGTGAACGCGTTGCTGCGGCGATCGCAATATGACGGGTTTGTCGGCATGGAGTTTTCGGCTTTGGGCCCTGACAAGCCGGCCGCAAGGGCACCGTTGAGGATTTTCGGATGATACCCGCTTGCCGCAGGGACTAAGCGGACGGAGATCGGAACTATGAGCGAAGCAATGCAAGCGGTGGTTTTTCATGGACCTGGCCGTTGGGCGCTGGAAGAATTTCCCCGCCCGCGAATTCAAGCGGCGGATGACGTGCTGCTTCGCGTCGATCGCGTGAGCATCTGTGGTACGGACATTCACATACTCTCCGATCCTCCGGGACACCCGGCCACCTCGGGGAGCATCCTGGGGCACGAATACGTAGCTACGGTCACAGATATAGGCGACGGTGTGATCAATGTTAAGCCGGGTGATCGCGTTGTGATCGATCCTAATATCACCTGCGGTTTGTGCGATTACTGCCGAATGGGGCTTACCAATGTCTGTGAGAATATGACCACGCTTGGAATTTTTCGACACGGCGGGCTCGCTGAGTTTAATCTGGCGCCCGCAAAAGCACTGCACAAGATCGATCGAGATGTTCCGCCCGAGCGCGCCTGCCTTGCGGAACCGCTTGCTTGTGTTTGGCATGCCTTTGAGAAAACGAATGTCGTTCCCGGTGAAAGCGTCGCGATTCTTGGGGCGGGGCCGATAGGTCTGTTGTTTCTGATGCTTTTTAAAACTGCCGGAGCTGGAAGAGTATTCGTTATCGAGCCGACCGATTTCCGCCGACAAACCGCCGAACGTCTCGGCGCTGACGTAATAAATCCAAAATCCGAAGATGCCGCCGCCGAAGTCAAAGCGATAACCCGCATTGGCGTTGACGTTGCCGTTGATGCCGCGGGTAGTTTGCTCCCGGAAGCCTTGAATCTCGTGAGGCGAGGCGGGCGAGTCATTCTTTTTGGCGTCAATCAGAACGCCGAGCGATCATTGAATCAATATGCGATTACACGCTACGAAGCCTCGGTTATCGGTTCATTTATCCAACGAACGGCCTTTCCGAAGGTTGCTCGGATTCTCGAAGCTGGAACATTGCAGGTCGAGAAGCTGATAACCCATCGATTGAGGCTAGCCGACGTGGGCGACGCGCTGGAAGCAATGCGTGTGGGGGAAGCAATTAAAGCTGTGATTCAGCCTTAACATTTTTTATTTGCTATTTGCTATTTGTCTCTCCATTCGCTTCCCGTGTCTTCCAGTGAGCAATTGAGCCGATTAAGAAAACGCAAAGAGCAGATAGAAGATAGCAAATAGAAAATCGCAAATCGCAAATAGTAAGTATCCCGATGTTGACGCGACAAACAGACTCGCTCCTGAGAATGGAGCACATCACAAAAGTATTTAGCGGCGTCACAGTGCTGGACGACGTTAGCTTCGATGTGCGTCCCGGCGAGGTTCACGCTTTGATCGGCGAAAACGGCGCCGGCAAATCGACGCTGATGAAGATCGTCACCGGATTGTATGAGGCCGAGCGGGGTCAGGTGTTCTGGAAGGGCCGGCCTGTCGAAATCAAAACTCCTCACCAGGCTCACCAACTCGGCATCAATATCGTCCATCAGGAGCTGATGCTCGTTCCGCAGTTGAGTATAGGAGAGAATGTATTTCTCGGCAGGCATCCAATCGCGGGACGGTTCGGCGGGTGGGTCCGTTGGAACGACATTAACAGCCGCGCCCGGGTTCTGCTCGAAGGATTAGGACATCCTCTTGATCCAAAGCGCCTTGTGGCAGAGTTGAGCATCGCCGAGCAGCAGCTGGTTGAGATTGGCAGAGCGCTCGCGTTCAGCGCCGAGCTCATAATAATGGATGAACCCACCTCGCCGCTCTCAGAACATGAGACAAGTCGTCTCTTTCAAACGATCTCCGGGTTAAAGTCGCGTGGGGTCAGCATCGTCTACATTTCGCACCGCCTCAAAGAGATTCACCAGATCGCCGATCGCGTGACTGTTTTGCGTGACGGTCGACACATCGCCACCACACCGATTTCCGAGACCAGTACCGACGAGCTGGTGAGAAATATGGTTGGGCGCGAGATGGAACAGTTATCCGGAAGCAAGTCGCAGGTCTCTGGCGAAGAAGCATTGCGAGTCGAGGGGCTGAGCGCCGCGGGTAAATTCGCCGGTATAACGTTCAGCGTGCATCGAGGTGAGATTGTCGGTCTCGCCGGGCTGGTCGGGGCCGGTCGAACGGAGCTCGTAGAAACATTGTTTGGCGCCGGCCAGATTGAGTCGGGATCGGTATACCTCGATGGCCAACCGGTGACGATCAAGACACCCATCGATGCGGTTCGGAATGGACTTGCGCTGGTTGCAGACGATCGAAAGGCAAAGGGCCTTGTGCTCGGCGGAAGCGTGCGATTCAACATCGCGCTTGCGGCCCCGGGCAAGTTTGCTCGCTACGGTTTGTTTCTCGACAGGATGCGCGAAAGGAAAGTGGCGACTGATCTTGCTCGCGAGCTTCACCTCAAGACCCCCAATGTCGAGCAACAGGTTATGTACCTCAGCGGCGGCGGCCAGCAGAAAGTTGTGCTGGCCAAGTGGCTTTCAGCAGACGCGAAGGTTTTTATTCTGGATGAGCCGACGCGGGGGATTGATGTCGGATCGAAAGCCGAGATTTACGACTTGATCCGGCGGCTCGCGGATCGCGGGGTTGCGATTCTTTTGGTTTCGTCGGAGCTCGAAGAGGTTCTGCAACTCTCCGATCGAATTCTGGTAATGCATCGAGGGCGGATAACCGGCGAGTTGTCGCGCGCGGAAGCAACCGACGAACGAATCATGCAGCTTGCGACCGGGGGAGCCCCGCGCTGAAAACAAACGTGGACACGATCAAAACCCTAGAAGAACAGCCCGCTGTGGACGGCCGCATCTCGAGCGACAGGCGTCTTGCCGCGACAAACGTGATAAAACGATTTGGGCCGCTGCTGGGGCTTCTGGCCATATCGGCGATCCTCAGCTTCTTATCGCCGTACTTTCTCACTTTCGACAACCTGATAAATATCTTTCGTCAGTCGTCGGTTAACGCTCTTCTGGCGCTCGGCCAATTGCTGGTGATCATCACCGCGGGCATCGATCTGTCGGTTGGTTCAATCCTTGGACTGTCGTGCGTGCTGGTGGCGATGATGCTCAAAGCGGGGGTGCCGTGGGCCGTCTGCGTATTGGCGGGTATTGCGATCGGGGCGGCGATGGGCACGACAAATGGATTACTGCTTACAAAGCTGCGACTGCCTCACCCGTTTATCCCAACTCTCGGAATGATGAATGTCGCGCGAGGTCTGGCGTTTGTGATCTCGGGTGGTTTCCCGATATCAGAGTTGCCGGACGGATTTCGTTTCTGGGGCGCAGGTACGATTGCATACATTCCGGTTCCGGTGATTCTGGTTGTGGTGGTGTATACGCTTTTTCACATTTTTCTTACGCGTACGACGCTGGGACGAGATGTTTATGCGATCGGCGGCAACAAACAAGCGGCTGTATTTTCCGGTATTCCGGTGGACCGGCGGTTGACGATGGTTTATGCGCTGAGCGGCGCGCTGGCGGCTCTGGGATCGATCGTGCTCGCCGGCCGTTTGAACTCCGGGTTTCCGCTTGCCGGGGACGGCGCGGAGCTCGACGCCATAGCCGCGGTCATCATTGGCGGCGCGAGTTTTTTTGGAGGTGTGGGCACGGTTTGGGGAACGCTCATTGGAGCATTGATCATGGGTGTTTTACGCAACGGATTGACGCTGCTGAACGTGTCGCCTAACTGGCAGAAGGTTGTTATAGGCATAGTCATCGTAGCCGCGGTTTGGATCGATGTGCTGCGCCAACGAACGAGAAAACGCCGTCTGGCTACGAAATAGGGGGGTATCGATGAGAAGCAAGCAACGGATCGTAAGCATCGGAGTTGTGGCGATGCTGCTGATCTCGGTGGTCGGGTGCAATCGCCAGGACTCGGCGCGAAAGCGAGTCGTGATAGTGACTAAAGCGCTCGATAGCGAGTTTTGGCAGACGCTGAAGAGTGGTGCCGAGGAGGCAGCGAGTCAGCATCCCGACATAGAACTGTCGGTCCTCGCTCCGGAGCGTGAGATAAACATCGATCAGCAGGTTTCGATTCTGGAAGATCAGATTCTAAAAAAGGTTTCGGTCCTGGCGGTTGTACCGGGAGGAGTCGCCGAAGTAACTCCGGTGCTGGACAAAGCAAAAGCGGCCGGCATCCCTGTGCTGATTGTGGACAACGATACTCCGTGGTCCGGCAAGGTCTGTTACATCGGCACCGACAACCGTGTCGGCGGAAAGCTTGCGGGCGACTATCTTGTTAAGACTCTTGGAGGACAAGGCAAGGTAGCTATCATTCGCGGAATCCTCGGAGTGGCTACCCACGATGACCGCGTCGCCGGCTTTCAGGAAGCCATCGCCCAGGCGCCGGGGATTCAACTCGTCACCATCCAGCCTGCCAATAGCGAGCGCGCGCTCGGACTCACCGTGATGGAAAACCTTCTTACTTCCTATCCTGATTTGAACGCGGTGTTCGCAACCAGCGACCAGATGGCGCTGGGTGCGATGGAAGGAGTTGCCGCGCAACGCCCCGGCGGCAAGTTTTTCGTTGTTGGTTTTGACGCAGGCAAGGAGGCAGTGCGCGCTGTAAAGTCTGGAGCGATCAGCGCGGTCATTGCACAGTATCCAGCAAACATGGGCAAGCAAGCCGTCGAGGCGGCGATAAAAACCATTCGAGGAGAGACCGTCGCTAAGGTCATAGATACCGGAACCAAGCTCGTCACAAGAGAGAACGCAGACGAGTTTTTGAAATGAGAGAGGCTAACGTGAGTATCAAGGTCGGAACCGCACCAGTCAGCTGGGGAATCATGGAAGCCGAAGGCTGGACCGCGCGTCAGGGTTACGTAAGGGTGCTGGACGAAATGGCGAAAGCCGGCTACGAAGGCACAGAGCTGGGGCCTTACGGATACCTGCCAACCGACGCGGACTGTTTAATCGCCGAGCTGTCATCTCGCGGGCTCAGGCTTGTTTCTGCTTTTGTACCGGTTCACCTCTCCGACGTACAACGCCACGAAGCTGATTTCCGCGAAGCGATGAAGGTCGCCACGCTGCTGGCGCGAGCAGGGTCCCGCTTGATCGTGCTGGCGGATGAGATGGGTGGAGCGCGAATGTCGGTGGCAGGACGGGTAAACGAACAACGGGATGGAATGAGCGAGCGACATTGGGATGGCGCTGTCGAAATTCTGAACCGAATCGCCAAGGCCTGTCGGGAGCTGGGGCTGGTGACCGCTTTTCATCATCACGCCGGAACATTGGTGGAGACGCCCGCTGAGATCGAGCGTCTCTGCGCGAGCACTGACCCGGCATTGATCGGTTTGTGTTTGGACAGCGGCCATTATATGTACGGCGGCGGCGACCCGGTGGACGCGGTGGAGAAGTACGGGTCCCGGATTGTTCACTTGCACCTTAAAGATGTGCGGCCGGACGTGCTTCAGTCGGTCCGGGAAGGCGGCGTTGGTTTTCTGGACGCGGTGCGGCGCGGCGTCTTTTGTGAGTTGGGTGAAGGCGGAGTCGATGTTTCGGCGATAACAAAAGGACTAATGAACTGTGGTTACGAAGGATGGGCGCTTGTTGAACAGGATGTGGACGCAGAGCAGCCCGGTGTAAACCCTTACGAAAGCGCGGTCCGAAGCCGACAGTATTTGAGAGAGGTGATCGGGCTTTAGAATATAGGACGTATAGGACGTATAGGACCTATATTCACCCGAGCAACTCGTTTACTTCTTCAAGCGTCGGCAAGGCTGTTCGCGCGCCTATTGCCCGGCATTTCAGACCCGCCACTGCGTTCGCAAATCGGAGCGTGTGCTCGACGGAATGACCGGCGAGCAATCCGTAGATAAAGCCTCCGTGAAATGCATCCCCGGCTCCGGTGGTATCTCGGCAGTCAACAGTGAACGCTGGAGAGTGAATGTACTCTTCTTGAAAATAAGCCAGGACTCCTTCGCGGCCCAGCGTCGCCGCTACGAACAACGAACCGGTCAAAGACTGTAGCTTTTTCAATGCGACACGCAGATTGGCTTCTTCGGTCAGTCGCAGAGGAAAACTGGTTGACGAGATCAAAAAATCAATCAGCGGCAATAACTCTTCTACGCCCGGGTAGATGTTGTCGATGTCCAGCACGGTCGGAACACCGGCTGCCCGAGCGAACCTCGCAGCCGCGATCGACGCCGCCACATTGTGCGCATCCAGGAGAAGCGCTCGGCCGGACGTGACCGCCTCCGGATCAATCTCATCGACGCCGATCATCAACCGCTCGTCGCGATGCCAGATTACGGTACGCTCGCCGCTCGGCTCATCCACAACTATGTAGGCGATTTGACTCTCCGCGCCGTCGACCACCATCACACCGGATGACTCGACGCCTTCGGATTTAAGCGAGTGAATCTGCAAACGTCCAAAATCGTCTGAGCCTACTTTACCGATATAGCTTGCGCGCATCCCGAGGCGAGCAAGGGCTACCATGGCTGTTGCGCATTGACCACCGGGTGCAATGGTGTGCGAGATCAGCGGAACCTTGCTGTTGAATCCGGGATACTGTGGGACGACGATGAGGTGATCTACTGCGTTGAGCCCCAGAGCCACCGCGTCGAATGGTTTGCCGGTCGGTATCTCAATCCCAAATTCCATAATCAGAACGCAGAAGGCAGAACGCAGAAGGCAGAAAGCAGAAGGCAGAAAGCAGAAGGCAGAGGTTCCTTGTGCTTCCACTGCCTTCTGCCTTCCGCTTACTGCCTTCTGATCTTTCAGTGCGCCTGGCTAACCGCGTTGTTGGTCAGCAAGCGGACCTCGACGCGCCGGTTTTGCTCGCGACCTTCCTTTGTTTCGTTATCGGCGACCGGACGGCTAGTCCCGAAACCGAGCATCGCCATTCGGAACAATGGAACGTTGTGCCGCTCGCCCATGTAACGCTTAACGGATTCGGATCGTGCCTGGCTCAAGCGCTCGTTTAGCTCGGGTTTACCTTCGGCGGAGGCGAAGCCCTGAATTTCAAGAAGAAAACCGTTGCGGTCCTTGATTTGGCTCGCAAGCTCATCAAGCGAAGCCATCGCCTCGGGAAGCAACTCAGATTTAGCCGCATTGAACCTAACGGTAACCGTTTTCTGAACGGTGTACTTGTCGAGGTTGGTGCGAAGATCGGAAACTGTTTGCTCGACACCGCTCACTCGTGTGTTAGCTTGCTCGGCTGACGAAGCGGCCTTATCGGCTTGCTGTTGGGCGCGGTCAGTTTTCTGCCTCACGTCGTCGATGTCTTTCCCGAGGCGGCCTAGATCCTGGGTGTTGCGCCGCGAGGTCTCTTCGAGTTCGCCGGTGCGGCTTTCAAGGGGCGTTGCGCGCTCGTTTACTCGATTGCGAACATACTTCTTCGTTGCGCAGGCGTTGCTAAAAATGACTGCGGCAAGGATGCCCGCCGCAGTAATCGCCTTAAGCTTCATAGGGATCTCCTTAGTTTTGATGTGCATTTCTGGATCGAGGCAAAAGCTAACACGATCAGCATGAGGTTCGCTGCGCCAGAGATGATGACGTTTGCCGTTATGTTCCCGGCTCACTTATACTTTTTTAGACTGACGTTTAGAGTTAATACACGAAAGGCCTTTGGAGAGTCAAGAAGTCGATGAAACACATTACCGCAGTCTTGCTCGTGTTTATCGGGTTGGTTGTCAGCGCAGTCGCGCAGACCTGCGACGCTCCCGAATTGGTCTGCAAAGCCGCCGCCAACCAGGACCGCTCGCTCTATTTTAGGGATCACTGCCGCTATGAACAGAAGATTCACGTGGAGAGATACAAGATCAAGGGCGATAAAGAAGCGGTAGAAGAGTTACGGGATACTACGGTGGTCGTCGAGCCGGCAAAAAAGCCAGACAAAACCGGAGATGTGCCGATCGTAGTTAGAGTGATTGCCGATACTGACAAAAAAGGAAACCCAAAGGAAAGCGTAAAAGAAAACGAACCGACGTTGTTGTCGTTCGGAGCGGTCTGGGATGTTGCGTTTTTTCCTCTCTTGCCCGAGCGAGTAAAGTTCTACAACTTTCAGGAAGTCATAGCCGATCGCAAAAACGAACGATGGTTTCGTTTCGTGCCCAAGGCCGAAGTGACCAACACAGCCCTGGCGTCGGGTGTTGCCCAGCTCGATCCGCAGACCGGTGAACTGCTGACAATAAAGATCGAGGGGCTTCATAATCTGGAAGTTCTCGACAAAGAAGCGAGCAAGATGAAGTCGTTCAACGCGACTATCGACTACAGCCAGTACGAGGGCACGCTCCGAATGCCGACGCTGGCCAGCGGCGCAGGGGTGTCCGGGATAAGACGCTTCGAGGGTAATTTCAAGTTCAGATTTGAGGAAGGCAAATACGTGCCGCTGTTCAAGCTTGAGTAGAAAGTCAGTAGTCCGTAGTCAGTAGTCCGTAGTCAGGTTCTTGGCTGTGTGCATTGTGAAACAACTGCTAGGACTACGGACTACGGACTACGGACTCTGATTCCCCTATGTCTCTTGAGGAAAAGCTTTCCAACCTTCCTACACAGCCCGGCTGTTATCTCTTTCGCGATAAGAAGAGCAAGATAATCTACGTCGGCAAAGCGAAGAACCTTCGCAATCGGGTTCGTCAATACTTCCACACAGATCGCGCGCAGGTGTTCAGGACCGGCGACCTGATCGCGCGAATAAACGATGTCGATCTCATCGTTACCGACAATGAAATCGAAGCCCTGGCGCTTGAGTCGAATCTGATCAAGAAACACAAACCGATCTTCAACGTCCTTCTCAAAGACGACAAGCAATACCCGCATATCAAGATCACCAACGAGGGAGCGCCGCGAGCCATGATCGCGCGCAAGATATTGAAGGACGGAGCGAGTTATTTCGGGCCGTTCCTTCCGATCTCGCTTGCGTGGAATACTCTGGATCTGATCAACAAAAACTTTCAGCTTCGAACCTGCACGATGGAGATCGACGGGAAGGCTGACCGCCCGTGTCTCGAGTACCACATCAAGCGCTGTCTCGGCCCGTGTGTCAGCCGTCTCTGCTCGATTGAGCAGTACAACGAAGCCGTGCGTGACGTCGATCTGTTGCTGCAGGGTAAAACCGAGGATCTCGAAGCCGAGTTGAAACGCCGAATGCAGGAAGCATCCGATGAGCTGAGGTTCGAGGCCGCGGCGCGCTCACGCGATCAACTCAAAACAATCGTAAAGCTCGGCGAGCAGCAAAAGATGATGGTGATCTCGCGCGAGGACATCGATATCTTCGGCTACTATCGCGAAGGCCCGCTTCTGGCGCTTTCGCTGTTCACGATGCGCGAAGGGAGAGTCGTCGGTAAACGCGAGTTCTACTGGGAGGACATCGCGGATCCTTTTGATCCAAGTGTGTTCATCGGGCAAGCTCTCAAGCAATACTACACTGCTGGGGACTACGCGCCGGGCGAGATCTTCGTCCCGGTGGATTTCGAGGACCGAGAACTACTCGAGGAGTATTTGAGCCTCCAACGCGGACGGCGAGTTCACATCGTGACGCCTCAACGCGGCGTCAAGCGTGACTTGATCGACCTGGTCGAGAAGAATGCCCGATTGAATTTTGACCAGCGGTTTCGGATGCAGCGCCCCGACATGCAAAAGGTGCTGGAGGAGCTTCGCGAGACATTAGAACTGCCGACGTTGCCGGATCGGATCGAGTCTTTTGACATCTCGAACATCCAGGGTGCGGAGAACGTCGCGTCGATGGTTGTCTGTGAGCACGGCGCGATGAAGAAATCCGACTATCGCAAATTCAAGGTTCGTTCAGTCGAAGGCCGGGCCGACGACTTCCAATCGATGTACGAGGTTGTCGGGCGCCGCTATTCGCGATTGCTTAGAGAGGCCAAGCCGCTTCCGGATCTGGTGTTGATCGACGGCGGGAAAGGCCAGCTTGCGGCTGCGGCGCGCGCGCTTCATGAATTGGGACTGGAGGCCTTGCCGACGGCTTCGATTGCAAAGCGGGAAGAACTGCTTTTCGTAAAGGGCAAGGAGGAGCCGATTCGCATCGACCATCATTCACCGGTTTTGCACCTGATTCAGATGATCCGCGACGAAACCCACCGGTTTGCGGTGACTTACCACCGGCAGCGACGGACGATGCGTGATTTTGAGAGCGAGCTAACGTCGATACCGGGCGTGGGCGACAAGTTGAAGGCGCGATTATTGCGGAACTTTGGAAGCCTGAAGCGAGTTTCCGAGGCGAGTTTTGACGAGCTTAAGCCATTTGTCGGGCCGGCCGGTGCGCGCCGGATCATCGAACACTTCGCGAACCTTCGCGACGCCGAAGGCGAGTCGGTGCTTGGAAGTAGTTAATCCATCCAATCAACTCACGACCAGGCCGCGTAGCGGCCACCCATCGATAGAAACAGGTTCGTCGGCGACGCGGTTGGCCGCGTAGCGGTCACCTATCGATAGCACCGCACGCCACCGGCAACGTCGGGCCGCAAGCGGTCACCTATAGATAGAAATGGGTACGTCGGCGACGCGGTTGGCCGCGTAGCGGTCACCTCTCGATAGCAGCGGGTTCGCCGGCGACGCGGTTGGCCGCGTAGCGGTCACCTCTCGATAGAAATGGGTTCGTCGGCGACGACCGGGGCCGCGGCGGTCACCTATCGATAGCACGCACCGCAACGGCATTGAAATCTCGTCGCGGTCGGAATATTATGCTGCCGCGCAGCGTATGATCTGACAACGCCCGCGCGCACCGACCTGGGCGGTACCAATCCAACAAAAAATGGAAGGAATGTGTATGGCAAACACCTACACGCAGATCTACATTCACGCTGTATTCGCAGTCGAGGGAAGGCAATCGCTCATCGCCCCGGAACACAAGATCGAAATCTACAAGTACATGACTACCACCATTCAAAACCAGAAGAACAAGGTCATGGCGATTAACGGGATGCCTGATCATGTTCACTTGTTAATCGGTCTAAACCCAGACATCGCTCTTTCTGATCTCGTGCGAGATGCGAAGTCCGCCGCATCCAGCCTAATAAACGACAAGGGATGGGTCAGAGGTCACTTTAACTGGCAGAAGGGATACGGAGCTTTTTCATATTCGAAGTCTCAGGTATCAAGAGTTGCCACGTACATTGAGGACCAGGAGCGCCATCATGCAAAGCGCTCATTTCGTGATGAATATGAGGTTCTGCTAAAGAAATTCGATGTGGAATACGACCCCCGTTATTTGTTCACGTACATTGATGATCTTGGTTAGGTAACTGCACACGTCGCGTGATGCTAACGAGAGTTGCCGTGTAGGTTGGTGGCTATCGATAGGAGACCGCTACGCGGCCCGGTCGTTGCCGCTAGGTCGGTGGCTATCGATAGGAGACCGCTACGCGGCCCGGTCGTTGCCGTTCGTTCGGTGTCTATCGAGAGGAGACCGCTACGCGGCCCCGTCGTTGCCGTTCGTTCGGTGGCTATCGAGAGGAGACTGCTACGGGGCCCGGTCGTTGCCGTTAGGTCGGGTCTATCCATAGGAGACC
>DASRIZ010000228.1:0-6557 GCA_035649735.1 Blastocatellia bacterium | reverse complement strand
TACCCTGGTATCACCAGCGCGATCCTGCCACCGTTATTCGATACGTGCCGCGAATTGCCGCGACCGCAGCATTTCTTGGCATCATTGTGCTTCTAGTCCGGCTGCTCCGAGCGTACCTACCGCAGTAGCGTCCTAGGCTATCCTTCTCGGTTCTCCTTATTGATTCTGGTTTCAGAACTCATGAGTATGAATTTGAATGATTGAGCCTCATTGTTATTGTTGTTGCTAGCGAGGTAGGACGCTGGCTTGGCGTGCGCGCCGGCACCCGCGGTGAAGAAAATGTTCTTACACTCGACGGTGCAGTACTCGGCCTCCTCGCACTGATGATCGGTTTCACTTTCGCCACCCAAATCATCGTGGGAGCAGCAATTAACGGCCTTCTGTCTTATATTTCAAGCGATAGCAATCGGGTTTTACCCAGCCCTCTTCGCCGCAGGATTCCTTGAACGCGTACCCATGAGCGATCATGCAGAGATGGATATGCCGCCGCCCATCCTCGCTCGAAATATCCTTATGAAAGCGATGGGCTGCCTCATTTCCACAAACGGCGAGATATTGTTCCGATTTATTGAACCAATTCGCCGAAGCGGAAGCAGGAATGGCCAAGCCGAATAGCAAAATGAGATAGCCGGTTCGCAGCATGGCTTAGTTGAAAGGCATCTCCGCTACGGTGCGGATTTCGCTAACAATTTGCATTGGTACATAATTTCCACCTGATGATTCAAGATAATGCGACCTTGACTCGACCTATTCAGTGTCGTCCCCATAAATTCGAATGTAGCGACCGCCCACCTCAACCCCGACAAATCGTTGTTGAAATGCAAGACATAACCGTTGAGCAAGATCGACCACCGCGTCTGTGCTATCGGTCCTGATGCGGACCATGAGGAGAGACCGTCTCTTTCCCTCATAAAGTGCTTCTGCGGGTTGCACTGTGGCCGACGGAAAGCTACGCCCGATTAGTTCACAGAGACGATCGACCTCCAACACTCCGAAACTCTGGTTTTCTGTATTTGGCAGATAAATCAGATGTACAGCTTGGCCTATCGCGTTTTCGAGATGACGTGCCGCCACTTCGCGTCCGTCGATCGAGAATGGCGCCTGATCGCGGATGGTACGCTCCACATCAGCGGCGGTTTGGTCAAAAATTCGCTCCATCGCGGCATCCGTCCCCCGCCCAGCGTCGATTAATTGTCTGCAACCTTCTAGATAGCTAAGTTTGCGCTCTGGAGGCCATCCGGCAGGTGGCGAGACCGCTATAGCGCGGAGGTTGGAGATAACATCCGCCATTTTTACGAGGCGCGCTTCTTTTGATTTGAGTGGCATGTCGGCAATCCGCGCCCGTCGGCGCTCCGCCTTAGGCAATGACATATCATCAGAGTTTTCCCGCACTATTTGAGCGACACGCTCACCAAATTTCGCAGCGATGTTTTCATAGCTCGTTGGTGTATCTTCAACTACGTCGTGAAGAATGGCAGCTATTAGCAAGTCCGTGTCGGTACCCTCCGACGCCTGAACTACGAGATCAAGCACCTCTACCAAATGATTAAGGTATGGCTCCTGCGCGGCACCTTTGCGCCGCTGGTTGCGGTGTTGCTCCGCGGCGAAAAGTAAAGCCTTCGTCAGGCGACGAAGATCAGCATTCAAGAAGCTACCTCCAAAAGATCCTTGGTCTAAAGGGTCATTTGCTGGACATGGTCAGGTAGGACGAGCTCGGCTTCGGTTGCCGCGATCACCTCTTCCGCTGTGATGCCTGGTGCCGTCTCAATCAAGGTTGCACGGCTATTTGGAAACGCGATGACTGCGAGATCAGTGACGACCAGATCAACCTGTCGCAGCGAGGTGAGCGGAAGCGTGCATTGTTTTACAATCTTGGGTTTGCCTTTAGCGGTATGCTGCATGGCTACCACGACGCGCTTTGCACCCGTTACCAGGTCCATCGCCCCGCCCATGCCTGGAACCATCTTGCCGGGTATCATCCAGTTCGCGAGGTGTCCTTGCGAGTCTACTTGCAGACCCCCAAGCACCGTCATATCGACATGGCCGCCACGAATGAGACCGAAGGAGACAGCGCTGTCGAACGTACTTGCTCCCGGCAGAGCGCTCACCGGATTCCCGGCTGCATCCGTGAGCGTTGGATGAGCCATGCCCTCTTCAGGTATAGGACCCGTGCCGATTAGCCCATTTTCAGACTGGAAGAAGACCCTAACGGTTTTTGGGACGTGGCTCGCGACCAGGGTGGGAATACCGATTCCAAGGTTAACGAGCATCCCTGAGCGCAACTCGTGAGCGATACGTTTCGCGATAATAGTTTGAGCATCCATTCGATCTACTCGTTGGTTACGAGATAATCGACCAGCGGCGCAGGAGTTACTACGTGATCGGGCGCAATCACTCCCACCGGCACGATGTGCTCGGCAGTGACAATGACTGTATCCGCTGCCGTGGCCATCACTGGATTGAAATTACGCGCTGTCAAGGCATAGGAGAGGTTGCCGTCGTAGTCGGCGAGGAACGCGTGCACAAGCGCAAAGTCCGCGCGCAAGGCGGTTTCGACAAGATAGCTTTTCCCATCAATTTCGATTTTCCGCTTTCCTTCCTCTACCACGGTGCCAACCCCCGTCGGCGTTAGAATCCCGCCAAGACCAAAACCACCAGCGCGGATACGCTCGACGAGCGTGCCCTGCGGCACCAGATCGACGGCCATTTTTCCCGCGATCATCTGCTGTTGCGTTTCGGGGTTCAGCCCTATGTGACTTGCTATCGTCCTCGCAATAAGGCCAGCGCTTACGAGCTTGCCAATTCCGCGACCAGGCAGCGCGGTGTCGTTGGCGATGACGGTGAGGTTACGCTTGCCCCGACGCACGAGTTCGTCAACGAGACGCTCGGGGGTACCAACCGCCATGAACCCCCCGATCATGAGACTCGCTCCGTCGGGAATCATGGCAGCTGCATCTTTGAGCGCAATAGTCTTCATGGTTGCCTTATCTACCCGTTTCGAGGCATTCTAACGACACCTACGAGAGTGGACGAGACGGATTGGCTTGCTGTTCTCGATGTCCTCAAAAAGGTCAAGCGGCACTAGCACTTTAGAGCGATCTGCAAGCGACACATTGGGGCTGGCTTTTTCGCCCCAATAAAGCGGCGCAATCCTTCCTTATCTCGGGTAGTGTGGTTGCTACACGTTATACGAGTGGCCTCGCAATGTGCTCTAAGTTTTCGTGTTACTCCCGGCTTGGCGTGACCTCTCCATCGATTACGATCCCGTCAGCCTGCGAAGGACCGCCCGCACGGGGATGGTCGGTTAGGAGAAGACTATGGCAATGAGTAAAGAAAAGCTGTCGAAAGTTCTGCCTAGCGCCAAGGAGATAATGGAGAAGCTTGCCCTCGCTGAGGCAGAGAAGGCTGAGGCCGCAAGTCGAAGGCAAGCCGAGGCGGAAGCCGAAAAGAAGCTTCTGTTGGAGAAGATCACCAAGCCATCGGGCGTGTCAGACGAAGAAGCGATGCAACGTGTGGCCGTGATCATCCAGCGGGCGGTGTCGAATGGACAGACCGAGGTTCAAGTTTACCGGTTCCCCCACCAGCTCTGCACAGACCACGGTCGAGCCATTAATCAGCAGGAGCCAGGTTGGGAAAAGACCCTGACCGGCTTACCCAAGGAGATGTATGAGTTCTGGAATCGGCAACTTCGCCCGCTCGGATACAAGCTAAGATTTCAGATCGTAGACTGGCCAGACGGACTGCCGGGCGACGTCGGGATCACATTGAAATGGGCCTGAGCAGGTGATGAAAGACTTTCGTCAAAATACCGCAACGTGCTGCTGCAAAAATGCGCCGAGGTCGGTTACCGCGCTGAGGCGTGAAAGCCGCTAAACTCTCTTCAGGAGAAGTGCTCATGAGTAAGCAAGTGGATGTCTCGCCGGCCACAGCGTCTGCAACTTGGCCAATGGACTTCGTCCGTGAAGCCTGGGCGTACGGATTAGATGCTGTTCAACGCCAAATACTCTTTTTTGATGTCATGGCGCAGCGCACGGAAGCATCTGAACAGCATGCGGCAAAAGAAGCCCCCCACGTGCTGAAGTTTGACTGCGAGTTGTGCGTGGATGGGCGCAAGCTTCCGCACCCCGTGAATTATTTACTCGTCAGGATCATCCCACCCTCTGGCGTCGAAATTGATCAGCGAAAACGCCCGTTCGTTGTCGTCGATCCCCGCGCAGGTCATGGGCCTGGGATAGGCGGCTTCAAAGCCCAAAGCGAGATCGGCGTGGCGCTTCACGCCGGCCATCCCTGCTACTTTATCGGGTTTTTGCCCGAGCCGGTTCCAGGCCAAACCATCGAGCACATTGCGTTAGCCGAGGCTGCGTTTCTGGAGCGCGTAATTGCCCTCCACCCCCAAGCCGATGGAAAGCCAGCGGTAATCGGCAACTGCCAAGCAGGCTGGGCGGTCATGATGGTGGCAGCCAAAAGGCCCGAGCTGTTTGGTCCAATTGTCGTTGCAGGCTCGCCTCTATCCTACTGGGCTGGGGTGCGTGGCGAGAACCCTATGCGCTACACCGGCGGGTTGCTCGGCGGCAGCTGGTTGACCGCTCTGATGGGTGATCTTGGAAATGGTAAATTCGACGGCGCATGGCTGGTTAGCAACTTCGAAAATCTCAACCCAGCCAACACCTATTGGACTAAGTCCTACAATCTTTATTCCAAGATCGATACCGAAACGCCGCGCTATCTCGAATTCGAGGAATGGTGGGGCGCCCATGTGATGCTCAATGCCGCGGAGATGCAAGCGATTGCCGACCAACTATTCGTTGGCAACAAGCTCGCAACAGCTGAGATCGTTTCGTCCGATGGCACGACCATAGACTTGCGCAACATTCGCACACCGATTGTGGTTTTCTGTTCGCAGGCCGACAACATTACCCCGCCCCCTCAGGCGCTGGACTGGATTCTTGATCTTTATGAAAGTGTAGATGACATCCGCACGCATGGACAAACAATCATCTATGCCGTTCACCCTTCGGCGGGCCATCTCGGCATCTTCGTTTCCGGCTCGGTTGCCAAAAAAGAGCACGATGAGTTTGCAAGCAACATCGACTTAATAGACGTGCTTCCGCCAGGGCTTTACGAGGCCGTGATGACGCCCAAGCAGTCCGGCGATCAAGCCGCCGACCTCGTGACAGGCGATTACCTCGTTCGCTTCGAGGCACGCACACTCGACGATATTCGGGCTCTAGGCGGCAATAGCGAAGAAGATGAGCGGCGTTTTGCCACTGCGGCGCGCGTTTCGGAAATCAATCTCGGCCTTTACCGCACGTTTGCCGAGCCCTGGATTCGGTTGTGGGCCAGTGAGGGATTTGCCGAATGGATGCGGCGGATGCATCCACTACGCGTGCAGGCTGACGTGTTTTCTCGCGCCAATCCCTTCATGAGCTATGTGCGACATGCCGCTGACAGGGTGCGAGAGCATCGTAAGCCAGTTACACCAAACAATATGTTCTGGCAGGCGCAGCAATGGACCTCGGATTGGATCGAGACCTCATTGAACATTTACCGTGACACACGCGATCAGTGGTTTGAGACTCTGTTCCATAGCGTCTACGGTTCCACCGCGCTTCAAGCGCTTGTTGGCCTTAAGGGATCCGATCAAACTCCCCGTCGTCGCCCTGGTACCGACTCTACCTACAGGGCCTTCGTTGCTCAGAAAGTCGAGGATTTAAGAAATAGGACAAGCGAAGGTGGACCCCGCGAGGCTGCGATTAGAGCCGCGCTTTATATCCGCATGACCGAAGGAGTAGCAGACGAGCGCGGGTTCCGATTGCTCCAGCGTTTGCGGGAGGAGGCTGGCTCGGGGCTCAGCTTGGCAGATTTCAAGAAGGTTGTACGAGATCAGTTCTTCACCTTGATGCTCGATGAACGTCGTGCTGTAGAGGCGATTCCACACATGCTGGCGAAGGATCCCGAGCTCGCAAAACGAATGACCTCAGTGCTGGGACGTCTAATTGAGGTCGTCGGAGTCGAAAGCACGACAGCGAAAGCGCGGCTGCGCGAGGTAGAGAAGCTTTTGAGCGAAAGGCCGAGTTCAACTCACGATCTGAAGGCGGCGCGCGCAGCTCGGAACGCTAGCGGACAGTCCCAGCCTATTCCGCGTCGAAGAGCCAGCGGGAATGTAGACTAACGCAATCGGTGTACCGCAGTTTACGGGCACGAGTGCAGGAGTGAATCATGACTCAGATCACGCCCTCGCGGCAGCACGAGAAATATAATCGCTTAATTGCAGCCGCTAAGAATGTTCCGCCCCTCGCCTCTGCCGTTGCGCATCCTTGTGATGAGACTTCGCTCAGAGGAGCGTTGGAGGCGGCCGAGGCGGGCTTAATCAGCCCAATTCTGGTCGGCCCCAAGAGCAAAATCGAGGGAGTCGCGCAAACCTCATCACTCGATCTTGCCGAAGCTGAAATCGTTGATGCGCCGCATAGTCATGCGGCCGCTGAGAAGGCGGTTGAGCTCGTGCGCACCGGCAAAGCCGAGCTGCTCATGAAAGGTAGTCTTCACACCGATGAATT
>DASRIZ010000227.1:0-6147 GCA_035649735.1 Blastocatellia bacterium | reverse complement strand
ATGCGGTCCTTTCCGTCTGTGCGAATCGAATCAAAATTCCACGCGAGCGCATCCCAGGGAATTAACGGCTGGTGACGACGGCTCGTTCCAGCTTTTCGGCGGTTCTTAGGGTTTCTCGGACCTTTTCGGCCTCCGCTCGCTGCGCGAAACGACCGACCCGAACTCGGTGCAATTCTTTTCCCTTAACATTAGTCACCGTCACGTAAGCGTCGTAACCTTTATCTTTTAGTTTCTTGACCAAGCTCGCGGCTTCTTTTTTCTCCGCGTAAGAGCCCAATTGAACCGACCACGGACCGCTACGGCCGTCGACGGCGCCGGCTGCTTTATTCGTTTTCGCTACTGTCTGGCCTGCTGCGTCTTTCTTCAGAGGCGCTTTTCCAGCGTTCGCAGATTGTGTCTCAGATTTCTCGGTTTTTGCGGAACGTTGAGTAGCAGCGGCAGCGTCCGCAGTAACTTCACTGCCTTCGGACACGGTTACCGGGAGCACGAGCTTGGCACCTTTTTTCTCGGGAAACCACGCCCAACCTTCCTGAACTAACGTCACCTCCAGAATATACCGTCCAGGTTTTTCGGGAGCCTGAATGGCAGCTTTTAGATCCACCGACTCACCCGGTTTCATGTCTCGGGGCAAGGGCGTGCGCAGGCCGTCAAAAACAACCGGCGCCCCTTTTCGATTCAACCAGTGGTAGGAAAGGTTAACGGCATAGCGATCTTGATTGTCGGGCTTGCTAGGCCAAGTCACGGGACTGACGTTTTTGACCGTGATATCCGCGGCAACGGTTTTACCGCTCTTCATATCCGAGGCGACATTGTGGGACTCGAAAGCCACCTGAAAACCGGATTCCGGCAGCCGCTTCGGTTCCGTATCGCCGCAGCCCAAGAGCCCGCCGATAACGAAAAACATCGTGCCCACTATAAGTCGACGTATCATTATGGTATTTTTTGGCCTGTCACAGTTACCGAGTTTCTCGACCAAAATATTATTAAGGACAAGCCCATCGTGTCCAACCGGTCGGGCTCTCCCTCCGACTATTGAAGTGTGAATATCCGGGCTAATTGGCTGGCCTCAGGACTTCGTCAAATACTTTGAGGGTTTCCTGTGCCGTTTTTTCCCACCTAAAAAGTTTAGCCCTCTCCGTACCCTTCTGGATCAAGGACCGCCGTAATTCTTCATGTTTTAAAACCCGATCCATCCCTTCAGCAATGCTCTGAACATCTTTGGGGTCGACGTAACAAGCCGCCTCACCGCAAACCTCGGGCAAAGAGGCCGCGCGAGATGCGATCACGGGACAACCGCAGGCCATCGCCTCGAGCGGCGGAAGTCCAAAGCCCTCGTAAAGGGACGGATAAACAAGGACGCTCGCCAGATTGTAGATCTGCGCAAGCTTATAAGTCTCCACGTAATCCAAGACGGTTATGCCGCCGCCGAGTTGCTCTCCAACCGATCGGTGGCCTTCACCCCACCCGTGCGGCCCGACCAGCACCAGACCGAACTCGCTGCGGATCTGTTGCGGCAGTTCCGCGTACGCCCGAACAAGCCGCTCGAGGTTTTTCCGAGGCTCTCTCGTCCCCACAAACAGAATGAAATTTTCCGGCAGGCCGAGCTCGCGCTTACAGGATTCCAGTGCTTCTCTCGGATAAATCTTAAACACGTCGTGATCGACGCCGAGATGGACCGGCGTAATTATCTCGTCGGGCAGGCCGAGTAATCCCGAAGCTTCGCTCTTAATGTAAACAGAGTCGGTGATAATTCGGTCCGAGCGCCGGATGTTCTTAGCAAAGTGTTTTTTAAAATACTGGATTCTATCTTTCGGATGCGCTTCGGGAAAGAGACGAAAAGAAAAGTCATGCACAGTGGTGACAATTTTTTTAGCCCTGATCTTTACAGGGATGAAGTTAGGCTCGAAGTAAAGGTCAAACTCCGAATGAAAAAGTCCGGAAAGAGCGAATACACTTTGCCTTACCGCCTTTCGAAACCACGGAGTTTTGGGCAGCTGATTTCTTATCCGCTGGATCGGATGGTCGGAGCCCACCAGATTTTTGCTGAAAAACCCATAGTAGTACGTGTATTCGTTATGATCATCCAACAAATTAAAGTGCCGTGTTAACTGGCTTATGTAGTGCCCAACCCCGGTAAGAGAACCCTGAAGCGGGATCGTATTGATAACGACTCTTTTCGCGGGAACGTCACTAGACTGCGCCATGAGTTCCCTAGTTCAACTCGCTAAAATGATAAGGTGCGTGTTTTTTTGAACACCTGCACCCACAGGGATGCTATCGTCTTTCAACCACGTAGCCTCTGAAGACATCCTGCCACTGCCGATAACGGCCCAATTGTCGGTCGGATTTAAATCTCGGCGGCTGGCTAAGATGTCCGATGCATTCCTATACCACAATTCGCGTATAAGTCTCAGCAGAAAGTTCGTTCGCTGCCGCCGCATTCGTGATAAAACAGTTCCGACCTTTGAGTCCGAACGGATCGGCGTGCATTTTTTTGCGCGGGGCCTTATGCCCGTTGCTGCAAAGCATCTAACACGTGTATTCTTTAGCACAATAAGTTCGAACCCAAGCGATTTTGATTTGCGCCTGTAATACCTCTGAGAATTTATGATCTCCTTGATCATTCCCACCTATAATCGAGCCGTCGTGTTAAAGCGAGCTTTGGATAGCGCTATGAATGTGGATTATTCGCCGGTCGACTACGAAATCATCGTCGTAGATAACGGCAGCGCCGATGCCACGCCGGCGGTGGTGCAAGACGCGCAGGACAGGAAGCCAAAATATAACATCAATTATATTCGAGAGGATCGGCTTGGCCTCCACAACGCCCGCCATGCCGGAGTCTGGGCGGCCAAAGGAGATATCCTTATCTTTACCGATGATGACGCCACCTTCGCTCCGGATTGGCTGCGCGCCTATGCCGCGGCTTTTGACGCCCACCCAGAAATGGTCGCTGCCGGAGGGCCGGTTCGACCGTCGTGGGAGGCTCCGCCGCCAAAATGGCTAGTCGAATTTATAGGCGAGGGAAACACATTTGGGATGTTTAGCTTGATGGAGCCCTACAACGAATTTCGTTTGAATCCGGACGGTATATTTTTTGGCGTCAACATGGCGATTCGAGCGAACATATTGTTAGAGATGGGCGGCTTTAACCCAGAAGCCTTTGGCGATGTATGGCTCGGTGATGGCGAAACTGGTCTAGTTTACAAGCTGTGGAAACACAAGATGCTTATAGGATATGTGCCGGAGGCGCTGGTCTATCATCACATTCCCCCGGAACGGATGACGATCCAATATCTTCGTCTCCGCATGGCAAATCAGGGAGTATGTGATCTCTATTCGGATTTTCATCGCGCGCTGCCGAACACCCGCTCGATGCTCGGACGCGTCAGTGGTTTGATATGGAGAAACTACCGCTCATGGGTAGCCGCGATGCTGGTTAAAAACCGTACAGATGTCCAGTCGCTGCACCTCCAACTGGAAAGTGCCAGGACCCAAGCTCAATTGAAGTACATGCTCAAAGTCGCGCTTGACAAAAAGTTTCAGAGTTTTGTGGTAAAAAAAGACTGGCTAAATGACCGGCGCTCTATGGAAAAGCCATCCGACACATACCAACATAGCTAAGTTAAGGGGGAATATATGGATTTTGTCGAGGAGATAGTCTGGATGGGCCGCCCTCTGTCGTTCATCATTCGCCGCGAGTTAATTCCAGCCGCGACAACGTTTCTCACCCCGCCGGAGTTCACACACCAGTTGGGATTTGTCGTTTACCCCGCGGGCGGCGAGGTGAAACCCCATCTTCACCGCTCACTGGAGCGCAACATCAAAGGGACTTCAGAAGTACTGCTCATCAAAAAAGGACGTTGCGAGGTCGATATTTACAATAACGTGAAGGAAACCGTTGCGACGCGGGAGCTGCGGGAAGGTGACATTTTGTTACTGGTGGACGGAGGCCATGGCTTCCGGATGTTGGAAGACACTGTCTTTGTGGAAATTAAACAGGGTCCTTACACGGGCCTCGACGAAAAAGAACGGTTCTAAAGTCCTATACGGCTAACGCATCCAGTAACAAGTCCCCCCCACGGTGCTATTGGCTAACACCATCGATTTATCAGGGACGCATCCTGATCCATGACCAACTCACGTCCACGCATATTGATCATCTACCCATATTCCAGTCTCGATACCAATCCAACCATGACCTTCCTGTTGGAGTCACTGGTAAAGCGAAACGTATGGGTCGATGTTTTAACTGGTGAACGTGAAGCGTTTGCAACCCCCGAATCGTTTCTAACTCCAGAATCCTTTGGAAATACGATTCGAGTGGAATTCTTGCCTTTTGACTTCTTCTTCGCCTCCGGGTCTCTGAAACGCCTGCCCCTACGGATGGCAAGGAGATTTTTACGTGCAGAGCGAAATTCCAACTATCCAATTTGTTTTGATCCCGCTGTTTTTAAATTTGGCCGGACCAAGCAATATTCCGTGATTATCGGCGTCGATCCGCACGGCATTCGTCTGGCAGATAATTTTAATCAATGGGCTAAGAAGCCGCTGGTTTATATATCATTTGAGATTCTTTTCGGCGAAGATGTGGATAGTGACCGAGATGAAGATTTATTGCGTTTAGAGAGAGCCGCCTGCGAACGGACCTCGTTGGTATTGATTCAGGATCATGAGCGAGCTAAAGCCTTTTGTCGCGAAACCTCTTTTCCTTATGATCGAGTTTCGGTGGTGCCTGTTGCGCCACCTCCCCAGAAAATTGTGCGATCAGATTTTTTGCGAAGGACTTTGAGAATTCCTCCGAATAAGCAAATTGTCCTCTACTGTGGGAACCTTCAGAGCTGGGCGTCGCGCGACGAGCTAGAAGAAATGGTCTCTTACTGGTCCGATAGCTATTGTCTGGTGATTCATAACCGCTCGAAGGTGCAAAGAACGCTCCGGCGGTACCTCGACAGGCTAACCGAAACCGGAAAAATTATGATCTCAGCGGAACCGATCGGCAGGAAAGATATGTGCTCGCTGGTAAGCTCGGCTGACTTCGGGCTGGCACCTTACAGACCAGTCCCCGGAGACTTATGGACGGGGAGAAATATCTACCATCTTGGCTTCGCCTCGGGCAAGGTTTCCTACTATGCTTTATGCGGACTGCCCATCCTGACTCGATCACTACCGGTATTTGAGCGTGAATTTTCCCGCTACGCGTGCGGAAAAATATACCGCCGGCTCTCTGAAACGGGAAACTTGCTCGAAGAAATGAGCCGGGACTATGACAACTACAGCCGGGAATCAAAACGGTTTTACGATGAACGGCTGAACCCTGTAGACGGAATGAATGAGTTCTGTGAACGTCTAATGGAATTAGCCAGAGGCAGCGGTGAATAAATTACCGCCAGAGATATTTGAAATTTTGGCACTTCAGGCTTTCGTAGGGCTAACCGCTGAGGCGCGGAGAGAAACTTATGATACCGGTCAACGAGCCACTGCTAGAAAAACGTGAAGAAGATCTCGTGGTGGAGTGTCTGCGCTCGGGTTGGATTTCGTCGGCCGGCAAGTTCATCGAGGATTTCGAACAGCGCTGGGCCGATTACTGTGGAAGGCGTTACGGGATCGCAGTGAGCAATGGCACGGCCGCACTGCAGCTGGCATTCGCCTGCATCGGACTCAAGCCTGGGGATGAGGTGATCCTGCCGACGTTTACGATTATTTCATGTGCTCTCGCGGTGATCTACAACGGCGGTGTGCCGGTTCTGGTGGATTCCGATCCGCGGACATGGTGTATGGACGTCAAGCAGGTGAAAGATAAAATCAGCCAGAAAACACGGGCGATTATGCCGGTGCATATTTATGGCCATCCCGTTGACATGAACCCACTGGAACTGTTGGCAGAGAAGCATGGCTTGGCCATCATCGAAGACGCGGCGGAAGCGCACGGCGCCGAGTACCTTTCGGAACGGAACGCGACGAATTCCGTTTGGCGGCGTTGCGGCAACTTCGGAACTTTGAGCTGTTTCAGCTTCTACGCCAACAAGCTCGTCAGCACGGGCGAAGGTGGGATGGTCTTAACGAACGATGCGGAATTGGCGGATCGGGCTCGCTCTCTTCGTAATCTCGCTTTTCAACCAAATCGTCGCTTCTATCACGAAGAAT
>DASRIZ010000226.1:0-2402 GCA_035649735.1 Blastocatellia bacterium | reverse complement strand
TCGGTGGCGGAGGTTTCGGCGGAGCCGGCGGTGGCGGTGACTTTGGCGGCGGCGGATCCGGAGGCAGCTGGTGAGGAACAGCGATTGCTGCTTTCAACTGGAGTATCATTCAAGCTCATTCGCGATGAGAAAGCTGAGACTTGTGGCACTGATTAGCAATTAGGTAGCAGGCCAGTTGGTAAATGAATGTCCGACAAACTTCAGTTTGTCGCTCGAGTTCGACAAGCTGAAGCTGGTCGGACATCAAGGAGATGATTATGGATAAGAAGCCGATTATTGTTCTGGCAGTGATTCTCGGAGTCGTGATTCTGCTGGTCCTGGTTCTGGGTGGATCTGCCATCGGGAGCTACAACACGCTGGTGACCAAACAGCAGGAGGTAAATGCGAAGTGGTCGCAGGTCGAGAACCAGATGCAACGACGCGCGGACTTGATTCCGAACATCGTCGCAACGGTTAAAGGAATCGCCGGCCTGGAAGAGAGAGTCTTCACCAAAATCGCCGAAGCGCGTTCGCAACTTCTTTCGACTATACAAAACCCAAACAGCACCACCGAAGATAAGATTGCGGCCGATGGCAAGTTGAACCAGGCGCTCAGAGACGGCGGGCTGCTCGGCACCGGCGGACGCTTTCTTTCGATCACTGAGAACTATCCGCAATTGAAGTCGAACGAGAGTTTTCTCAAATTGCAGGACGAACTGGCTGGGACCGAAAACCGTCTGGCCACGTCGCGCTATGATTACACGCAGGCTGCGCAGGCTTACAACACCACGCGCAATCGCTTTCCGACCGTGCTGGTTGCCGGTCTGATGGGATTTAAAGAGCAGCCGTACTTTAAGGCTGACGAAGGAGCGCGCGTGGCGCCGAAGGTTGACTTCAACAAATGATCGAAACGGTGAGCTTAAATGGCGAGTAAGTCTGTCTCAGAGACACTGGACCAGCTGATCAAGAATCTGCGCGAAGCCCACGGGGAGAATCTGTCGTCGATTGTTTTGTATGGATCGGCGGCAGCCGGGGATCAGGTCGAGTCGCGCTCGGATCACAACCTCCTGATCGCTCTTGTTCGAATCACGACCAAAGATTTGCACGCGGCGCATTCGGCCATGCGAGAGTGGGAAAAGCTCGGCCAACCGATCCCGGTCTACTTTACCGTGGCTGAGTTGCAGGACGCGGCTGATGTATTTCCCATCGAGTTTCATCAGATGGAAAAGGCCCGCAGGATTTTGTACGGGCGTGATCCATTCGAGTTTGTGAAGATTTCGCCCGCCAACCTGCGTCATCAAACCGAGTACGAACTGCGGACGAAGCTGATTCAGCTGCGCCGGCTTTACATCCCGGCATCTGCCTCAGTCGCCAGACTGTCCGCTCTGATGAGCGATAGCCTGGCAAGTTTTGCCGCACTGTTTCGCGCGGTGCTGATACTCAAGGGAGAGGAACCACCAGTTGCGAAGGAAGATAGCGTCCGCGCTGCAGTTAGTTCACTTGGTTTAGATGGAACGCCCTTCGAGCGCATTTTTGACTTGCGCTCTGATAAGGGATCCAGGCTGACTGAGGCAGAAGCGAATGGCCTTTTCTCAACGTACATGGAACAAATCGAGCGTGTGATCGAGGCGGTTGATCGCATTGAGGCCTCTTAAACAAAACAACAGCGTCGACACGAGTAGCCTCAGCACATGGCGGTAAGCCTCTGGCTTACCGGACCGGTGCCAATGAACTTTCTCGAGGCTTCGCCTCTGGCCTGTTGTCGGGAAATCGAGGCGTAGCCTCCGTAATATTTGATCGATGCGACGGTAAGCCGGAGGCTTACCGTCATGTTGCGGCGGCAAAGCCGCTAACCGTTGAAGAACTCATCAACGCCCGCTGATCGCGACTTCGGAAACCTATGGCCATCATCGGCATCGTCGCAATCGATCGCAATCTCGCCATCGGCAAAGACGGCAAGCTGCCCTGGCATTACTCTGCGGACATGAAGTTCTTCAAAGAGACGACGATTGGAAACACGGTCGTCATGGGCCGGCGTACCTGGCTGACCTTGAAAGGGCCGCTCAAGGATCGGACCAATGTCGTTTTGAGTCGCGACCCGGAAATGACGTCGAATGATTCAATAATCGTCATGCGGAGCGTGGACTCGGTAATCGAACTGTCGCAGAAACAGGACGCACACCTGTTCGTTATCGGCGGCGCAAAAGTTTACGAAGCGTTCCTGCCTCACATTCAGCGGTGGGTTGTTACTGAAGTTCCTTTGTCAGTCGAAGGCGCCGACACCTTCATGCCGGCAAATTTTCTTGAAGGCTTTGAAATGCAAGAACTGCGACAGCTGGACGAGAATCTGCGGGTGAAATTTTATGAACGAGCTACGAAGCAGCGATCAGATTTAAGCCCAGGGTGAGGGTTTGCGAACCTTG
>DASRIZ010000225.1:0-4143 GCA_035649735.1 Blastocatellia bacterium | reverse complement strand
CAAACATCGCGCATACGATAAAAAGTGAGTCGCCCCGAGCGATTGCTCTGCTGGCTTCTGCTAGTTCAGTGCTTAATATTGCCAAGAAGTGAAAGCCCTCTACAGTTACCTTCTTATTCTTTCAGCCACTCGCGGCGCAGCAGGCCGTAGAAAAGTGCGTCCTGGATTTCGCCGTTCACGTGCCAGCGCTCGCGAAGAAAACCTTCACGCTGAAAACCCAATCTCTCGAGTGTGCGGATTGAAGCAACATTGCGCGGATCGACGTCGGCTTCAAGCCGGCGGAGTCCCATCACTTCAAAGGCGTGTGAAACCAACGCCTTTAGCGCTTCATTCATGTAGCCTTTGCCCCAGTAAGCGCGGCCCATTGCGTAACCGAGCTCGGCGCGGCCGTTGTCGAGGTTGAGATTGAAGAGCGTGGTAGTGCCGATGACGATGTTCGAGTCGCGCAAAGCGATTCCCCACTTGAACATTGTTTCGCTCTCGTTGCCTTCAGCGATTTCGCGTTGCAATTCTGCCGCGGCTTCTTGATTGGGGAGTGGGACGGTGCTCCAGTAACGCATCACCTGTGGATTCGAAAAGATCTCGTAGAGACTGTCGATATCGTCTTCAGAAATCCAGCGCAGGACTAAGCGTGGTGTGGTGATGATCGGAAGTGTTTTTGAATCCATGTAGTATCCCCTGTCATGGGATAATCGTACCGTACCACGATTGGTTTTGAGATCTGTAGGCCCCTACAGTTGTCAACCTCCAAGCTTCAACGCCGCTTTTGTAGTATTTTACTTATCAAGGATGTAGGTTGAGCACATGATCGAATGATTCACTATCTCTCAATAAAAGGAGCCTCTTAGATGATCATCTCAGTCATTAACCACACCAATGGCAAGATAAAAGATGAAGAACTACAGATCGCAATTCGTGCCATCAACCGACAAATCGCACACGATTTTGAGCCGTACTGGAGTGTCGGCGCCGCGCTTCGACTAGAAGGCCGCAGCACTGAGACTCCCGACAAAATGAAACTTCAGGACATGCGTGGTGACGCCGTTCTCTATCTGTGGGACCGGGTTGACGTTGATGATGCCCTCGGCTATCACGACACCAATCACCGGGGCATCCCATTCGGCTTCGTCTTCACTGAATTATCAAAAAAGTTGGGCGAGAACTGGACAGTGACACTGTCGCATGAAGCACTCGAACTGATCGCCGACCCGGAGGTAAACCTCCTGGTGTCGGGGCCGCATCCCGCCGCCCCAAAGAAAACTGTCTTTCACTGGTATGAGATGTGCGACGCGGTACAGGCCGAGAGCTATCAAGTCGATGGCGTGGATGTTTCGAATTTCCTGCTGCCGCTCTACTTCACAGGTGAAGATGAGTTCGAGGGACGTAACGACTTCCTCGGCCGGCGGTACAAGAAAAAGGCATTAAGGTCTTTTGGCATCAACCCCGGCGGATACATCGGTTTCTTCAACCCTCAGTCAGGCGAGCACGAGACGTATGCCCTGACTGGAGACGAGGTGGCCAAGAAGCGGCTTGAAGTAAAGGGCAACGCGATCGCCGCGCGCCGGTCAGTACGCTACCGCAGCCTCGTCGATGAGGTGCCAGATGATAGCCCGACGATGCTGTACGCGGCTGCCAGGCGGATGCAAAAGCGCGCGGCGTCAGATCTAGCTCTCAACTGCGAACGCATCGATACTGAGATCGGGACAAATAGTAACGGCCGAAAACCTGGCCCGAAAGCCTTAGCCAGACGGCGGCACCTGTAGTGCTTTGATAGGACCGAGCGTCGCTCAATCCTCTCGTTGCACGACGCCGAGACCCAGTGCGACGGCGTCCCGAACGGCACCGAGGATTACGTCGTCGGTGAGCTGGTTCACTACAAGCATACCAGGCGATACAAACCAGGCGAGGTGATCACTACTCATCAAGCGCTCGATGTTTCGGAGTGTAAATGCCGTAAATCCAAGCACGCGTCCCACTCGCAAGTGCGCGAGTAAATCAACGTTGTCGTCCGTCGAATCGACGACATCGCCGAGAATCGTTACGGAAGCGACAGTAGGATCATCAAGATCGATTTTTCGCATGCTCATGGGCCAAAATATTGCAGTACGGCGTTAATTACTGCGGTCTCATTGCCCTTATCCGCCTTACCTAGTATCTCCATGTAACCGCTGGCGCTCTCGCGATAGAAGACGCGCCCGCCATTTCGGCCGCGAAGATAGTAGATGTCGCCGGCAAGATGCTTCGTGCCGATGCCAGGGTTCGTGTTTCCCTTGAGATACCGGGCAATCAGGTCGTCTACTTCGTCTTGCGCGGCTTCGCTGAGGTTCTTTGCGGCCTTCACCAGGCGATCATGTTCCTTCATGCGTCCGACCACTCGCAGTGCAGGAACTGAACCGGCGACATTCGACTCAACCTTGACCATCAGCTCGTTTAGTCGCTTGAGACCTGCAGCGTCGAGCTTGCCGGTATTGAAAACGTCCATCAGAGCAGCGAACTCCTTCGACTCAGCCTCGCCAAGAGCGTTCACGGCCTTTGCCAGGTCGCCCTTTCGTCCCAGAGAAGCCACCCGACGAAGGTAAGGAAAGCTCTTGGCCCCGACTACTGCGAGCTTCGCGATCGCTTTGATCAAAAGGCCTCCGGCAATCCAGAGCACGAGCTGTTCGATCGCAAAGGTAGCGAGCTTGACTCCAGCGTCTTTCAACTCCTTTTCGGCTTGCTTAAATATCTCGCTATAGATCGCCTTGCGATCGGGAATACCATAGAGGCGCATCTCTTCCCTGAGCCATGCCTCCTCGTCCCTTTGACTTGGGGTCACGAGTTTGGGTTCGTTCACCTTCCGATACGTGAAACTTTTGAGCACCATCTTCCCGGGTTCATCCCGCTCATACACAATCTCCAGGTCACCTGGCCCAGCGTTCAGGCGTTGCCCAATTAGATCGTAGATGGTCCTTCGCACCTCCTCGAAGGTAATGAGGGAAGCGCCTGCGGGTCGCGCCGCTTCGACGCCTTTTCTGTCGGCGCTATGCGCTAATCCACGTCCGTCATAGTGGACTGTCACTGTCGAGCTTATATATCCGAGGCGGTCACCCTCGACGATGTAATTCGCCAATTGTTTAGCTACCAGCCCGCGCTCGCGCTCGAGCCGCTGCTCTTTTGTCTCATCCGCGGGAATAGATTCTGTCTCTGCTTTAGCCGGAGGCTCTTTTGACTTCACTGGCGCCGCAACCGGCTTAGGCTCTTCGTACTCCACCCACATGCGTGGCATATCCTCGGCGAAAGATGCGCTAATCCGCAGTTGAACCTGCTGCCCTGTCTTAAATAAAAGCTGATGCTCTCTGAAGAATTTACCGCCGGGAACCATCAATGCAGCGCGGATATGATCTCTCGACAAGCCTCGAAAGGCCCGTTTACGAGCTACGAGCGGAACAAGCCGATCAACAAACTCTCCCTGGTCCAAGTCTCGCTTCCACTTCAATTCAACGACGGCCTCTCTCCAATCTTTGTCGTGACGATCGTCGGGATCTCGTTGCAGAGTGTCGCTGCCAGTTGGAAACGCGCCTTGCTGGACCACGTGCGTCAGTTCATGGGCAAGCAATCGCCGTCCCTCGCGGGTGTCGGGTGCGAATCGATTTGCCCCAAAGACAATGTTTTGGCCCACCGTGTAGGCTTTGGCATTCACGCTCCGCGCCGATTGGGCGGCGGCCGCGTCGGAATGCACCCGCACGTTGCTGAATGCATGACCGAAGCGCAGTTCCATGAAGTCTCGCGTTTCGGAGTCGAGCGGCTGTCCGGCTGATGTGAGTACTTCGTGGACTATTGGCGGCGCCCCGTTTGATTCAACGCCATGCGCAGGAGCCTTTAGCATTCTTACTGTCGCGTAATTTCCGATGGTGCGCTGTAAGTGTGTGTCGCAACTTACAGCGGGCGCTGTATTGGACCTTTTGAGGTCGGCTGATGATCTCGGTAGCGATCGATTCTGTTTCCGTATAAATAGGCGCATGTTCGTTTCCCCTTGAGATATCAGGATCGACATGGCATCGGAACTACAAAGTTAGCACGCTCATCGCGAGGTTCGCTAGAGTTGCCGGTTCGCGATCCGGTCTTTGTCGTTAGAACCGTGGCTCCCTACTTGTTGGCGCGACG
>DASRIZ010000224.1:0-19863 GCA_035649735.1 Blastocatellia bacterium | reverse complement strand
TTTTTGCTGGTCGTTGGCCATTTGGCTGAACCGCTTGTAGCGCGGATCGGAACGCAGGTTGTTAAGGTCTTCGTCCGAGAGTATGTAATCCTCGATGTTGAATCCAGCATCCACGGCTTTCTCGAGCCATTCAAATGCTGCGTCTCGATTTCCCATCATCGAATGGGCGCAGGCGATGTTGTACAGCGAGGTCGCTTTGCGATGGTCGAGCTGAATCGCTCGCTCGAAGGCTTGAATCGCTCGCGTGTGCTCGCTCGAGTAATGAAGCGCGTAGCCAAGATTGAACCACCCTCGGCCGTTCGTCGGGTTGTCTCGAAGGAAGGATTCGTATGTCTTGACGGCCGGCGCCCAGTGTTGCTTTGAGTACTGTGAACCTGTGAACACGTTGCTGGTGAATTGCGACAGCGAAAGGATGCGGCTGAGCTCCTGAATGTTTTTGAATCGCGGTTCGCCGCGCAGATTCGCGATATCCGGATCTTCTTTCAGTTTATCGCTGTTGTCGAAACCTGCATTGATCGACCGTTCCAGCCAATCAAGCCCGAGCGCTCGATCGCCCTTGAGCGAGTACGTGCAGGCGAGGTTATACATTGCCGACGCGCCGCTGCTGAGATGCTCGACGGCCTGGGTCAATGCTGCCGCTGCGCGATCCAGATCGCGCAGGCGAAGGAGGCGTGAACCAATCGTGTACCATTCATTGCCATCAGTTGATGCGTCGCGTCGAAGCTGCTCGAAGTTGTTGACGGCGTCCTCGAGCCTCGAGATCGTTTTGTCCTTAGCGGGTTTGTCTGCTTTCTTCGTGACCGCTACTTTTTGGACGAGTTCTTTGAACCGCGAATCCGAACGCAGCGAATCGAGGTCCGAATCATTGCTCAACAGATCAGCCCTGTCGAACCCGGCCCCAAGCGACCGATTCAACCAGAACAGCGCGTTCTCTTTGTCGCTGAGCAGCGCGTAGCCGCAAGCGACGTTGTACATCGAAGTCGCTTGTCGATGTCCAAGACCGATAGCGTGAGTGAAGGCTTCAATGGCTTCTATATATCGGTCGGATTGGTGCAGCGAATAGCCGCGGCTGAACCAATACTCGCCGTCGCGTGTTTCATGTTTGTCGTCTTTATTCTTCGCCACGAGCCTGGAGTCCTGGACGGACCGGCCTTTCAATTTCTCCTGCTCTCGAAATTCATTTGAACTACGGTTCGATTGCGCAAAGACGGGTAGGGAAACGATCGCGATCAGTGCCACCAGGGCCAGTCGTTTTAGATCTGTTTTCATAAAGACTCCTTGATTACGGTTTCTGGTTTCTCGTTTTTTGGTTTCTCGTTTCGGTTTCTGGTTTCTCGTTTGTGGTTGTGTGCGAACCTCTTCCCCCCAGAAGCCACAAACTACAAACCAGAAACCATTAACCAGAAACCAAACATCCGTTATTCGTATCTCAGCGCGACCATAGGATCGACCTTTGTCGCGCGTCTTGCGGGAACGATACAGGCCGCCAGAGCCACTCCTGACAGCAATACCGCAACAGCGACGAACGTCGGAGTATCGGTCGGGCTTACTCCAAACAACAACGTCGACATCAGCCGTGTCAGCGCCGCCGCGGCTGCCAGTCCGACCCCGACTCCAGCAAGCGCCAGCGCCATTCCCTGACCAACCACCAGCCTGAGCACGTGTGAACCCCTGGCGCCTAACGCAACGCGGATACCTATCTCGTGCGTGCGCTGGGAAACTGTGTAAGAAATCACACCATAGATCCCGAGCGCGGACAGCGCGAGCGCAAGCGCAGCGAAGACGCCAATCAGCACCATGTTGAATCGCCGAGCGGCAACAGAATTGGCCAGCACTTGCTCCATTGTTGCAACGCTGGCGACGGGCTGGTGGGGGTCAATCGACCAAATCTGGCTCTTGATCGCGCCGACTATGTTCAGCGGGTCTCCTTCGGTGCGAACTACCAGGCTGTCGAAGATAACCGGAAACTGCGGGTATGCCCAATAGATCATCGGCCGCGTCTCGGAATCCAGCCCGCCAGCTTTGACGTCTCCGACGACCCCGACAATCTCGCCGCTCAGCGGAGGTCCCCAATCCGTCATCGTGACCCTTTTGCCGATCGGGTCCTCACCGGGCCAGAACCGCCGCGCCATATGCTCGTTAATCACCATTACCTTCGGCGCGGTGGTCGAGTCGGTCTCGGCAAACGGACGACCGGCGCGCAGCGGAATCCCCATCGCGCGAAAATAGTTCGAGTCGACCACTCTGATATCGGCGGAGGGCTCGTCACCCTGGGCAACTGGCGGCGCAGCTTCGATGACGAAACCTGTCGACGGCCCGCCGCGGAGTGGCAGCGTTGATGTCAGCCCGACCGCGCGAACGCCCGGCGTCTCGGCAGTCCGTTCCAAAATTTGTCTCAGAAAGGCTATTTGCTGTTCGGTGGTTGAATATCTAGAAAGGGTCAAGTTGAGGGTCAGAAGGTTCCGTGCATCAAACCCGCGATCCACTCGTTGAAGCCGCAAGAAACTGTTGATCAATAACCCGGCGCCGATCAACAGCACCAGTGCGACGGCCACTTCTGAAACCACCAGAAAGTGTCGCAGCCATCGCCGCCGCCCTCCGGTCGAACCGCGACCGCCGTCCTTGACCACTTCATGAATCGATAGCCTCGGGAGTTGCAGCGCCGGCGCGATCCCGAAAAGTAATCCTGTCAGCAGCGACGCGGCCACCGTAAACCCCAAGACCCGGCCGTCAATTCGCACCTCGTCTATGCGCGGTAGATTTCCGGGGGCCAGGGCGATGATCGAATCCACACCCCAGACCGCCAGCAACAGTCCGGCGGCGCCCCCGGCCAGCCCGAGCAGCGCGCTCTCCGTAAGAACCTGTCGGGTGATGCGCCAGCGGCTCGCGCCCAAAGCCAGTCTGATCGCCATCTCCTTTTCGCGAGCCGCTGAACGCGCCAACAGCAGGTTTGCCACGTTTGCGCAGGCGATCAACAGCACACATGCGACCGCGCATAGGAGCACCAGCAGCGCTGGCCGCATCGGAGCAACTATACGGTCCTGTAATCCCTCAACTGCTATACCGAGGTCAGGGTCGTCCACTCCGGGATTGTTTTGCTCGATGCCCGCGGCGATCGATGCCATTTCGGATTCCGCCTGCGCGATTGTGGCCTGTGGTTTCAAGCGCGCGATGACTGCAAGCAGATGCGAACGGCGGTTGTCGCGCAAGCTGCCGCTCGCCGATAGAGGCGCCCACAAGTCGTATTGACCGGAAAAAAGAATGCTCGATTGAAAACCCGACGGCATCACGCCAAGAACGGTAAGATCACGGCTGCCGAACCTGATTGTCTTTCCAACCAAACCCGGATCGCCGCCATACCGCCGCTGCCACAGCGCATGGCTTAACACCACGACGTTATCGCGGCCGGGGCCATCTTCGTCGCGAAGAAACGTGCGGCCAATCTGCGGCGGAACGCCAAGCGCCGAAAAGAAATTGGCCGATACAAGCATGATCGAAACCTGTTCAGGTTCGTCGCCGTCGGTGATGTTGTCGGACCAGAACCGCGCGCCGGAGATGTTCTCAAGCGAGGCGGTCTCGTCACCCAGATCGTGAAAGCTCGCGTAAGTGACGTTGCCTGTGTAGTTCGCGTGGCGCTCGCTCAGCCTGACCAGGCGCGAGGACTCCGGAAAGGGAAGCGGGTTTAGGAGAACCGAATTCACAACGCTGAAGATCATCGTGTTCGCACCGATGCCCAATGCGAGAGTTATCACAGCGATGGCGGTGAACCCTGGCTTAACCATCAGCATTCGGGCTGCGTAGCGCAGGTCTTGCAATAAAGCACCCATAAGTCCTCGTGTTTCTAGTTTCTAGTTTCTGGTTTCTGGTTCACAGCTCAACGTAAGGACCGGAACCAGAAACTAGAAACTAGAAACCAGAAACCATTTTTTATTCGTATCTGAGCGCGATCATCGGATCCACCCTGGTCGCGCGCCGCGCCGGGATGTAACACGCCACTATCGCGGCAAAAACCAGAAGCAAAGCCACCTGGATAAAAGTCAGAGGATCAGTCGCGCTCACTCCATAAAGCAAAGTTCGCAGGAGCCGGGTCATCGCAAACGCGCCGCCAAGTCCAATTGCCACCCCCACCGTCGCCAGCTTTAGACCCTGTGTCATCACCAGACGCAACACATCGCCGCCCTTTGCACCCAGGGCCATGCGCACGCCGATCTCGTGTGTACGCTGCCGCGTCGCAAGGCTCATGACGCCATAGATACCGACCAGCGCCAGCACCAGCGCAAGCCCCGCAAGCGAGCCGAGGAGCAGCAGGCTGAACCGCCGGGTCTTAAGAGAATCGCTTATCAGGTTGTCGAGCACTCCGACCTGATAGATCGGCTGCGCCGCATCGACTTCCCAGAGCCGGGCTTTGAGAGTCGGAATCAGAGCAGCTGGTTCGCTCGACGTTCGCACGGTGAAGATGATCGAACCGGTCAGCCACTGATCGTAGGGCCGGAAATACTCGGGTCGCGGTTCCTGATCCAGTCCTATGTGACGCAGATCGCCGACGACACCCACGATCTCGGAAGCCGGCGGCGCGCTCTGGCTCTGGCCTCGCGAACCGCCTCGCACGAGTATCTTCTTCCCTATCGGGTCCTGACCGGGAAAGAACCGCGTGGCCATTGTTTCGTTTATGACGATCACCAGCGGAGCGCCGGCGCGATCAAATTGAGTGAACAGCCGGCCGCTCAAAAGAGGAACGCCCAGAGACGCAAAGTATTCGTTTGTAGCAACCGTGTAGAACGCCGTAGGTTCCTGCCCGGATGTCGGAGAAGACTCGCCTTCGATCGTAAACGGAAGCGATGAACTTATGCTGCTCTCAAAAAAAGGCAGCGCTGTTGTGACACCCGCGGATGTAACCCCGGGTACACTTCTGAATCGCTCTAAAACCTGCTCGACATAACTCGCACGTTGCTGCGGTGTCGTGTAGCGATCCCAGATAAATGTCTGCAACCCGACAACCCGATCGGACGCGAAGCCCGGATCGGTCCTTAGTAAGGAAACGAAGCTTCGCACCAGGAGACCGGCCCCGACTAGCAGCACCATCGCCAGCGCGATTTCGGCGACTACCAGGGCGCTTCTCAGCCGATGGCGCGACGGGCTTGCGGATGAGCGGGCTTCCTTGAGATGCTCGTTCAGATTTGGCTTCGAGAGCTGCAATGCCGGGGCGAGCCCAAAGAGCAACGCCGAGATCGCGGTCATCAACAACGCAAAAAGCATCGTGGTCGTATTAAGCCCGGCTTCTTCGATTCGCGGGATGTTTCCCGGGCTGAGAGCGACGATCAAATCGATGCTCCACAACGACAACAGCAGTCCGCCCGCCCCTCCGAGCACCGAAAGCATGAAACTCTCGGTCAGCAACTGCCGAACGATTCGTCGCCGGCCTGCGCCGAGCGCAGATCGTATCGCAAACTCTCTTGTGCGTTCGTTTGCGCGAGCAAGCAGCAGGTTCGCCACGTTAGCGCAGGCGATCAACAATACGAATCCGACCGCGCCCAGAAGTATCAATAGCGCCGGACGCACGTGCCCGATCATCTGGTCTACGAGTGAAACGGCGGTCACTCCAACGCCGCTGTTTGTCTGTGGATATTCGTCGGCCAGACCAGCGGCAATCGAATCCATCTCACCTCGCGCCTGCTCGACGGTCACGCCCTCGCGGAGCCGCGCCACGACTTTCAGATAAGTCGCCCGCCGCTGGCGACTCATCGACTCGTCGGGAAACTGCGGAGCATACGCAACCCTTTCCTGCTCGAACAGGTTGAGCTTGAACTCCGGAGAGAGCACGCCGACGACGGTCACCGAGTTGTCGTCAAGTCTCAATTTCCGGCCGATGATGTTTGGGTCGCCGCCGAAGTTCCGCTGCCACATACCGTAGGTCAGAACCACAGCAGTGATCCCGCTGCTCCGATACTCTTCTTGGGTAAAGGTCCGACCGATGATTGCACTGGCTCCCAGAATGTCGAAAAAGCCTTCGGATACCATGGCGGTCTGCCACGTTTCGGGTTCAGCGCCTTCGACATAATCGAGGCTGTGGGGGTTCACAAAAGCCATGCTCTCGAAAGAGGCGTTGCGAGCTCGCCAATCGAGAAAGTTGGCCGGGGATACGTCGTCGCGCTCGATCTTGTCTTTGAGGTTGTTCTCCCAAAGCACGACGGTTCTCTCGGGCTCGCGAAAAGGCAGCGGACGAAGGAGCACGCCGTTGACGACACTAAAAATCGCGGTTGTCGCTCCTATGCCAAGCATCAATGTGAGCACGGCTACGGAGGTGAACCCGGGTCTTTTAAGCAGGGTTCGAGTGCTGAATCGAAGGTCCTGAAAGAAAGTGTCCATCGGTCGTCCTCGCAGTGCCTTTGCGTTCTTTGCGGTCCTTTTCGTCTTCGCGATAAACCGGCGGCTAAGGCAAATCCAAAGCGGGTTTCACTTGCCCGCGATGACATGTGGTGCAATTCACTATCGGATTCGGGCTCTTCAGATTCTTGATTTCCTTGAGAAGCTTAGTGTTGATGGTCTTTGCCATATCCGACATCTCGCGGGTGATCTGTTTAGTTGGCTTTTCCTCTTTCTCCCATTCGCCCGCGACATGACAATGCGTGCAATCGACACCCAGCGCCTTCGAGTAGCCAAACTGCATGACTGCTAACACCCGCCCCGCGGCCATTCCTTTGAACATCTTGATGTTTTTGAAGACTTGTTCCGCGGGTTGATTCTCTTTACCGGCAATCTCGGCTTTGAGTTGTTCGACCGCTTTCGCCTGATTGAATCCGCCGGTCTGATGCGCAACCGCCGGTGGATTGGCGGCCGGTTCGCCATCAATCGGATTGGCGTTCGATGGTTGGAAGGTCAAAACTATGGTGAGCAATCCGAGCATGCCAAGTACTCTCACGATCGCATTTTTCATGAATCCGCCTCCTAGAGTTTTGATCACGAAACGACGAGTTGACTCATTCGTACCTGAGCGCAACCATCGGATCGACTTTCGCGGCTCGCCGCGCGGGCACAAAGCAAGCCAACAGACCGACAACTGTAAGACCAAACCCGACCATCCCAAATGTAAATGGATCGGTGGTGCTTACTTCGAACAGCAGCGTCGCCATCCACCTTGTTAGCAAAAACGCCCCGGTCAACCCGACTGCCAAACCGACTACCGTCATCTTAAAACCCTCGCCGACAACCATCGCCAGCACGTTCCGCGTGGTAGCTCCAAGAGCAACGCGCACACCGATCTCCTGCGTTCTCTGAGTGACCGAGTAGGCCATCACGCCATAAATCCCAATTGCCGCCAGCGACAACGCGATCACCGAGAATGAGCCCAGCAACAGCGAGAGAAATCGCGGTCGCACCAGAGAATCCGCCACTACGTCGCCCATGGTTTGTAGTTGAAATACCGGGACGCTTGGATCCATCTCGCCGACAGCCGAGCGAATACCCGACGCAATCGCCGCCGCGGAAGTTCCTTCCGAGCGGACTACGAAACTCATGCGAGTGCCGACTCCGCCAAAGGGTCCGATAGTTTGAGGCAACAAAAAATACAATTCGGTGCCGGCGGGTTTGTCGACGCCGAGATTCTTGGTGTCTTCGACGATTCCGATTACGGTAAACCAAATCGGTTGCGGCCCCCCAAGTCCGGGAGCGACTCGACGGCCAATCGGGCTTCCTTGCCAGAACCGCCGCGCCATCGCCTGGTTGATGACCATTACCTTTTGGGCGCTTTCGTTTCGATCCGAAGCCTCGAATGTTCGGCCTTCGATCGTGCGAATACCCATCGTCTTGAAGTAACCTTCGTTGATCGTGTTCCAGTAGTCGATGTTTTCAGCCGGTCCCTCTGGTGTTCCCTGATAGTCCTCGATGTCGGTGTCGTTCGCGTTTATCGGACGAAGCGGCGGGAGCCCCGACGCTATCGAAGCTGAGGTCACGCCGGGCATCGCTAGCAATCGCTCTTCGAGCTGGGTTGCGAAACGCAAACGATCCGGCGTCTGGTACCGCGAGAACGGCAATTGGAGGTTGAACGCGGTAACGCCGCGAGGCTCGAATCCAACATCGACCTGGCGCAGCTTCCAGAACGCCCGAATCATCAAGCCGGATCCGATTACCGGAATGACAGCCAGCGCAATCTCCGCAACAACCAGACTCTTCCTGAGTCTGTGACTCCCGCCTCCGCCGGAAGTCCGCTGTCCAGAGCCTCGCAGCGTGGTTGCGAGATCGCGATCGCGCATCTGCAGCAAAGGCGCCATCGCAAAGACGATGATCGACAGAATCGAGACGCCAAGTGTGAACGCCAGCACCATCCGATCGATTCCGATGTCGCCGGTGCGCGGAATGCTGTCGGGCGCAGCGGCCAGAACTAAACCCAGGCCAACTTTCGCCAGCACTATTCCAGCGGCTGCGCCAAGCACGACCAGGATCATGCCTTCAGCCAGAAATTGTCTCAGCAGCCGGTTTCGTCCGGCGCCGAGAGCTAGGCGTATCGAGAACTCACGTCGTCGCGCCTCAGCGCGCGCCAAAAGAAGATTCGCCACGTTGACACAAGCAATCAACAAAACAAAAGCAACGGCGCCCAGCAGCATCAGCACCGCGGGTCGCGCGGCGCCTACGACGTCTTCGTGGAGCGGGACCATCAGGATCGGGTGGTTCTCAGTGCCGGGCAAATGCATAGATCGGTTTTGGCTGGTCCATCCTGCCGCGAGTGAGTCCATTTCGGAACGTGCCTGTTCCACTCTGATTCCAGGTTTAAGTCTGCCGATGACATACAGACCGTGGTTTCCGCGGCTGCCGGGATTGGTGGGATTCAGTTGAAGCGGCAGCCACATTTCGGCGGGATCATTGCTGCCGGGAGGAAACACGTAGCCTGGCGGCATCACGCCGATAACTGTGGTTGGTTGTGCGTTGATCTGGATTTGCTTTCCGACGATGTCGGCCTGTCTCCCAAACGCACGCCTCCAAAGCCCGTCAGAGATGATGACCGTTTGCGGACCGCCGTTAACATCCTCTTCGGGTGTAAAGTTTCGGCCGAGGGCTGGTTGTACCGCCAGCGTTTCGATCAACCCGCGTGTTACGATCGCAGCGTTGACTCTCACAGGTTCGTCGTTGCTGGTCGAGACGTTTCTGCCAGTTGTGGTCCAGGCGCCGATGCTCTCCCATGAATCGGCTTCATTGTGAATGTCCATGAATTCCGGCGGCGACATCCAGAACTTTCTGAGGTCCATCTTTGGGAACTCGGTGTACACACGAACGAGGCTGCCGGGCTGGCGATAGGGGAGTGGGCGAAGTAGTACGGCGTTAACGACACTAAAGATCGCGGTGTTGGCGCCGATGCCCAGAGCCAGGGTTATGACGGCGACGGCGGCGAACCCGGGCTTGTGCATGAGCATTCGCATTCCATATCGCAGGTCCTGCAGTAAGCTTTGCATCGATCCCTCCGAAGGTCAGATCAAATCCGATGAACCTATGAACATAATGCGCTACCGGTGGGCACACGAGCGCAGTTTTGCCTGATTACCTGAGGAGGAGTAACCAATTGGTGTGCCAATGCAGTTGAGAGGTTACCGATGCGCGTGGTTCTCGAGGGCGGCCGGCAGGTCTTTCTCGGCCGATTGTTAACTATAGATATGATTGAGGTTGGGCGGGTGCCGGCCGATAGTTGATTGGTAACCAGAAGCGTTTGGCGATGAATTAGATTAGATAGCTGAAATCCCGAAAACACAGGGTGTCCGTCTACAGGAATGGGTTTCCCAGAATCGCGCAAGAACTCAACGTTAAGAAGTGCGACTCGGGAATACGCCAAATGTGAGTAGTGGGTGAGTTCGAGGGTCGGCTACTTGGACTGCGGGCCACTTTTTTGGACTGCGCCGCCCTTTACCGCATTTGACGATTCCCGCATGCGTGGCGGCGCTTTTCCCTTGCGCTCGCGTTCCAGTGATTTCCCGCGACACTACAAAAGCGCCGCCACGCATGCAAAAGTCACCAAATTAGGAACGGGGCGGCGCAGTCCAAATAGGGCTCTGAATCCAAACTGACCCACTACCCCAACTGTTCTCTCGCTCTGACTTTTAGGCTATGAATGCTATACTGCCAGCGAGAGATCCTGGGCTCGCACTAAGGAGCCACTGAGCACAACGTTTAATCCCGAGATCGCGGACCTCCGAAATAAGGTTGAGGGTTGCGTCAAGGAACTCGCCGAAATGCGTGGTACCGTCAATCAACTCAATAAGATTGTCAGCGCTTCGGTGCGCCAATCAATCTGGCAACTCATAGCGTTGATCGTCAGTCTTTGCGTCACGATTGCCGGCGGATTGGCGTACCAAGGCAGTATGATCGACAAGCGATTTGAACAGATCGAAAAGCGCATTGAGCAATCCGAGCAGAACATTACAGCACGCTTTGAGGATCTCAAACAGGAAGTCCGCGCCCAGCGCAAGTAATCTGCGCAGGCTTCAACGACTCACCCTGCGGCGCAACTCTAGCTCGACATTCAAACGGCGTGGCTGCCTTTTGGATCCAGGTGCGTACGTAATCAATTCCTGATGCAGTACAACGCTTCCTGACTTCTCAGGTAAATGCTGCCACCGGTGATCGCCGGCGTCGCGATAAACATCTGGTCGGTCAAAGTGTTTACCGACAACACCTCGTACTTCTCACCCATTTTCACGACTACCACGTCACCCTCTTCGGTCGCGAGATATAGCTTGCCGTTCGCACCAACCGGCGAGGACTTGAAGTTGTAAGACCTCGGCAAGCGCTGTTGTTGGTAGTGCGGTTTCCCGGTACGCGCATCGAGACAGCTTATCAGTCCGCTGTCGGTAACAAAGTACAGCTTGCCATCATGCAACACCGGCGATCCGGTATAAGCATTGCCCCGGTTGTTGGTCCAAAGCACCGCGTCAGTGCCGGTAAGATCGCCCTCCTTGCCAAGTTGAATTGCCAGCAGATTGGGTTCGCGGTGACCGCTCATCACATAGACGACTCCTGAGTGGATCACCGGCGCCGGGATCACATTGCTGCCCAACCCCGCGCACTCCCATATCAGCTTTCCAGTTGCCGGATCATACGAGCGCACCTTGTTCGAGGCGCTAACGATCATCTGCTTTCGTCCATTGTGCGTGACAATCAACGGGGGCGACCACGAGCTGCCTTCGTCACGATCAACGCGCCAGATTTCTTTACCCGTATTTTTGTCGAGAGCCAGCAGGTGCGAGCCCTGCTCCTGATCGAATTTCAGGAACAGCGAATTCCCGTCGAGCACAGTGGCCACGCCTTCGCCGAATCCAAGCCGCATGCGCATCGGCTGAAAGGCCTTCTCCCAGATGAGTTTTCCATTGAGGTCGTAACAGTAAATGCCGCGCGATCCGAAAAAGGCATATACGTATTTGCCGTCGGTCACCGGGGTGTTGGACGCGAAGCTGCCGTATTGGTGATGATAACCTTCGTGTGGAGTTGCTACTTTTGCGACGCGCTCCCACAGAACCTTGCCGCTCTTGCGATCGAGGCACATCACTACAAACTTATGCTCGCGACCGGCGTTAGCTCCGCCACCCGGCCCTCGTCCTTGCCGGCGTTGTTGCGAAGCTGGCGCCGGAGTTGTAGCTGGGTTTGGAGATGGGGCAGCGGACGCACTCGCCGCAGTAGCCTGAACGGCGGTTGTGAGAAAGACCTTGTCGCCCCAGATTACCGGAGATGAGTGACCACGACCGGGAATCTCCACGCGCCACGCAATGTTTTTTGTGTCGCTCCACTCGGTAGGCGCATCGCCGCGGGCCATCCCATCGTTGTTGAGACCTCGCCACTGGGGCCAGTCATTCTGTGCCGCAAACAGCGCGAGTCCTAACAGCAAAGCCATGTGATTCACGTTCGGGTTTCCTCCTGTGGATGATCCGACAAACTTCAGTTTGTCGAACAAGCGTCGAGATCTAGAACAAGCGACAAACCGAAGTTAGTCGACAACGGTGATGTATTGCAGAGGCAGATTATTCCTTAAATTACTGGGTTGGGTCAAAGCACGTTTGTTGAGCTTGAGAAGCGCAATGGTATAATGCGCGCGTGAGATCCTGGGCTCGCACTAAAGGAGCCAACAATGAGCACGGCGTTCAATCCTGAAATTGCGGCGTTGCGGGAAAAGGTCGAAGAGCACGGCAAGGAACTCGCCGAAATGCGTGGTACCGTCAATCAACTCAATAAGATCATCAGCACATCCGTTCGTCAGTCCATCTGGCAACTAATCGCTCTGATCGTCACCCTGTTGGTGGCGATTGGTGGCGGATTGGCATACCAAACCACCATGATTGACAAGCGGTTTGAGCAATTCGAAAAGCGCTTCGAGCAATCTGACAAGAACTTCGGCGATCGCTTCGAGCAACTTGAAAAACGCATCGAGCAATCCGAGAAAAACATAACGGCCCGCTTCGAGGACCTCAAGCAGGAAGTCCGGGCGCGTCGAAAATGATCTTCACAGGCTGTGCCGCGCTCCATGCCGCTTGAGCAACCGCGGGTCCTTTGAAGATCACTTGTGTATCGGATACTTTGGCTTTATCCGCTGCACTGGAACATTCTTTCTAATTTCTTCCAGCCCAACCTGAATCGCCTTTTCGAGCTGTGGGTCGCGGCCGGCAACGGCGTCCCTTGGAAGAATCTCAACCTCGTAGTCTGGTATTACCCCCACATTCTCGATTCCCCACGATGTGCCGTCCGGATTGTAAGCCGCACGGTTGGGCAGTTGAATCTGTCCCCCATCGATCAATCTCGGCGTGTAGGCGTACGGTCCTATGCCGCCCCCACCGGTTCGCATCCCAACGATCGGCCCGACCTTGGCGAGCTTGTACATAAAGGCGAAGGTCTCTGCCGCGGAAAAGTTTTCCTGGTTGACGATAAGTACTCTTGCCGGCGGCCCCGGATTCACAGGCGTCGGGATGTCATCACCTTCCCGGAAGGTGTAGTAATAGATCGGCCGTCTGCGCAACCACTCGATCAGATAATCAGGCGTGATGCCACCGCCGTTGAATCGCTGATCGATGATCACTCCCGGAAGATCGCCGTACCCGGTGAGACCGCGGATCATTTCCATAGTCCCCGCGCCGTAATCGGCGACATAAATGTAGCCGAGCTTGCCGCCTGATGCCGCTTCGACTCGACGGCGATTATCTTCCGCCCAGTTGGCTGCCCGAAGGCTAGCTTCATTCGGGATCGGAAATACTGTCAACGTCCGCGAACCTGTCTGATTCGGGTTTGGCCCGATCGTGACCTTGACCGGCTGATTTGTCTTGCCGTCGAAGTAAGCATAGATGCTCTTGGACGTATCGATCTCCTGGCCGTCAACCGCCAGCAAATACTCGCCCTCGCGCGCGCTGACCCCGAAGCTGTCAAGCGGCGCTTGAACCGAACCGGATGGGCTGTTGTATTTTGTCGCGCGATAGATGCGCTTGAACCGATAGCGATTTCCACTGGCCTCGTAATCAGCTCCCAGAAGCCCAATGCGCACCGGCGGCCCGGCAGGTTGCGGCGAATCGCCACCGCCGATTCCAAGATGGCTCACGGATACGTGGCCGAGCATTCGATTCATCAACACATTCAAATCAACGCGCCGGGTCACCGTTGGCAGGTACTCGGCATAGTGAGCTTCGAGCTCCGTAAGATTTAATCCATGATACTTTTTGTCGTAGAACCAATCCCGCATTATCCGCCAGGCTTCGCGGTAAATCTGCTTCCATTCCGCGCGCGGATCGATTGTGACTTCCAGCTTCTTGAGATCGAGTCTTCCTTCATCCGCCTTTGGCGCGGCGTTCGACGGGACCAGGAACCAGCTTCCACCCTTAGCAAAAAGCAATCGGCTCCCGTCGCGGGAAACCTCGAATCCGCCAACCCCATCGATGAGCTTCTCGAGACGGGCCGGCTGCGCCAGGTCGATCTTGTAGAGAACCGGCGTAGGATTTCCACCAAACCCCGGTGAGGCCGGCCATTCGTTTATGAGCGCGATTAGCAATCCAGGCTTGCCCGGTGCCAGCGACGCATAATCACGCGCCGGCGCGGGCAGATCGACCACTCGTCGACCGATATTTTCAAGATCGATCCGCACCGCAGAAACCGGTTCGCTCGCCCTGGCGTCCGGGTTTGATTGGTTGTTCGGAAGAATCGGCGAAGCGGCGTCGTTCTGCAGGACGACCGCGTGCAATCTGCGAATGACCAGCGGGCGAGCCAAAACACCGTTGAGAACGCCCCAACCGAATTCGCTGGTCCCAGCGTTTGGGCTCGATGCGAAGTACAGGTATTTGCCGTTGGCATCGAAGCACGGCAACTCAGTGTGCGTTCGGCCATCGGTGATCTGATGGACGCTTTTGGCTGTGACATCGTAAACAAAGACTGTACGCACGCGATTGCGAAGATGCTTCGAGTACGTGATCCATCGGCTATCGGGCGACCACGCCGGATACCACTCCTGCTGAAACGAGTACGTAGATGTGTCGACGAGAGATACCGAGCCGGTTTGAATATCCGCAACGCGCAGCGTAAGCCGCCGGTCGGTGAAAGCGATTTTCCTGGAATCGGGGGACCAGGTGAGCTCACGATAGAAACTCGGCTTAGGCTCGATAGGGATTTTTTTTACCGGTCCGTCGCCGGCGGCGGGACGAGCGTGCAGTTGATATTCGCCCGCTTCATCGGAGAAGTATGCGATCCATTTACCATCCGGAGAAAGGGCAGGGAACCGTTCGGCCACCGCCGAAGAGCTGGTGATGTTGCGCGCATCGCCGGTCGCCGGATCGAGGACGAAAACCTCGCCGCGCGCTCCGAATACGACCCGATCCCCACCCGAGCTGGGAATAGCCCACTCGATCGTTCGCGCCGCACTAACGGTGCGTGGCTTCAATTCAGCAGTATCCGGATTTACTCGTACGTCGACGACTCGCGTTTGACCATTGGACGTGTCGTGAAGATGGATGCGACCGTCACGCACGAAGACGACCGCCCCGGCGCCCGCCCCGATCCATCGAATGCCGTACTGTTCGTAGCTGGTCAGCGTTTTTGTTTGTTTGGAGGAAACATCGACAGACACAAGGTTGTAGATCCCGCTTTGATCTGAAAGAAAGTAGACCTTGCTCCCTACCCAAACCGGGAAATCATCGTTGTAGTTTCCCTGGGTGAGTTTTTCGATCTCGCCGTTTATTGGATTGGCGAGCCAGACCTGGCCCTTGCTTCCTCCACGATAGAACCGCCAATCGCCGATGGCCGATGTTGGGGAGTAGACAATGCGCTTGCCGTCCGGCGAGAACGAGCCGCTGCTTGCCTCGGGCTGTAGCGGAAGCTCGACCGGAAAAACGCCGCCGACCGCAATCGTGTACAGCCGTGGTCCACCAGTGCGGGTTGATGTAAACAGAATCCCGGTTCCGTCTGCCGTCCAACCGTTCGCATAATCATTGCGCGGATGAAAGGTAATCTGGCGGGCCTCGCCGCCTGTAGCCGGCATGACGTAAACATCCCAGTTACCGCCAATCTGTCGGGAAAAAGCGAGCTGTGATCCGTCGAGCGAGAATACCGGATAGCTCTCTTCGGCGGGATGCGAAGTGAGCCGCTTTGCATCACCACCGCCCCGTTCAACCGACCAGAGATCTCCGGCATAGGAGAATACGATGTTGGTTTGATTGACTGTGAGCCGTCCGAACAACGCGGGCGCCGGTGATTCGGCTTTGGTCAGAAGACTTACGCTCAGTGTCAAAAGAATCGTAAGGGTGAGCCTTGTTGCCAGCTTCATGGTAATTGATCTCCCGCGTCCGACAAACTCAGTTTGTCGTTGTCGGACTACTCGGACCTCAAAAACGACTGAAGTTTGTCGGACACGCGCGGCCAGATGATCCGATTTAATGAAACAGAATCGGCACGGCATTCTTTCCAACGCGAGCCATCAAGTTGGAATGACGTGGACAGCTATTAGAACGCGGTGGTGAACGTGGTTGTTCCGTACTTCCACTGGTTGTGAATCCGGAGATCTGTTATTCGAAAGGGGCGCTATCCGAAGCCGGAAAAGCGCCCCTTTGTTGGCACTCATCCAAGACGGCGCCCTAGCGTGCGATATATCCAACAACACCCTTGTAAGCCACCTTAGCCCAATCAGCCTCGGCCTCAAGCACCGTGGGTTGCTCTCCTTCCTCCACAACACCGATTACCGGCTCGCTCGGTCCCGCACCTGCTCGAATCGGAAGCGGCCCGGCGTCCGATGATCCCTCATCTGATGTGTTGCTTGCGGCTTCCGCGCACATCGCAGCGACACGCGTTGCTTGCTCGCGGTTTCCGATTTCTTGTTCGATGAGCGCGACGTTCTTCCCCGCGAATCGATCCCGGATCACTGAAGTCACAGCGATCTTGGGCTTGTATCGGCAATAGGCAAGCGTGTCGGTATCGAGGACAATGTCGATGGCCGACTTTTCTTCCTTCCTCGACGCATCTCCCGACTGGATATGCCAGTGAGAGAACGGCCTCTCTCCGAGCACCTCGGGCGCTTTCACGTTTAGCTTTGTAGCCTTGTTGTAGATTCGGTAGGTGTCGCCGTATCCATTGCCTCGTCCGGCGAGATCGACTGGCGTGATTACGAAGCACTCGTCAGTCGCCGCGGCGCGCACATCCAGCACTCGCTGCACGGTAGAGGCGCGAATCGAATCCACGTTGCAGACAAATAGCAGACTTTCAAGCGCCGGCCGGCGCTCGACCGGCAGCGAAGGACTGAACTCGAGATCTATAAGGAGATCGGACCAAGCCGGAGGCGCGGCGAGCTTCTCTTTCACTTCGTCATCCGACGTGTCCAGGAGCATGTTTAACAGGTCAAGCGAAGAGAGGGATGGAATGGTTGGCTGCAGCTTGCGATCGCTGAAATGGAATGTCCATGTCCAGATGCGGGGAGCATCGCTGCGGACGGCGTAGAGATGTTCGTCGCGCCGAACCGTACCGTCGTTTGAAACGCGTAGCGAGACGATGGCGTTGCCCGTCTTCGGGAGTGGCGGCCCGCTCTTCTCGTTAAACACCAACTTCTTGCACTCGAAGCCCGTCGCCTTCGCTCGCTCACGCACTGGAAGCACAAGTCCGTAAGTAAGAGGGTTGACGGTAAGAACCTGTCCCCGCCGTAATTCGTCCAACGGCTCGGGCGTTTCTTCCACCGTGAACCCAAACTCGAGTGCTGACCTGTTCATCGCGGCAAATCCGTAGTCCTTTAGCAGGCTCAGCTTGAGTGTCTTCTTGTTCGCCTCAAATAACGGTGCGATCGTATCGGCGAATGCATTGATCGATGCGGCGTCGAAGCCTTTCTGTGGTTTTAGCAGTTCGGAGATCTTGTCGAAAACTTTGTCCAAACCCCAGTCTACATCTATTGTCGTAAAGACTGTTGTCTCATAAGACTTCACCAACAGATACAACGCCTGTTGGAGAGAAAGGCGAGCAGACTGCCCGAGTTTGGCAATCACCTGATTTGCCTCGGCGCTGAGCTTACCGAGGGTTTGGTTACGTTCTTCGTACAGAGTTATCAACGAATCGGCATTGCTGGCAAGTCTGGCATAGCCGTCGCCGATCGCCTGGAGCACCTTGCTGAGTTCTTTGAACAGGCTCGCCTTGTCTCGATTGAGGGTGCGAATCTGATTGACGATATCCTTCCATTTTGGACTCGCCGCGGTCATCTTCGCCAACTCGACCTCGATCTCGTCTTCGGAGATTTGGAGGGCGCCGATCGCACCGCCGGCCATCGAGAGCGCTGGACCGAGGCCGTTGCCGACCTTTGCCCAGCCGCTGGCTTCTTCTTTGGCTTCTTTTGAGTTTTCCGGTTTTTTCGATTTTTTCTTGGCTTTCTCTTTTGCTTGTTTAGCTTTATTGGCTGCGTCGCGGGCCTTTTTGATCGTATCGCCGATCTTGCTCACGGTATCCGGCGTCCCCTCTTCCTGGATGTCGGCGGCAATGTTGGCTAGCTTACCGATTGTTCCGAGGACAGGCTGCCCAACGGGGATAACCTGAGTGATAGCCGCGGCCATTTTGACCGCGAACTTGATCCGCCCTTTTATTTCCAAATTGTTCGCAGCTTCGGCAAAAAGTTCATTCCTCAGCGTATTCAGATTGGTGGACAAAGTGGTGAGTCGTCCCTCCAGCGTAGTCATTTGGGTTTCAATGTCGGCCATCTTTGCTTCCGACTGTACAAGTTGTTCGGCTATTTTGTCCGTGTCCTTGTTCGTTTGCTCGATTGCGCTGCCAAACGCGTTCGCGGCACTTTGATTCTTGTCCGCCTCCTCTTGCACCCACTTTGCCAACAGCAGCGTTTTGATTGCGTCTTTTGTCTCCAGATCATAGAGCCTCATCGATGCCTGGAGTGACAGGAAAGGCATGTAACCAGCGGGATTACCGAAATAGTCGAGCTGGGTTCGTAGTCGGTGCAACATGCTTGCAACTTCCGCCTGCGCCGCATTCCATTGGGCTCCGTCGTTGTCCATTACCCACGGCAAACCCGCCTCTTTGTTTTCCGGAAGCGGCGCGCTCAGAGCAGACTCGTAAGGAATGAGCAGATTAGTCACCTCGTCTCGCGCGCCCGCAAGAAAGGCGTCTCGCGCGTATCGCAACACCGATTCGAGCTGCAGAGGATGCACCCAGGCGTTAGCTACATTGATCGTTTTCGGCGCCTCCGTCTTTCCATTCCCTTTTTTCGAGTCCTCTGCGTCATAGTTGATCCCGGCTTTGGTCGTTCTGGTTTCTCTGAGGTTGTTGTCACCGCTAGGATCTGAGCCGATCAGGGTAAATCTGATAGTGAGGTCATATTGCGTCGAGGTCGCAGGCGAGCCGGCGGCTCCCCCTCGCACGTTCGGCGCTTTTGTCCCGGCGTTTGCGGCCGCGTTGTCGAGACGTGCCACGAGATCTTGCTTGTTCGAAATCCAGGCTCCGCCGTTTCCTCCGGACCCTGGACGTCCGGGCGCAAGCGCGTCTTCGCCATTTGTCGGCCACTTCTCCGTTCCCCGCGGCTCCTGATGAATAACGATTCCGGCCCAATACCATTTGACGTAGGCGTACACGCAAGGATTGGCGAAGCTTGCGTTGTAAACGTTGTAATGTCCCGAGTCCGTGAGTTCGAACTTGTTGGAGATCGAGGAGTAGTACGAGCCGGGCGCTCCATTCTTGCCGAGGCCGGCGTGCTGTCCGCGGCCGCCGCGGCAGATGAACCGCTTTATCGACGCATGGTCGGTCTCCTGAAGCTCGTTTATGAATATCGATTGTTTGCCGGCGTGACGGCCTTCGGCTCCGTTGGCGCCTCCCTTCCTTGCGTTGGGATCGTAGTCCGCAGCTTTGTCCAGGGTCCAATTCAGCGGTGACGTGTTTATGCTGCCCTGGTCCTTGAAGATTAGCCGCCGGGCGTAGATCGCGACCTCGTACTCAGGTAACGACAATTCTCCGCTGATCTCCAGCGTGTCACAGACGATCAACAGGGCTCGAGCGGCCGGCAGCGCGGTAGGGTCGAGTGTCTGGGTGCGTGCGACGTTGAATGCGTCGTAAAGATTGTTTGAGTCACCGGCTTTGAAAACCAGATGAACTCCGGCTATCACGTGTTGCTCTACGGCGTCGGTCCTTGTGTACTTCGAACGGTGCATGTAGAGCGAGCTGGTTGGAGCCGGCGGATCGCCGTGGCTCTCAAGAGTTTCTCGGGTTACGGGTATGAGGGTTGGGGTAGTTGCCATGAAACGTACGGTCTCCTTTCAAGAGATTCGCGCGGGTGATTTGAACGGAGCTTTGTCCCTGGGAGATTTAACAAAGCGCACAAAAGAGAGATTCGTCTCAAACTGCGGGCTGATTAATTACACATCCGTTATGTAAAATCAACTCCAAAGG
>DASRIZ010000223.1:0-6922 GCA_035649735.1 Blastocatellia bacterium | reverse complement strand
GAGCGCGGCCGTGAAAAAGAAAATTGCAGCTACTCAAAAAGCAAGATGGGTGAAGCTACGAAGAGAGAAATCTGCCCTTTCAGCCCAACGCGCGGCCAAGGCGAAGAAAAAGACAATGAGCCCCGCAGCCAGAGCGAAGTTGTCGGCTAAGTTGAAAGCTTATTGGGCTTCGAAGAAAAGCGGTAAAAAATAATCCTGCGCAAATTTAAGTTCAGCTAAGTTGCAGAGCAAGAGTGAGGAATTGCGGCTTTTCTCACCACTTCGCGTTGAGCCATAGATTTATCCATCCAAACAATCCCGCTCTCCCAAATCGGGCACATTCCATATCAACCTTTTTTTAAAGATCGGCAGGTCTATCACAAAGATAGCCGAGCCTTCAAAACGAAGACTGCAAAGATTTATCAATGGCAGAATTTACGGAACCGATTATGAAAGTTTAGTGGACGCGGCAGAAATGAATATCTAAATTGGTCCGCCCGTCAGGACCGTCTATTCGGAATAGCCTATTGCTGATCGATTTTTAAAGCGGCTGCGACAATCCAAGCTGCCGATCCCCTCGATGGATTTAAAACTTATGATCGAAATTCAAAAGAATATCGAAAAATTTGAAAAACTAAAATCAAAATGAGCCACTGCATCGCACACCTCCTAACTCGTCGTGATAAGTACTGCAAGCCAAACCATATTGCAAAGATGCTCAGAGGCTAAGAGCCTTTTCAGCCAATTACCTCAGGGTTCCCCGGCTTTGCGGCTCTAGCAGCACCCAGTGTACCTGTAACATCGTGTCGCACGCCGAGACGCAACCCAAGCGCACGAACACCGAGCGCGCCGACAATCGTGATGCCGATAATAAAAATGCTGATAACACTGGCGGCTTCGCGGTTGTTGATACCCGGCGAGGAAAGTTCAAGCGCCAGAAGGGAGAGCGTCATGGTTTCTCGGGAAGCGAGCAAGATAATTTGTGCGGTTGCTCCAGCTGCGCTGGTGAAGTTCAACACGGCCAAAAGCGCAAGTGTGGGCATAAGCAACGGCAACCAGATGCGAAAATATGTCTTGATCCATCCGGCACCGGCCACTCGAGCGGCCTCCTCCATGTCCGGTCCAATCTGGACAAACACGCCTTTCATGATGTTCACCCCCGTGGTCTTCCCTTGTAGCAGCACGACCAGGAACAACGCCCAAATGGTGCCGTAAAGCGAGGCTAAACCTGGAGTGTCAAGGAACAGCCACAACAGCCCTAGTCCCGAAAGAATTCCGGGTATGGCTGCGGCTCCCCACACCATCAGATCCAGGGCTGAGCGCCACGGCAGCCGCGTTCGCACCAGGATGTATGCAATTAGAGAGAAGAGGAGCGGGCCTCCGATGGAAGCGAACAACCCGAGTAGCAGGGTCGTGCGCGCCGCATCGAGGAACAACGGATCGTTCAGAATCAGTTTCCAATGGTCAAGCGTGAAGCCCAGCACGAAATAACCGATTCTCGCCATAAAGCTACCCAGCACAAGCATGATCAGTGGAGCGATCGTCAATAGGACTAAAAGGAGAGCGATGGCACCCAAGAGAACATAGTTCCAGCGACCGAGATCGATCAGGCCCGGCTTGAAAGTGCCACTGATCGTAGTGTAGCGGCGCCGCCCAAGGATCCAGCGCTGCAGCGGAATAATCATTGCAATAACGAGCAGGGTGATGCTCGCGAGCGCGGTAGCCTCGCCGTATTGTGGAACATCAGTCCGGATCAGTGCAAAAATCTTTGTAGAATATACATAGAAGTCGATCGGCGTACCCAACAGATACTCGACCTCAAACGATTGAAAGACGCGCAGCAGTTGCAGGGCAAAGACAAGCATGATCGGCGAAATCATGAGAGGCAGGGTGACTCTTAGAGCTGTCCTGATGTTGCTGGCGCCGCTAACGCGCGCGGCTTCTTCCAGAGCGGCGTCCATGTTGCGAAATGCGGGGGTCAAAAGCATAACCTTGACGCTGATACCATGACCCATCACATTTGCCCAGACAATGCCGCCGACGCTAAAGATGTTAAACGGGCTTTGCTCAATAAAGGGGAGAGCCGTAAGCGCCTTGTTGAGCACACCCAGCTGGGGGTCCAACAAACCAATCCACGCAATGGTGGTTGGAAGAGACGGAACCATGTAAGCGATCCAGAACAAGAACTCCAAGGAATGGCTGAAGGGTATTCGAGTTCGCGCCAGCGTCCATGCCACTGCTATGCCGATAGGCAAGCTGATAATTGTCGTCAACCCCCAGATCCGCAGCGAGTTTAGCAAAGGAGAAACGAGATCGCCGGGCCGCTGATACGCAGCACGCCAGTGGTCGAGCCCCCAACGACGCGGTTCAGCAAACCAATCGGTAGCGGCGTTAAAACTGTTGATGAGCACTAGAAAGACCGGCCAGACCAGGAAGAAGCCCAGCGATAACAAAACCGCCGCCATGATGAAATGGCCCTTATGCGGCTGCGCAAGCGAGATGCTTCTAGTGGGGATCTCCGAGTAGTAACCTGTTTTGGCCATCGATGAGCCTCTAAACCAACGACTTACAGCGGCTTGTGGGACTCAACGTTTGGCGGACCGACTTTTCCACGCCTCTATAATGGCATCTCTTTGCTCCTTATCCTGCGCTACGTATTTGGGATCCGCGTCCCGAAATATGTATTGCTTTCCGGGAACTCTGCGATAAGGCGGCGACACGTTACCGGGCGGAATGTCCTCGCGCAAGGACTGCCTCGATATTCCGGGTGTTATCTGATGCATCGCAGTTTGCCCCTCTCTCGAAAGAAACCAGTTCAAAAAAAGCTTTGCTGCATTCGCGTGTGGAGCACGATTATAGACCTGAATACAGCAGCCCGAGCCGCCAGCAGTGAGGAAAGGGAGCTTGAACGGAATTGAGCGCTTCGCAATAGGCATCCCGGCTTTCTCTAATTTGGCCAGCTCACGGTCAAGGTCGCCATCGCTGAAAGCAATCGGCACACTGCCGCCGACTACCCAAGACTCGCGAATTCTTACATCATCCGAGAATTTCGCGTCCGCTTGGTTAAAGAAGGCGCGTATCCACGCGATTCCCACATCAGGCTGGAAATAGAGATTTTGCATCTCGCCGATCCTTCCTCGATCGCCCCAGGTGCGGCTGGTAATCTTTCCTATCCATTTCGGATCCAATAGATCCGCGGGGCTCTTGATCGTCTCGAGTTCATTCTTACTGATCGCGCTGGTGTTGTACCAAAAGTCAAAAGTCTCGGTCGGCTCCGCGGCGTATAGAAACGAAAATTTCTCTTCCTCTGGATCGGCGTACCAGTGGCGTCCACCGAACCAGGAAGACTTATCAAGAACTTCGGGGTGAATGAGCAGTGGAGGAACGGGGTCCAGCGCCTTGGCCGGAATCAGTCGGGTTCGGGTTCCAGCGACGCTAGTGAGCCCGAGATCGACTGTATATTTTCCGGCGTTGCGCTCTGCAAGCACTCGGTCCACACTCGCCGCGCCGCTTCCCGTTGACAATGACACCGATATATCGAATTTCTTTCGAAACAATTCCGCAACGGAACGGTATTCACGCGACGGTGCTCCACCAGCGGCAATGAGAACGCGGCCTTCCTGCTGGGCGGCGATGACGAGCTTGGCCCATTCCTTATCGAATTGAGATGACCCCGAAGCTCCGTAAGCCAGGGGCAGAAACAGAACTAACACTCCGAGAGCCGCCCATTGAACCGGCGCAACGAGTTTGCCAATCGTTGAGTCATGGATCATCGCGCATGTCTCCTTTAATTTTTTGCTGCGCAAAATTCGTTTGCCGGTGCTACTCGTCTATGGCCCTAGGCGACCAATCTGATGCCCACGCGGTATGACCCTCCGGCCGCAGCTTCAGCCAGACTTTGCCGCCTTCTTCCAAAGGATGATGGCGCTCTCCGTAAATCAGGATTAGTCCTTGACCGTCAACCTCAACTTGGTACTCAATTCTCTCACCGACGAACAAAGCCGCCTGCACCGTGCCGCCGATCATCCCGGATGGCTCCTTGGACTCAAGAGCCGGAAGGATATCAACGTCCTCAGGCCGAACTGCTATAAAGACGGACTCGCCGCATCTGCCACCGCCCGCGTTATAGCTGTGCCCAAAAACCGTACAGTCTGGGGCGCCGTCGAGCGCAATGGCCATTTGCCCAGATGCGTTGCTGGCGCTCACGGTTCCTCTGAATAGCAAAGTCTTGCCGACGAAATCACGCACAAATTCGTTGACCGGCTGCTCATAGAGTAGCCGTGGGTCGCCTTGTTGCTGCACGACGCCAAAGTTCATCAGCGCAATACGATTTGATAGGCTGAGCGCCTCGATCTGATCGTGCGTGACGAACAGTAATGCGATGTTCAGCCGTTTTTGCAGGAGCTTCACCTGGATGCGCATCTGTTCTCGCAGCTTGGCGTCCAGGTTGCTGAACGGCTCGTCCAGCAGTAAAACTCGAGGCTCGGTCACCAGCGCTCTCGCAAACGCGACCCGTTGTTGCTGCCCACCGCTCAACAGCGGTCCCGGCCGATCCTCGTATCCGGCCATGCCGACCAGCTCTAACGCCTGACGCACACGATCGCCGATCTGCCGGCGCGGAAACCTGCGCGCTTTTAGCGGAAAGGCAACGTTTTCGGCCACCGTCATGTGCGGCCATATAGCATAGGACTGGAACACCATACCCACGTTGCGCTTATCGGGAGGGAGGCACAATCGCCGCGAACTCAGGACAACCGGGTTTTCGCCAAAAAAAATATTTCCTTCGTCAGGGACCTCGAGACCAGCCGCCATACGCAGGGTGGTGGTCTTGCCACACCCACTCGGACCCAACAACGTCACAATTTCACCGTCGTACACGTCCAGAGAGAGGTCCTGCACGGCCGGCTGATCTGCGCCGGGATACGTCTTGCGCAGGCCCTGGAGGCGCAGGGCGACTTTGGCCGTGCCGGCATCTGCGTGTCGGCGAGTGGCTGGAGTTTCAGAGAGATTTATAGTCAATCAAGTCTTCCCGCATGAACACCTGCATGAATTGCCGGCGCCTCCACAAGGAAATCGTTCACTATTGATCAGGCTAGCCAAAAGGCGCACCTGCCTCTTGAGGTGGTCACCAACGCCGGCCTACTTCCCGTTTAGATGGAAGAACTTCACGGCGTTGCCGGCCAGCATTGCGTGCTGCTCTTGTTCAGGCACCTCGACAAATTGCTCCTGCACCAGGTTTTTTGATTCGGGCCAACGAGTGACGATATGCGGAAAGTCCGTGGACCACATGATTCTGTCAACACCAATGCGATGACGTACGTCGACGCCAAACGGGTCATCCCAAAATCCCCAGTGTGCATGCTCTTTGAGATACTCGCTGGGCAAGCGCGAAAGCCGTTTGAGCCCCAATAGTCTCTCCGCCCAGGAACAGTTGACTTTATACGCTTGATCCATTTGCTGATAGAAGTACGGAATCCAGCCAATATTATTTTCCGCCCAGTAGATTTGTAGCTTCGGGAAACGATCGAAGACTCCGCTCAAAATCAATTGTACGGCTTCGATAGCGCCGCAGTGAAATATTCCGTGACGGGCGATGCGCTCGAGAAAATCCACAGGTCGCTCTTGGCCCTCGGGCTCCGTGGGATATTTCATTAGAAAATGATCACGCCCGCGGTATTGCCTGGGGAAGGAGGTATGAATGGTCAGCGGCATGTCGAGATCGAGGGCTGCGGCCCAAAACCTGTCGTCTTCCGGAGTCGGAAAACTCTTACCGCTTGGAAACGTGTGTAACCGAACGGTTTTAAATCCTTTCTCCTTGCAGCGTCTCATTTCAGTGATGTCTTCGTCGACGCCGATATCGGGCAGGACGGCGACGCCCACGAGCCGATGTGGAGCCACGCCGCAGTATTCCTCGATGAAATAATCGTTGAATCCTTGCACGATCGCGAGAAATGCGGCTTTATCCGGGATCGCCGGATTGCGCGCTTCGCTCGCGAAGAGCAGCTCCGCATCAATGCCGTCCTGATCCTGCTCCTTCAACCGTTGTTGCGGCGGCCCCGCGCCGACAGCGTGGTCGAAATCCAGTCCCACCGGGGAAAATGTTTCCAAAGGTTTCCCGGCGAACTGATTGGTTCCCCTGAATGTAATTGGCCGTCCCTCTTCCACGATGATGTCATTGCCATTAGGCAATTTGACCCGGCGTGGAGCGCGTTCGCGGTAGGCCGCGGGAACTCGGTGCGTCCACATATCCGGCGGGCACTCGAAATGGCTATCGGCAGAAAAATAGCGGTATTGCTGAACCACGTGACGACCCTCCCAAGGGTTTATTCTTTGCTATTCGCTATCGTAATCATGACCTACGGAAGCCGTTGTCGCGGCATCCCAATTGCCGTGCAAAAATAGAGAATGCGCACTCTGTCCCAATCCCAAACATATCCGCCTCATCTCAAGTCTCCGATGGCGGAGGAATTTGCAAGGTTTGGGCACGCGTTTTGACATCGCCGCAAGCGCAGCGCTCAGCTGTCTAGCGATGGCGAATTCTTAACGCGGCGTCTGCAACCAACGCTCCGGTTCAAGACCGGGACGATCTTTGTACTTTTCCGCAATGGCGCGTACTTTCGGATGATCCGCGGTAGTGATGCGGCCATTCTTATAGACGTATTCATCGCCGATTTTTAGTTCCCCGCCGCGTAACTCCGCAGAGATATGCATCAGATAGGGAAATTCCTTGGAGCGTCGGCTATTGCCCATATGAAAATGAAAACTGCTCCAGTGATGATGCTCGATGAAATGACGATAGGGAGCGTTGGGGCACTGATGCGGTTCGAGGATCGCCGAGGGATGTACACCGCCGTGAAAGCCGCGGACTTCGTAGGCGGCTTCACCCAAATATTCGGCAATAGATTTATAAAAGCGCGTAAGCGTTTCCGCCTCTTCGCCGCCT
>DASRIZ010000222.1:0-10129 GCA_035649735.1 Blastocatellia bacterium | reverse complement strand
TTCAGAACTAACACACGAGAGTTCATTCTGAAACCGAAATATAGCTTGGCGCCAACAATCCTGTCAAAGTAACGGCCTTGCAGTTTGATCATTAGCTTGATCCGTGGTTTCCTTATTCGTTACAGCGAATCTTTGGAGGTTCCAATGAAAGCTAAGAGCCGTTTTATCGCCGTAGCCCTACTCGCAGTGCTGACCACGTCATTCACGCCGGCGCAGACCGCCTCATCCGGCGCGCCCCAGGACCTGGATCTTCAAGCCGCTCGAGTCCTGAAAGAGTTCGAGGTCCCAGGACTCGCAGTCGCAATCGTCAAGGATGGCAAGGTCGTTTTGGCGAAAGGCTACGGTGTTCGGAAACTCGGCGATCCATCACCGGTGGACGAGAACACGTTGTTTGGGATCGCGTCCAACACAAAAGCGTTTACCGCGGCGGCGCTCGCGATGCTCGTCGATGACGGAAAAATTACCTGGGATGATTCCGTTTCCAAGCACCTGCCGAGCTTCCAATTGCATGATCCGTACGTCACTCGGGAGATGACTATTCGGGACTTGCTTACACATCGTAGCGGGCTCGGGCTGGGCGCCGGGGATTTGCTCTGGTGGCCGCCAACGGATTATTCGCGGGAAGAGATCATCCAGCGATTTCGTTATGTGAGACCCGCAACCAGCTTCCGCAGCCGGTATGCCTACGACAATGTACTTTATATGGTCGCCGGCCAGATCGTCGCTGCGGTCAGCGGTAAGAGCTGGGACGATTACATCAAAGAAAAGATTTTTAACCCGCTGGGCATGACGACGAGCAACACAACCGTGGCCGCTCTCACCGCGAGCCGCAACGCAGCTACGCCGCACGCCAAAGTTGAGGCACAGCTTAAAGCTATAGGCCCGCAGCCTCTTGAAAACGTCGGACCGGCCGGGTCGATCAACTCGAGTGTCGGCGAGATGGCGAAATGGATGATAGTTCAGTTAAAACGTGGTCAGCTCGCGGACGGGCGACGCCTGTTTACCGAGCGCCAGTCGCGTGAGATGTGGTCGGCTCAAACGATCACGCCGCTCGGAGATCCACCGCCGCATCTTGCTGCGCTAAAAGCCAACTTCTCGGCTTATGGACTTGGTTGGGGGCTCACGGAGTATCGAGGGTACAAGACGGTGTCGCACACCGGAGGTCTTCTGGGTTTCGTTTCGCGAGTGACGCTTGTCCCCGATTTGAATCTGGGAGTTGTTGTGCTGACAAACCAGCAATCCGGCGGTGCATTTCAATCACTGACGTATGGAATACTCGATCACTACATGAACGCGCCATCCACGGATTGGGTCGCGGCCTTTAAGAAGTCTGAGGAGATGGGTCTGGCGCGCGCCGCCGAAGTTGAGAAACGGCAAGCATCCGCCAGGGCCGCCGACTCGAAGCCTTCGCTCCCGCTTGCGAAGTATGCAGGCCGCTACACCGACGCGTGGTACGGCGACATTACCCTGGGCATCGAAGGCGAAAAGCTTGTAATCCGTTTTAGCCATACGCCGCTGCTTGTTGGGGATCTCGAGCACTGGCAGCACAACACGTTTGTTGCGCGCTGGCGCGATCGAAGCCTGGACGCGGACGCTTTTGTGACCTTCGCATTAAAGCCCGATGGAAGCATCGAACAGATGAAGATGGTTGCGGTGTCTCCGTTGACTGATTTCAGCTTCGATTTTCACGATCTGCTATTCACCCCGGCCTCCGGTGAGCGCAGACCTTGACGCGCGCGGCGCAGCAACTCTACCAATGAGCAAACGCAACAACTCACGGCCGGAGCAACTCAACAAGGGAAAGGAAAGTAAAGGAATGTCGGAATGGACCTTCGCACAGACTCAACCTTCTGATGAACTCGCCAAGCTTCACTTGTTCTCGATAAAGAAACGGCAGCCGGACGGGGATATCGAATTCATCATAACCGTAAAAGAATTTGTAGATCGAAACGAACATCATATGCGGTTCTTCGCGGAAGCGGACAAGCAGACCAATCAGAAGAGCGCGCCGTTCAGGCCGTTCGGGTGGGGCGAAACATTGTTGCAGGCGTTGAGCGAGTGCGTCAGCGCCATTCATCGGTTTCCTTATGAAGGTGACGATGGGCGCACAACCGCTCAATAAATAGTCATAGTTTTTTTCGGACCATTGTTACGCTCATTTCGTCTCCGCCAGAGGGATCGTCCACCGGCTTCAGCACCGCCTCGTCGTTGCTGACCAGTTTCATCCGGGCCTTTTGCACGACCCCATCTTTTCGCCTGTAGCTGAAGACTAAAGTCGTGCCATCGAACCTCGGGTCGATGAGTGCAAGTTCTGCCTTCCCTGTGACTTTGGGTCCGTCGCCATCATCCGCCACCCTGTAGAACACAACTGTTCCGGCAAGACTCTTTCCATCTTCTCGCAAGTCGAGATCGACCGATGGAAGATCATCTATTTTTGCTTGCCAAACGCCCACTACAGACTGCTTTGCTGACGTATCTACTCGTTGCGCGTAGAGCTCTGCGGCTTGAACAAAGAACAGACTCAAGACGGCGATTATAGTACTCCGCTTCATGATGGTTCCTTTCGGATTGGGTTTCGCTCGCGCGGTCACCGGCGCGTCAGCGGTGCATTCACCTTAGACACCAGCCGTCGCGAAAGGTTCCGAAGGCGTCGGACGGTGAGTTGGATTAGCGGGTTTTTCGTTACACGAGAACGGGTGAGCCGTTAGCTAAGGTAGCCGCCCGGCGATTCGTAATCTCCGGACCAGAGCTGAAACTTTAATCTGTGCGTTTTGCATCGAGGCCGGCGGATTGTTCTTCGTAGAAATGGCAGCCTCTGTCCGCACACTTCGCACTCGCCGGCGGCCCGGCGTTGTGCTCTGACGATTTCCTGAGCGGCTTCATCACGTTCAAATCGCTTAAGCTCGGAAAGCTCGTGCGCGATGCTCTCGGATTCCATGCGCATCAACTTCGCGCGTTCTTCGCCCGCCTTCACCTCTGCGTATTCTTCTTCGGTCAACAACGCTTTCAGCCAGAGCTGGACGTCGCGGCTTGCCAGCGCCATCCATTGTCCCTTCGGGCTAAAGGCGACCGGGTGCCAACTAATCTCGCTAAACCAAAGGGTCTTGATCAGTTTCCCGGTTGAGAGGTTCCATATCCTTATTGTTTGACCGAGGCTGCCCCCGGCCACTAACTGGCCGTTGGGACTGAACGCCACCGAAGTCACGTCGTTGATATGACCGGCAAGCGTTCGGATTTCGGTAGCGGTATCTACATCCCAGATGCGCACCATCTTGTCTTCGCCGCCCGACACCAGCAGGCGGCCGTCCGGACTGTAGGCTAGCGATGCCACGCCCGCGGTGTGGCCTTCGAAGGTCTTCACTTCGCGGCCCGAATCCGCATCCCAGAGCTTAAGGGTGCGGTCAAGACTCCCGGACGCTATGAGTCGGCCATCGGGGCTAAAGGCGATCGAGGTCACAGGCGCTTTATGACCTTCCATTGGCTGGACCTCGTGCCCGGTAATCACCCTCCAGAGTCTGACGATTGAGTCCGTGCTCCCCGAGGCGAGCCACAATCCATCCGGGCTGAAGGTAACCGCTCGCATTTCGCCACAGTCCTTAGCATCGAGAGTTCTGATCTCCCGGCCTTCGTAAACATCCCAAAGTTTGATGGTGCGATCCCGGCTGCCGGAAGCCAGCCACTGACTATCCGGACTGAACGAAATCGAGTTAACGCTGGCGGTGTGGCCTCGCAACGACCGCAGCGGCACCCCGCTGTCAACTTCCCAGACTTTGATCCCTTCATACAGAAAACCCGAGGCAACAAGCCGGCCGTCCGGACTAATAGCCACCGATCTAACATAGTCGCGAGTTCCGATATCGTAATGCCGGTAGAACTGATCGTAGATACCACGCAAGTCCTGTTGCACCTGCGAAAGCGTTTGCATTAGCTGAACGCCCGCTCGGTAGGTGTTCGCGGCCGACAATCGGTGCTCGACATCCTCGAACATGCCTGAAAGCTTTTCCCGCTTTTCGGGCGTCGCGATTACATATCGTTTTAGCATGCTCGCATCGCGGCTGACTTCGGCGAGCTTGGCCTGAACGGGACGCATCAACCCGTCGAGCAGGTCTTGCACCGCGGGGCGCACGGAATCAAACGATTGATCCGCTTTCGCTCGTTCGTAGTATCTGGGATCGCCCTTGATTGCAAGCTTGAGACTCTCAACCGCAGCCGGCTGATCGTTCAGCATCGCGGATAGACAAGCTTTTTGGTATTGAGCTTCAAACAACTCGGGGTTGAGCGCGATGGCCTCGGCAAGATGCTCGAGCCCGTCTCTGAATTGATGCTGAATTGCGCAGACTATCCCGGCGAAATAATGTGCCTCCGCGGATTGCCGAGCGTCGCTGGGTCGCGCGTATTTGGCCGCTTTTCGAAAGTATTCAAGAGACTCGGTGAGATCGATCAGATGGTACAGGCAAATGTTGGCAATCGAACGAAGGACCCCGAAGTCCGGGTAATTGCGTTTCTCGGCTTCGAGAAAGTCGGCAAGCGCCTCCTGATACCAACCGTTAAGATAGGCCTTCTCGGCCCGGCTTCGGTAAGCACGTGCTTCTCGTTCAAACTCGGCCAGACGGAGCTCGTTGAGGAGATTGCTGAGAGTCTCCTCGTGCATCTCGAGCTTCCAGATGACGTCGCCAAGCAGAAAATTGAAGTCCGCGTTTAGCTGATCAAGTCCACCTGCAAGTTGCTTGTACCCGAACTCAATGTTGCACAGCGACTCGTCGGCGGCGTCACTCCCGCTTGTTCCCAGCGCGCCCAATCCTGACTCAATCGCTATTTGATAGTCACGCTGGGACAACGTAACCTGCATCGCGCCGAGCGCCTCACCGGACTCCTCAAACCGCGCGGCCTGTTCGATTGCTTTTCCAAAAGCGCCCAGACAGTCACGATCGCCGATGTAGTCGGTCCAGGATTTGTGGCCTAGATAAACGGCCGCGATTCCCATTTTACGGAAGGCTCCTCCAGCGAGGGGTTAGGCTGGCACACTGGCGATAGGATAGTTGAGAAGTGCACGCGCGTCCAGCGTTGATCGAGCCCGAGTTGATAAAGTTCGACAAACTGCGTTAGTGCTAACCGCGTAGCGGTGTCCTATCGGTAGCTAGCGTGGGTTGCGAGACCCCTTGGCCGCGTAGCGGTTACCTCCGTCGTGAAAATCGATTTAGAGTCAATAGGTAACCGCTACGCGGCCAGGGGTATCGCCAACCCACGCTAGCAACCGATAGGACACCGCGGTTAGCAGACATTACCCTCGCGACAGGCGACTTGACAGCCGCAAAGACGACGTAATAGAAACCCGGTTTCAGAGCCCGCGTGAGGCCGCTCAAACTCTCATACTCAGAAAAGGAGAAGAAATGGCGCGTCGTTGGAAGAAGGTTGTGGGAACTACCGTATTGATTATCGTCGCATTACTACTCGCTGGAATCACATTTACGATTGGGTGGCGACCGTTCATCGGACCCAAAACCCGGCCTCTTACAAACAGGACCTTTGAAGCCACGCCTGCACGATTGGAGCGCGGTCGATACATGGTAAACGCCGTTTACGGATGCCTGGCCTGTCATTCGGAACGAGATCCAAACGCTCCAGGGATGCCCGCAATCGCCGCCAAGCTGGGAGCCGGGACGGTGTTTGATGAAGCCGCGGAACTTCCCGGCAGGCTTATCGCTTCGAATCTAACACCGGATAAGGAAACCGGCGCCGGGAACTGGACCGACGATATGCTGGCGCGCGCGATTCGAGAGGGCATTGGGCACGACGGGCGCGCGTTGTTTCCACTGATGCCTTACGGGAATTACGGAGGAATGCCAGACGAAGACCTAGCGGCGGTGATTGTCTATCTGCGCACTCTTACGCCGGTTAAGAACCCGTTGCCTCAAAGCGAGATCATCTTTCCGGTGAAGTACCTGATGCGCAATGCGCCCCAGCCGGTGACCTCTGAGGTCCTGTCGCCCGACCTGTCCGACAGTGTCAAACGCGGCGAGTTTTTGACTCGCATGGCCAGCTGTGCGGACTGCCACACGCCTCAAGTGAGAGGTCAGGTCAAGCAGGGTTTTGAATTTGCAGGCGGCCTCCTCTTCAAAGCGCCGGAAGGGACGGTGATGGCGGCCAACATAACACCCGACGCGTCAGGGATCTCCTTTTACGATGAGGACCTGTTTATTCAAGCGCTGCGCACCGGCAAGGTAAAAGCGCGCACGCTGAGTCCCATAATGCCGTGGTACTTCTACCGCGAAATGACTGATGAAGATTTAAAGGCAATCTATGCATACATTCGGACGCTCAAGCCTGTGAAGCACACGGTGGATAATACCGAGCCGGCGACCGACTGCAGGTTGTGTGGGGTGAAGCACGGAGGAGGCGATCGAAACTGAAGGCGAGAGCAAGAAGATTTGATTAACACCCAACTTCAGTTGGTGTGGGGCGACGGGCGGGCTATGCGGAGTTGGACAGTTGCGTTCGCAACGCTGCGGTGCTCAACACCTCACTGAAGTGAGGTGTTAATGCTTCAATTCTCAGCCTACTTCCTAGAGGTTCGCAGCATCTCGCTAGCGTGGCCGTGTACCTCGGCAACAAGTTCATTTTCGTAGACAGCGCCGCGATTGGTATCGACGGCGATTGTGCGCGTTTCTGCGGATCCAGTCGGCCGCCAGCGCTCGAGCATGCGCGGCGAGCTATACCCCGCAAACACATCAATGCACTTCACGCCAAGCGCCGAAGCAATATGCTGCCCGGCCGAGTCGTACCCGATGTAGAGATCGCTCTGGCCAATCAATCCGCTCAGCACTCCGATTCTGCCGTTCCAAACCAGGATCTCACCATCGAGCCGATGGGTATTTGGAGCCTCGATCAGTTTCTCTTCGTCGAAATCAATCGCGCGCACACGCCGGCCACCTTTTTCTATGCGAGTGACCTCTGCTATTACGGCGTTCGCGCGAGCGACTTCGGCGTCGCCCGCGCCCTTATCGAGGATTATTAACGCGCCGTCCATAACCAAACTCGTAACCAACATAGCTTCAAACTTGTTGCCAACACGCTTGAGCTCGTTCTCCCCAACGCCGAAGTTGATCGCGATAACCGGGCGCGATCCGGGTTCTATTCGATCGATCAGATCGCGCGCCGCCTTTATATCGGTTTCTCTTAAACTCACTCGTGGAAGAGTAGGGAAGCTCTCGCAAAACAACTCGTCAAGCCACAGCGAGGTCAATTCGCTTAGCGACCGCGAAGTGCCGCTGCCATACTCGCGGCTCGGAAAGAACATATAGTCGGTTTGCTGTGCCACGCGGTCCGATTCGCGACCATTACCTACAGGCAGCAATCCGAGCTGTGTCAGCCTGCTATCAGGATCGACAACCAGGTACTCGCCAGCCGTCAGCCCGTCAGTCAAGTCGCGAACACATCTCAGCAGATCAATCCAGGTGAGCAATCTCTCAGCCGTCGTCCCGCCTCGGCGATAAACAAGTTGTCTAAAAGATAGTCGCGAATCCCCGCCGAACAACTCCGATGTCTTGCTTCCGCCGACGAGCACGATCTCAGCTGCGGGAAATTCGAGTTTCATGCGCTCGATTATCACACTCGCGATTGCTACATCGGCGCCCAGTGTTACGCGCGAAAGGACTATGATTCGCCGGACCTTGTCGCGTTCGATCTTGTCTGACAGCGGCGCAATCTGCCGCAGGCCAGTTGCGCGCTCGACTAAATCCTCTTCACCTCGGAGCCCGTATTCTCTAAGTTCTCGATCAAGTTGCGTCGCGCGAGGATCGCGTCTGCAGACGTCAATAACCTGGCTAAACGCACGGTTGTAGAGAGACACAGCATCTGGTTCAAACGAGTCGGCCAACCGTTCTACGAGCGACCCAAAAAAGGCTCTGGTGGCCGATTCGGTGGTTGTAGGGTCTTCAGACGTCGCGAGTTCCGCCAACCTGGCTATGTAATCGCGCGAGTAGTTGCCCGATGCGCGATACTCACTCAGGAAACCCTCGATAAGTTGTTCCGGATCATCTTTCACTAGAAGTCTTTATTCATGATGTGAGTCGAACGCTGATTATCCCTAACCCGGTTAGCAAGTAACAAGGTCTCTTGACTCGTGAATATCGCGGTGATAGTTTCCCGTCGCAGTAACATCCATTTTCATCCCTTCTTTTCACCAGTGGAACCCGAGAGGACCCTATGACCATCATCAACACTCGCCTGACTTCTTCGGGCAGGGCAATTTGCCTCCGCCTCCTGGTTTTCTTAGCCGTGGCTGTTTTGGCCTCAACGGGAACAAGCTACGGACAGAACGGTAAACTGCGGCCGGAGGAGTCTGCGCTTAAGAACCTCAAGTGGCGCGCCATCGGGCCGTCTATCATGGGCGGGCGTATTGACGATGTCGCAGTCGTCGAAGGCAATGCTTCCACGTTCTACATAGCAGCGGCAACCGGCGGTGTGTGGAAGACTACTAACGCTGGTACGACCTTTGATCCAATATTCGATGATCAGAGCAATACCTCGATCGGCGACATCTGCATAGCTCCCTCCGATCCAAACATCGTCTGGGTGGGAACCGGCGAGCCCAACAATCGCCAGAGTTCGTCGTGGGGCGACGGCGTCTATCGTTCGCTCGACGGCGGCAAGACCTGGCAGAACATGGGGCTGAAAGACTCCAAACATATCGGCCGCGTGGTCATCGATCCCCACAATCCCAACATCGTCTACGTCGCCGCGCTCGGCCATCTGTGGGGACCCAACCGCGAGCGCGGAGTGTACAAAACAATCGACGGCGGCAAGACCTGGTCTCAGTCGCTATTCGTCAACGAAGACACCGGGGTGACCGATATCGCAATGGATCATCAGAGCCCCGGTACGCTCTACGCCGCTGCATATCAAAGGCGCCGCACGCCGTGGGGCTTCAACGGCGGAGGCCCCGGCAGCGCTATCTATAAAACCATCGACGGCGGGGCGTCCTGGACCAAACTCACAAAGGATCTGCCTGAGGGGATAACTGGACGAATCGGCTTTGACATTTACCGCGCCGACCCGAGCATCGTTTACGCAATCATCGAGAACGCAAGGGCCGGTGGCGTGTTCAGATCCGACGATCGCGGAGCAACCTGGAGAAAAATGAGCGATGTGAATTCACGGCCGATGTACTACAGCCAGATTCGAATCGACCCGAATAACGATCAGCGAATCTGGCAACTCGCCGCGAACATGTTCACTTCCGACGACGGCGGCAAGACATGGGTTCAGAACGTCGTCACCAGAATCCACGGCGATTACCATGGTCTGTGGATCAATCCTGCCAACTCAAATCACATGATCGCGGGGTCGGACGGTGGAATTCATCAATCATACGATCGAGGGCGCTCGTGGGACTTTATTAACACGATCCCGCTTGGTCAGTTCTATGAAGTATCGCTCGACAATCAGAAGCCATATATGGTTTACGGCGGGCTCCAGGATAACGGAAGCTGGGCCGGCCCCAGCGACACCCTCAACACCGAAGGCATAACCAATGACGAGTGGTTTCGCACCGGTGGAGGCGATGGGTTTTACTCCGTTGTCGATGTAAGCGATCCGAGCATCATTTACGTCGAATCTCAGGACGGCAATGTCGCGAGATTGGAGCTTAAGACCGGAGAGCGGCGAAACATCAGACCCGAGCCGCCCGCGGGCGAAAAACCCTATCGTTTCGACTGGAACTCGCCGATAGTCATCTCGCCTCACAATAATCGCACGATCTATTTCGGTGGGAACCGCGTCTTCCGGTCAACCGATCGCGGCGACACCTGGACCCGAAGCGAGGATCTCTCCAAAGATCAGGATCGCGAAAAGTTTCCAATTATGGGCGCGCTTCCCGATCGCAACATGCTCTCGCGTCACGACGGCGTGCAGACATTCGGGCAGGTGGTCACCCTTGCCGAGTCGCAAATGAAAGAAGGCCTGTTGTACGCGGGGACCGATGACGGCAATTTGCAGGTGTCGCGCGACGCCGGCAAAACCTGGAAAAATATTACAGACAAAGTCCCCGGGGTTCCCAAGAACACTTACGTGAGCCGGGTTGTCCCGTCGCGTTTTTCGGAAGGCACGGTTTACGTCACGTTTGACGGGC
>DASRIZ010000221.1:0-27237 GCA_035649735.1 Blastocatellia bacterium | reverse complement strand
CTGGTTAAGAACGGGCGCTCGCACGATTCCGCCGTCCGGATGAGGCAGCTCTCGATCGCCGGCACCAAGCCAAGGGTATCGAGCGCCGATGGGCTGAGGTTCTCCATGGCCCGCCGCACTTCGTCCATCGCCGATTCCAGGCCGAAGATGAGTTTCGCCAGCCCGTTACGGACTTCCTGGGTCATCGCCTCTTCGGGTTTTTCAAAAAGTCGCCGCGCCAGTCTGGCTAACTCGCGGAGATCGGAGAGGGTCTGATCGTGAAGGTCGGCCGCAAGCAACTTACGCTCGCCTTCGGCAAGTGTTACAAACTGAAGCAATCCGTCGATCAATTCGCCCTGAGTGTTCAACGTCGTGTCTCCATAACACGCTGTACGATAAAAAGTTGCCATTCGAACTGCGGGATCCCGCAGTTCTATTGTGCGGGCAACGTCGAAAACAATTGCGGGATGCGCTCTACGACTCGGTTCGCGCTGGATGTAGACTGCGCACGTCTTCCGAAGATGTCAACCGCTCGGGGCGAGCCTGAAGCCTTCAAGACTCGCCCCCAATTTTACTAGCGGGAGGGCCGGAAGAAAGGAGAAAGATAATGAAAACCATGACGAGATTGGGATCCATCATCGCGGCTGCCGCACTGCTTAGCGCCCTTGCTCAAGTTGCGCCCGCGTCCGCACGCTCGAACAAGTATTTCAAAGTTGCCGGCAAGGTGATTCAAGTCGACCAAAAAGAGCGCACTCTGCTGGTGACCGATCATCTCTCCAAGAAGCTCTACCTTATCGAAGTTCCCGAGAACGCGAGATTCAAGATTACTTTTGGCAGATACATGCGAATGGGCGAACCGGGATTGGGAGATGTCAGGATCGGCGAACGCGTGGAAATTCGCTGTTTCAGCTCCAACACCGACCATTTGACTCAGCTTGAAGACGGGAGCCAACCGGCGAGAGTGATTGCAGCGCGCTAGGCCCCTTGCTGCGCTCAATCCGGGGGTGAGGGCCCGTGACCTCGCCCCCTTTGGCGACGAGAACGGCGTGATGTTTGCCGAACATTTTATAGGAGATTTGATCATGAAACGAATAACACAACGAAGCATTGCTATTTCATTTACCTTGATGCTCGCGCTCGCGTCAGTCGCGATGAGTGCTCCAAAAAGCGAGCGGTCGAGAAAGATAACGATAGAAGGCCGCGTGCTCCAGGTGAACAAAGAAGCTCGCACGCTGCTGGTCTCCGACATCTGGTCGAAGAAGCTGTACTCAGTTAGCGTGCCGGAAGGGGAATCCTTTCGAATCACGTTCGGGATCTTTATGAAGACAGCCGAGCCGGAGTTCTGGCAGGTTCGAAAAGACGACCGAGTGCGCCTGCGATGCGTTCGCGCTGCGAGCAAGGATCACCTGGGGCGGCTCGATGATGGACGCGATGTTGTGGCTGTGACCGTTTCTAACTAGTTCTTAGCCTCCGGGGCGGTCTGTCCAGTTGTAAAACGAGGCCGCCCCACCCCACCCCGTTTGTAGCCTACCACTAGCCTCAAGCCGGGCCGCTCTGCCGTTCCCTTGCAACCGGGAAAAAGCGGCCCGGCTTCTCACTTTGTTGAGCGGGATGCCCGCTCCCCTCGACCTTGCTAGAATCACTTCATATGTTGCGTGTCTCGCAACTCGGACGAGCGCGGGGAATACTGATGGCCGTGACGGCATCGGTGATCCTCACTTTTGGCTGCAGCAAACGCGCTGATCCCGGTGACGACAGAACGAAAACTGCGGGTGAGCCGGAGCAATACTCGGCGACCGTAGTTCGCACGATTGAAGACGGAACAAGCCGCGAGACAGTGATCTCTCGCGAGGCACGCGCAGGTGAGCAACGTCGTGAGGAGTGGACAGAAAATGGCCGGCAGCGTGCGCTGATTTGGAGGCCGGATATTGGAAAGGCGTTTCTGCTCGATCTCGAAGCGCGGTCCTTTGTCGAGGTTGATATTGGACCGGCGCGACGAACCGAACCGCGATCCGCTCCCGCTGGCCAGCACGATGTTTCCTCCAAAAATATTGAACAGCAGCAGGTGGAGGACAACGCGATTCAAGCGATTGACCAATACTTCACCGAGAAACAGCTGCCAACGCGCGTCGAGACCCAGCAACTTTCACCGGCGATGATCGAGGGCTACCAGTGCGTCGTCGAACAACAGAAAGCATTCTTTCCCGACGGACACGCGGAGACCACCAAACGGTTTCAGGCGCGTGATCTCTCCGGCCTGCTTCTCAGGGTTGAGAGCGAGGCAGATCAAGGTCGAACAAGGGTGATCACCGAGAGACGGGATATTCGAATAGGTGTCGCGCCGGATACGTTCACCGTCCCCTCCGATTTCAAGAAAGTCGAGTCGCTAATTAGTCCGTAGTCAGTGGTCAGTAGTCCGTAGCTACGGACCACGGACTACGGACTACGGACTATGATTTCTAACGCGTTCCGGGAAGCGTTCTGGGGACACCCTGGCCACCCGTCGGTGTGCGACGGGGAGCGCCTCCAGTTCGACCGGGCATTTGAGGGATCCCGGATGGCGGTAGCGTCAATCCCGATCCTGTGTCAATCGCGGTGGCAATTGCGTCGTCGTGGATCTTGATCTTGCCGTCAGCCTGCAACTGCTTTTGAGTCATCGACAGATAAGTGGAGAAGAAGGTGTTGCGTCGCTCGTCAAGAAGGCGCTGTTCGATCGAGGCGCGTTCTTTCTGGAAGGGCTCACCCATGTCCGCCTCTTTCCGCTCCCTGAGCGCGGCAACCACAAACACGTTGTTGGCGGTTTTGATTGGTTCCTTGGTGACCTCGCCGACGTTGAGCTTATACACCGGCGCGCGTTCGAACTCACTTACCAGCGAGCCTATTGATTCGGTGCCCTTTAATCCTGCTCGCTCATCGGACTTTATGCCGGCTGAATCGGCGAGACGTTTGAGCTCGTCGGCGTTTTGAGCCTTCGCGAGTTCAGCTGCTCGCTGGGCCGCCAGCTCTTTTGCTTTCTCCTGGCGATATGCATTTTCGACTTTGGTTTTCACCTCTTCAAACGCCGGTTCGTGCGGATCGCGTCGTTCGACGTACTGGGCAATTGCGAATCCCTTATCTATGTTGATTCGATCCGAGACGTCGCCGGTGTTCTGGGCCTCAAAGACCGACGATTCGAGCGCAGAGTTTGACTCCAGGTTCGGTATCGGGTCGCCTTCTGCAAAAAACCCGGTATCCCTTACGGCGGCTATCTGGGCGCCATACTTTCCGTTGATCTCTGCAGCCACCGACTCGGCGTTCTTGCTCTCCTTGAATTTCTGCTCAGCTTCGCTCGCGATTTCAACCGCCTTTGAATAACCTTTGCGTGTACGTGCCGCTTTTAGGAGCTCCTCGCGAGTCTCGGCGAACGTCGGTATCCTGCGGTCGGTCACCTTCAATATGTAGTACTTGTCGCCCTTCTTTACCGGCTGAGTCACCTGGTCTTTGGGCATGTTGAAAACACGATTAAGGGGATCATCGGTATCCCGTTTGGCATCCTTGTTGACCCAACCGATATCGCCGCCGCTGGCCTTCGTCTTTGCGTCCTGGCTGAACTCGCGAGCGAGTTTTGCGAAGTCTTCTGCCGGCCTGCCGTCGGTCGGTTGCGCCCTTTGCATGATGCCTTGAGCTTTCTTCCTTACTTCTTCTTCGGGATCAGGCTTAGCTGGATCTGCGGGGGGCTTGGCGCCGGCTTCTGCCTTCGGGGCGTTCAACACGATCTGGCTGACGCGCACCTCCTTGATGTATGTCTCCGCATTGAAGTCTTGTTTCAATTCTTCGTCGGAGACCTGAATTGCGTCACCAGCCGTCTTTTGGTCGATAAAGATATACTTGGCGCGACGCTGCTCGGTATCGATCTTGAACTCGCTTTTGTGAGCATCGAAATATGCTCGCAAGTCCGGTTCGTTGACTACCACCTTGTCGCGAAGGTTGTCGGCGTTTACGTCCACCCACCGCACGGTATAGCTGTTGTTGTTGCGCCGGTAGTCTTCCTCGACCTCTTTAGGATCGACCCGCACGGCAGCGGTGATAAAGCTGCGCAAATGTTGTTGCGCGATTGACGCGCGGAGTTCGTCCTCGAACCTGACCGGCGTCATGCCGACTCCGAACCGTTGCTGCAAATTTGCTCTGTATGCATCGGCCCCGGGCCACGGATTGAAGATTTGACGCAATTGGGTCTGAACCTCGGCGTCGCTCGCGCCGAGATTCAACTGTTCGGCCTGGTAGAGGATCAGCTTCTGACGAATGAGACCATCGAGTACCTGCGTGCCGTATTGGTCGAAGAGCGTACCCAAGTCGAGACTCTGGCTTCGCCCCTGGCCTTGCGAGATTTGCTGACCGAAGTTAGTGAGGGCATCTTTGAGATCCTGGACAGTGACGTCATAACTGCCGACCTCAGCGATTACCGTCTCGTTGCCGGTGGCCCCTCCGAGCATCTTGGCACCGCTTCCGGACGCCGAAAACAGCGCCACCAGGCTGAGGGTCAACAGCCCGATAAAAACTACCAACACAGCATTGCGAGTTCGCTTTCGCCCTCTGAGAAACTTCAACATAACAATTCATTGCCTCCGAAAATTCTTAGGTAAACCACATGGCGAGGAATCCTGGCCCGTGAAGAATGTGAAATTGTAGATGACCGGCGGGTCGTTGACAACCACGGCGCAGGGAAGGCAGAGGGGCGGAGGGGTCTTTGCGTCTTGGCGGTCCTTGGCGTCTTTGCGCTAAGGCTGCCCTTCGCATGGTACCTTTAGCGCAAAGACGCCAAGGACCGCCAAGACGCAAAGACCCCTCCGCTCCTCTGCTTATGCTTTCAACCCGTTCGGCGCCATTGGGAGCGATCGCAGCCGGATCCCGGTCGCGTCGAAGATCGCATTTCCGACCGCGGGAGCGAGCCCGACGATCGGCGTCTCGCCGGCGCCTGCTGACGGCAGATCCTTGCGATCCACGAGTACCGCCTCGATCACAGGTACATCACTGAAGCGCGGAACTCGGTAGCGTGAGAAACGTGGGTTCAGGATCTTGCCGTTATCGAAATCGATCGCTTCGAACAACGCGCCTCCGATTCCCATCACGATCGATCCCTCAATCTGATTCTTGAGCTGGTCGGGGTTGAGCACTGCGCCGCATTCAAACGCTTCAACGACACGCACTAGCTGGATCTTTCCGGTTGTGCGATCGACGGATACTTCGGCGCAGGCGGCCACGTACCCTCCTTTCTCAAAACCGGCAGCAATGCCATACCCTGTGTTCTTTGTGCTCTTGCCCTTACCCCAGCCGAAAGTCTTTGCCGCGGCGTTCAGCACAGCTTTCATTCGCTCGTCTTTGAGATTCTTCAACCGAAACTCGAGCGGGTCGATCTTCACCGTATGCGCAAGCTCGTCGATGTGAACCTCGCGAGCGAAGTGGTTTGCCGTAGCCGCAAGACCTCGATAAGAGCCCTGGCGCAACGGGGATTTTGACTGATGAAACACGATCTTCTGATTCGGGAAGTCATAGCGATGCTGTATGCCCGCGGACCCGGAGTTGTAGTTGTGAAACTCCCATGCGGTGATGGTTCCGTCATCGCGCACTCCGCTCGAAACGTCGATGACTCCACCAGGACGGTGATAGGCCCAGGTGAATTCTTCTTCGCGCGTCCACAGGAGCTTGACCGGTCTGCCCGCCGCCTGTGCCAGACGAGCTGCTTCGATTGCAACATCGCCGGTGTGCTTTCCCCCGTAGCCCGAGCCGGTGTCGGGCACGATCACTCGGATCCGGTCTTCGGGAATTCGAAAGGCCTCGGCGAGCTCGCCTCGAACCCCGAAAGGCCTTTGAGTCCCAACCCACACGGTGAGCTTGCCCTTGTTCCATTCGGCGACCGCCGCGCGAGTCTCGAGCGGCGCGTGAGCGATGTACGACACCGTATAAGTCTGCTCGATCTTTTTTGTAGCCTGGTTTAATCCGTCTGCGAGCGATCCGGTTACGTTGGCTCGCGGCGATTCGGCGGCCTGCTTTCTGAGGTAGTCATAAAGCTCTTTTCCGGACGGCTGAGGCTCTGTCTTCCATTCGGCCTTGATCGCCGACGCGGCGCGCGCGGCAGCCTGGGCGCTCGGGGCCGCCACACCGATAAAGCCGCCATCCCGAACTACTTTTACCCCAGGCATTGCCTCGGCCTCGCTTGAATCGACAGACACGACCGAAGCATTGAATGCTGAGGGTCGCACAACTCTTCCGAACATCATTTCCGGGAGCTTGGTGTCAGAAGTGTAGCGATGCTTGCCGGTGACGAAACTGCGGCCGTCGACTTTGGTGACCGACTTGCCGGTGATCTTCCACTGATCGGGCGGTGTTGTAGGGGTATTATCCGAAATCACTTTCAACAGCTTCTGACCCTTTGTCAGCTTGCCGAAGTCGATCGACTGTTTCGCCCTCTCGTTGGTGACCTTCCCGTCGTTTACCACCAGGGCAGCCCGATCGACTTTCCACTGCTCGGCGGCCAGATCGATCAGTGCTTCGCGCGCGGCTGCGGCCGCTTTGCGCAACTGCGGAGCCATCGTCGGTGTCGTTCGGCTCCCAAACGTCCCCATGTCGAACGGGGTCAGATCTGTGTCGCCCATGGTCAGGCGGATCGATCCGATCGGAACCCGAAGCTCCTCGGCTACGACTTGAGACAGCGATGTGCGTATGTTCTGACCGAACTCGACCTTGCCGGTATAGGCGGTGATCGAACCGTCTTCTGCGATGTGCAGCCAGCCGCCGATCTCCTTTGGTCCGGAACTGCCTTGACCACGGCGTCCGGCCTCGCCGTCTTGTCTCCCGGATTCCTGGGCAAGAGCGTCCAATGTAAACACCAGCACCAGACCGCCGCCGAGGAGTTTAAAAAAGTCTCGCCGCTCGAGCTCGAGGTTGAAGTGATAGGTGGGTTCGGCAAAGAGTTCGTAGCGCTCGATCTCGATCGAATCATCAATATGCCGGGTTTTCATCTTCCACCTCCCTTCATCGACTGGGCGGCTTTGCGGATCGCGGTGACTATTCGAGGATAGGTGCCGCAGCGGCAGACGTTGCCCTCCATCGAACGCACTATTTCCTGATCGCTGGGTGTGGGGGTTTTGCTTAGCAGAGCGACGCTGGACATTATCATTCCCGGAGTGCAGTAGCCGCATTGAAGCGCATCTGCTTCGAGGAACGCTTCCTGAAGCGGGTGCAGCCGGCCGTTCTTTTCGATCCCTTCGATTGTTATGACCTTCTTTCCGGCGGTTGCTCCCAGCTTGGTGACGCAGGAGCGGGTGGCCTGGCCGTCAATCAGCACCGTACAGGCGCCGCACTGGCCCTCGCCGCAACCGTACTTGCTGCCGGTCAGATCCAGGTCATCGCGCAAAACGCTGAGCAGGCTTCGATCGGCGTCGGCATCGATTCGCAGTTTGGATCCGTTAACGTGAAGTTCTGAGATTCTTTGCATACGGCTTCCTCACGATTTATTTGAGTAATTGCGCGTCGTTGTCCAAAAGATAAGCCCAATCGAGGGCAGATGCAAACGCCTCGGTTGAGCAAAGATGGCAAAAAAGGCGAAAAAAATAGTTGTAGACACCTCTCCGTTAAATCTGATAAATTCCAAGGCTTACGAGCACATCGGTTTTCGAGGCATGCATGAGTTCCGGCACGGAAGGCGCTTAGATGAAGAACATCACACTGGACGAGGTCATTCAGACCTATGGTGTGGAGAACTGGGGAGCAGGGTACTTTGAGGTAAACCGTAAAGGGCATCTTGCAGTGCGCCCTGCCGAGGGAGACCCCAGGTCCGTCGATGTTAAGGAGCTCGTGGACGATCTTGTCGATGGCCGCCGGCTCCAGCTTCCAATTCTCCTTCGCTTTCCGCAGATTCTCACTAACCAGCTCAAAAAAGTTCAGCGCTCCTTTCGGGACGCGTCGCGGGAATTCAATTATGCCGGCGGGCACTTCGGCGTATTTCCAATGAAAGTGAATCCCCGCCGCGAGGTTGTCGAAGAATTTTTACGCGAGGGCGGCAAATACAACTTCGGGGTGGAATGCGGGTCGAAGGCCGAGCTATACGCGGCGCTTTCAGTCGATCAAACAGCGGAATCGCTTCTCATCTGTAACGGCTTTAAGGACGAATCGTTCATAAACCTCGCGTTGCTTGGCGTTCAGATCGGCAAGCGCGTGATCATCGTCGTGGAAAAGCTCAACGAGCTAAAGATGATCATTCGACGCTCCCAGGAGACCGGCGTTCGTCCCGGAATTGGCATAAGAGCAAAACTCTACTCGAAGGGCTCAGGTAAGTGGGCCTCGTCGGGCGGTGAGTCCGCGAAGTTTGGTCTCACGCCTTCGGAGATGCTCGAATGCATCCGGCTGCTTCGCGAGTTCCAGATGACCGATCTGCTAAAGCTGCTCCACTTTCACATCGGTTCGCAGATCACCGACATCAAACGCGTAAAAGCGGCGATGAAAGAGGCCGCGCGGGTTTACGCCAAGATTCGTCAGATGCATATAGATGTCGAGTTCCTCGACATCGGCGGCGGAATGGGGGTTGATTACGACGGATCAAAGACCACTTTCGAGTCGTCGGTCAACTACACCATTCAAGAGTTTGCAAATGACGTTGTCTACACGATCAAATCGGTGTGCGATGATGAGAACGTACCCGAGCCAAATCTGGTAACCGAGAGCGGCCGAGTGATGGCGGCGTATCACGCGATATTCGTCACCTCGATTCGCGACGAGATTGAGACCTTCGCCGACGATCGGCCCGAGGTTAGCGTCGACGAAGACGATCCGCAGGTCATCGTCGAGCTTAAAGCGCTGTATGACGACATAAACGCCAAGAACTACCGCGAGTATTACCACGACTCGCTTGACCACAAAGACGAGCTGCACACTCAATTCAACCTGGGGTTGATCAGCCTGGAAGATCGAGCCAAGGGCGAGGTTCTGTTCTGGGAAGTGTGCGCGCGCGCGTCGAAGTTCGCTCAAACTACCAAGGTGCAGGAAGAAGAATTTGATGACTTGAAGAAGATTCTGGCGTCGAAATACCTCTGCAACTTTTCGGTATTCCGGTCGCTCCCGGACCACTGGGCCATAGATCAGCTATTTCCGATAATGCCCATTCACCGGTTGGACGAGCAGCCCTCCGACTATGCCACCTTTGTGGACCTAACCTGCGATTCCGACGGCCACATCGATAAGTTTGTCGACTTGAAGGACGTGAAGGAGGTGCTCGAGCTGCATCCGTTTACCGGCGATCCGTACTACATCGCAATCTTCCTGGTCGGCGCTTATCAAGAGGTGATGGGCAGCAATCACAATCTCTTCGGCCGGACAAATGAAGCACACGTCATAATCGATACCGACGGACGCTATCACATAAAGAAAATCGTTCAGGGAAGCCGCGTCGGCGACATGCTCGTAGTGGCGCGCTACGACAAGGGTCAGGCGTGGGAGAGTATGCAGCGAATGATAACGGCTCGGGTTTCCGGCGGATTCCTGAACGAAGACGATGCCGGCTCGCTGATGAAGCAATACGAATCCGACATCAATCGGTACACATATCTCGAATAGTCACTGGTCATTGGTCATTAGTCATTTGGTAATCTGGTCTTATCTGCAATGACTAACGACCAATGACCAATGACCAATGACCAATGACCAGTGACTAATGACCAAGGACTAAGTTGCAATGATGAGAAAGCAAAAAAGCTCAAAGTATCTGACAACCCCCACACGCCCGATTCAGATCGATCGCGATCGCTCGGTTGCGGGCATTCTGCAGAAAATGGAAGGCGCCGGCTTTCAAGCGCGAGCACTGGCCGAATCTCATAACCTCTGGCTGGAAATGCTCGAAGACAACTCGACCGTTCTTATGGGTTTGAGTGGCGCGCTTGTTGCCGCCGGCATGCGACGTTTGATTTCCTACCTGATCAAGAATCATTTCGTCGACGTAGTCGTTTCGACTGGCGCAAATCTTTTCCACGATCTACACGAGACATTGGGTCGCTACCATTACCAGGCGCCGGCCGGAGTAACCGACGAAGAGCTTCAAGAAGCCCAGGTCGGCCGGTTCTACGACACGCTGGCGAGTGAACACGAATACCGCGAGGCAGATGAGTGGGTGGGCAACTTTGCGAACACCGTCGATCATTCGCGGCCTTACTCGACGCGCGAGTTTCTGCACCTGCTGGGGCGCGAGCTTGCGGAGATTGCCACCGAAGACGGAATACTTACTTCGGCGTACAAAGCGAAGGTTCCGGTCTTTTGCCCCGGCGTAGCCGACTCTGCTATTGCGGTGGGGATAGCAACGTCCCGCGTGAACCGCAAAAATCCGTTCCAGTTCGATATTGTCCAGGACGTGGTTGAAGCTGCGCAGATTATGGCACGTTCGGTCAACACGTCGGTGGTGCTGTTTGGGGGCGGACCGCCAAAGAGCTTTGTTCAACAGACCGAAGTCACTGCCTCGATCATCAAGCAGACTATGCGGGGACACAAATACGCATTGCAGATTGGGCTCGATCTGCCCGAGAGCAGCGCGACTTCAGGACGAAGTTTTGAGGAAGCTCAAACCTGGGGCCGAGTGGCAAAAGACGCGAAGACGGTCTCAGTCCTCTGCGACCCGACGATCGCTATGCCGATTCTGGTTACCTCGCTCTCACAGACCGGAACCAAAGCGCTGAAGCAGCGCCGGCGTCCGCAGTTTAGTTTCGGCCGCGAGTTGATGGTGACATTCGGATAGACCATCAACTGTCAGCGCCGCGAACGGGTGTCAATGGTGATGGCTTAGGTATAATGCTTTTGTGGGCGTGATTGTCTACACGTTAGCTTGTAGGGGGAACGTATGCACAAAAGATTGCCTGTTGCTCCCATTCTTGCCGTTTTTCTCTTAATTGTCTCAACCGTTGCGATCGCCTTTAACCGAAGCGACGCCGTCAAGCGCCTGCAGCGCGCAACGCAGGTTTTTAAAGAAATAATGAGCGCCCCTGACAAGGGGATACCCGAAGACCTGCTAGACAAATGCGAATGCGTTGGCATCGTTCCCGGCTTGAAGAAGGCCGGTCTGGGTTTGGGCGGCAAATACGGCAAGGGTGTCCTGATGTGCCGCAAGTCTGATCGAAGCTGGACCGCCCCGTCGTTCATCACCATCGAGGGCGGCAGCATCGGATTCCAAATCGGGTTTACCCAGATAGACGTGGTGATGGTAATGATGAATCGCAAAGGCGTCGACAAACTGATCGACGACAAGTTTACCCTTGGAGCTGATGCATCAGCGGCCGCCGGACCCGTCGGGCGTCAAACATCGGCGCAGACAAATATCCGGCTCGATGCCGAGATACTCACCTACTCGCGCGCCAAGGGATTGTTCGCGGGAATCTCGCTGGAGGGCGCCACGCTCAGACAAGACAAGGACGACAACAGCGACTTCTACGGCAGGGATGTCGACGCACGCAAGATCCTGCTCCAGGGCACTGTGGCGATGCCTCCGGAAGCGCGTCCTCTCGCTTCTGCGCTTTCCTGGAAGTCGCCAAAGAAGATGTGATCCAACGCGCGCGGTGTCGCGCGATCTAATCCGCGTCATCGACTCAGTGGACTGACTAACACTCGGAGGGTGAGAATGAACAACGTCGCCAGGGCGAAACTCTTTGTGGTTGTAATGTCGACAGTGCTTGTGATTGCGTCCGCCATACACGCGAAACAGACCGGTCAGCCGACCGCGCAACAAACCACTCCGCCTCAGGGCGAGCAGAAGCCCGCCGGTCAACAAGCGGCGCCTGAAACGCTTCAAGTTCTCAAGGGCATGCCCAGGCAACAGATAATGGGAGAAATGCGTAAAATCGCCACGGCGATGGGCGCTCAATGCAACTTCTGCCACATGAACCCGTTTCCGGTGGATACCCCGCGAAAGGCTGTCGCTCGATTGATGCTGCGGGACTACACGATGGGCATGAAGCACAAGGATGGCAGCGCCCTCACTTGCAATGATTGTCACAAAGGGGAAGCGAACTTCCTCAGGTCACGTCCCTTTCAGGGCGCAGTCGGGAAGAAGTCGGAAGGCATTCAGGTACTCAAAGGGATGGATACTTCCCGAATTACGCAAGTGATGACCGCGTTCACAAAAGCGCTCGGGGTTGAGTGTACGTATTGTCACACTGATGATTTCGACGAGGACACGCCGCGAAAACAGATTGCTCGTTTCATGATGCGGGAGTTCTCAAGCGGGCTCGTTAAACAGGACGGGAGCGCGGTTACCTGCAACGACTGCCATAAGGGCCATGCTCGGCCGCTTACGGTTTTACCCTTTCCTCAGCCTCGGCCACAACAGCCGCAGCCTCCGCCCGAGAAGAAGCCGAATGGTTGAGCTGGCGCTCGCCTGCGGAACGGGTGCCTATCGATAGAAATCCAGGAACGCGGTTGTCGGGTCGTTCACGCGCGGGCCCAGATCGAAGCCGCGCGATCGCGTTTCACGAAATCCCACCACCGCAGAGACTGTGAGAACTCTAGTAAACACCCCCAACTTCAGTTGGGGGTCATTTAGTTTTACCCTACGTGGCGGGCTTGCAGCCCTCCTTTTCAGCTCCGGTCCCGCGCCGCCAATCGCGCCGCGATTGGCGGCGCGGGAAGCGGAAGGGGATCTGACTGGGCCTACGTAGGTTGAATCTAAAGAACCCCGGGTTTTCATATACCCTCATAGATCGTGGATCGTAGGCGGGGGCTACCGATCGCAAGCAAGAATCTGCCGGGCTTATTCCACGCGTATGGAATATCTGGAATCTTTATTCGTATGCAACACTGTGGAGAAGTTGTAATCTGCTGAATAGAATACTCACATGACAGGAAGCAGGCAGAAGCGCGTAGTAATACTTGGCGGCGGGTTTGGGGGTGTCTACACCGCAAAGCATCTGGAGAAAGCGCTCGGACGGCGCGATGAATTCGAGATCGTTCTTGTAAACAAGGAGAACTACTTTGTCTTTCAACCGATGTTGCCGGAAGTTATCTCGGGAAGCATCGGAATGCTTGACACCGTCAGCCCGATCCGGCGTCTGCTCCCTCGCACCAATCTTCATGTCCGTGATGTCGAATCGATCGACATAAACAGCAAAACGATTACTACCAGCCCGGGTTTCCGCCCCCACGCGCACATCATCGAATACGACTATCTCGTTTTGGCAATGGGTAATGTGACTGACTTTCGCGGGCTGCGCGGTCTGCCCGAGCACGCGATGCCGTTTAAGAACCTTGCGGATGCGGTGCAACTTCGCAACCACGTCATTCGCGCGCTTGAGGAGGCGGCGATCGAAGACGACGACCCGGAACTGCGCAGCCAGTTGCTCACCTTCGTCGTTGCCGGGGGAGGCTTTTCCGGAGTAGAGGTTGCAGCGGAGTTGAACGACTTCGTGCGCGAAGTCGCGCGCAACTATCGCAGCATTAACCCGACGGAGCTCCGCGTCGTTTTGGTGCATTCGCAGAATCGAATCCTTCCGGAGTTGTCAGAAAAGCTCGCGCTGTTTGCTCAAAAGATACTGATGAAGCGCGGCGTCGAGGTCCGTCTGAACACCAAATTGGAAGCAGCGACCGGCGAGGAAGCCATCCTGGCCGGTGGTGAGAAGATCGGTACTCGAACGCTTGTTTCGACCGTGCCAAGCTCGCCTCACCCGATCATCGACGGGCTCGATCTGCCAAAAGGAAAAAACGGGCGGTTGATTACCAACAGCTTTTTGGAAGTTGAGGGGGCCGAGAACATATGGGCTCTCGGCGATTGCGCGCAGGTGCCTCAACGGGACGGGGGCTTCTGTCCGCCGACCGCGCAGCACGCGCTTCGTCAAGGCCGAACCGCCGCCGGCAACATTGTCGCGTCAATCCGCGGCGGCAAGCGGAGCGAGTTTACTTTCGGGGGCCTCGGTCAAATGGGGGCGCTTGGACACCACTCGGCGGTCGCCCAGATCATGGGCGTCAACATCAGCGGGTTTATCGCGTGGTGGATATGGAGAACGATTTATCTATTGAAACTGCCTGGTTGGGGCCGCCGTCTGAAGGTCGCTTCATCGTGGACCCTCGACTTACTGCTGCCGGCCGAGCTGGTAGAACTGAAGCTCACGGGTTCGATGGGGATCACCCAGGAGCACTTCGAGCCGGGCGAGGAAGTTTTTCATCAAGGCGATCTGGGGGATCGTATCTATATCATCGTAAACGGAGAGGCCGAAGTAGTGCGCGAAGACGGTGATTTGGAAATCATTCTCGCGAAGCTTGGCTCGGGAGAGTACTTTGGGGAGATGGCGCTTTTGAAGCAGAGCACTCGAGGCGCGACGGTTCGTTGCACTGCTCCAATGGATACGTTGAGCTTGCCGAAGCGAGAGTTCAGCATGCTCGCGGCATATTTGCCTCAGATGCGCGAGACGCTGGAAAGCGTCATGGAGCAACGCACGCGAGCGAACGCTCAGAAGTCGGCAAGAGGGTGAACCAGGGAGTTGTACTTTTGATTTGCGCCTAACTAGAGGGAAGTAAGTACAGTGAACTAAAGTGACCCGAACTCAGCTCAGCATTGCCGGCCTTAACGATGATGCGCTAACTCGAGCGGTGCGTCTGCTAGCTCGACGCGATCCCGACCTTCGCGGCGTTGTGAAGAAATTTGGTCCTCCGCCGATGTGGGCTCGCGAATCCGGGTTCTCGACCCTCCTTCACATTATCCTCGAACAGCAGGTATCGCTCGCCTCGGCCAGGGCCGCTCACACCAAGCTGCTTGAAATCGCTTCGCCGCTTACACCAGCGCTTTTTCTCGAGTTGGATGATGCGACATTGAAGGCCGTCGGCTTCAGCCGCCAGAAAGCCTTATACGGCCGCGAACTCGCGCGGTCGATCGTCGAAGGACTGCTCGATCTCGACGCCTTGAGCTTGATGGATGACGCCGCCGTGAGATCTGAGCTGATCAAGATCAAAGGCATAGGTCGATGGACTGCCGACATCTATTTACTGATGGTCCTACGCAGACCCGACATCTGGCCGGCGGGAGACCTCGCGCTGGCCGTCGCGGCACAGAAGGTAAAACGACTCGTATCTCGCCCGACTCAGGAGGACCTCGACCTGATGAGCAACGCCTGGAAACCCTGGCGCGCAGTCGCGGCGCGTATTCTCTGGCATTACTATCTTAGCGAGATTTCATAGCCTCTCCGGCGACGCGCTACCGACGACAGCGGACGGTTTTCCGGTCCGTCCTTCTTCAGACCTGTTCCGGCCTTGGGTCTCAACAAAACATCTCTATAATGTCGAAGTGCCCGATGTTGTGTCCGACTCGTACCAAGGGAATCAATTGGAATTAGGAACAGTTCAACGACAAAGACCCGGGTTTACGATCGAGAGCCGCGATAAGCTTTACCTGATCGGGTTTGTTGTAGCGGCCGGTGTGCTGCTGTTTCTCGGTCGAGGATTAGTTCAAGGTTCGGCGCTCGCCACCTGGGGACTCACCTTTGGGGCCACGACTGCCGTCGCGGTCCTGCTCGTATCGCTTTATCGGGTTCAGCTCGAGCTGAAATCGAGCCGTCGGCAACTGGCTCGCAAGGAAGCGGAGTTGAGCTTCGCGCTCGAGGTACAGCAGGCGCTTTTTCCCCGTCACCTGCCGGAGAGCAATGGGTTGGAGTTTGCCGCGGTGTGCATCCCGGCGCGTGGGATCAGCGGAGATTACTACGACGTGATGCAGTTTCCCGACGGCAGATTGGTTTTCGCGATTGCCGACATTAGCGGGAAAGGAATCTCAGCGGCGATTCTGATGGCCAACGTGCAAGCGTTATTGCGAACGCTCTCCGGGACCGGGATCCCGCCCGCGAAGGTTTGCGAGAAGTTGAACCAACACCTCCATCAGGTCACCGATGCTTCAAAATTCGCGACGTTCTTCTACGCGGAATGGTGCTCGGTTGAGCGGCGGCTGAGATATGTCAACGCCGGGCACTGTACGCCGGTGTTGCTGGGTTCGTCGTGCGGCCGCCAGTTGTCCGAAGGCGGCTTTCCGCTGGGGATGTTTCCCACGGCTGAGTTCCAGACTGGCGAAGTGATCCTGCAACCGGATGACTTGTTGGTGCTGTATTCGGACGGCATAACCGAAGCTGTCTCAAAGACGGGCGAAGAATTTGGAGACCGGCGTCTGCAAGCGGAGATTGAAAGGCGTTCGCAAAACACGCTGTCCGAGATTCAGAGCGGTCTGCTCGAAGTCGTGCGGGGTTGGGCAGGTGATGAGCTTGAAGACGACATGACGCTGTTGATGGTCAGGGCTATCGGAGCCAAGGAGAAATGATGAATGTATGCGGACGTAGTCTGCGCGATCATATTCGGCTGCTGGCCCCGTTGTTTGGTTTCATCGCGGTTGTGTGGGCGCTCAGAATAGGGCTCGAAGCAGCTGATGTTTCTCATGGGATAGTGCGCATATTCAGCTTAACTGCCGCTACGTCCCTGGCGATCTTGATAGCGGTCTGGCTGATTTATATGAAACGATTCGGCAGCTATCCCAATGTGGTGGTTGCAAGCCTGCTGCTTGTGGTCTTCGAACAGTTCTTGATAATCGCGGCTATAGGTTTCTCGATCCTGACCAAAACCGGCAATGTGTTTACCCGGCCTGAATATTCACCGCCGGACGATCCATACCACGTCAAACATATACTCGGGCAGCTTACGTTTGGAATTGGGGCGGGGATGTTATTTGGCGCGGCGACAGGCTGTCTGATGTTGTGGTTGTTGCGGACGCTGGTGCCGGCCCGAGGGAGATAGGGGGCGAGGGGCGACCGGGCGACCGGGCGAGAGGGAGAGGGGGCGACAGGGCGACGGAAGAGCAGAGAAGATCTCGTGATAGCTAGAGGATCAACATCGCGTCGCCGTAGCTGTAGAAACGATAGTTTTGTTCGATCGCATGACGGTAAGCTTTGAGAATCAACTCTCGTTCACCCAAGGCACTCACCAGCATTAGCAGGGAAGAGCGCGGCAGGTGAAAATTCGTCACCAGGCCGCGCACCACTTTGAACTCAAATCCCGGATAGATGAAGAGATCGGTTGTTGCGGCGCTGGTTGAGACAAGACCGCCGGGAGGACCAGACGCCGATTCGAGCGCGCGGGTCGTCGTCGTGCCGACCGCAATCACTCGCCGGTCTTCGGTGAGTGCGCGATTGATCGATGTAGACGCGGTTTCGTCGATCGAATATGTTTCCGGTTCAACACGATGGTCCTCGACACGATCGACTCGTACCGGTTGAAATGTACCGTAGCCGACATGAAGTGTGATCTCAGTGATTTCGACTCCAATGTTCAACAGCAGGTCGAGCAGCTGCGGGGTGAAATGCAGACCGGCGGTCGGCGCCGCTACGGCGCCACGCTGCCTTGCAAACACAGTCTGATAGCGCTCGGCATCCAGCCGGTCTTCTTCGTCTCGCTTGATGTACGGCGGAAGCGGTGTGCGTCCGATGCGATCGATAATTTCGTCAAAGTCACCTGTCGCTTCGAACCTGACCACGCGGCGCCCGCGCTCGCGCCACTTGATTACTTCAGCCGTAAGCTTGCCTCGTGCGAATTCGATGCGCGCGCCGGGCGTCAGAGCTCTTCCCGGTCTTACAAGCGCTTCCCATACAAGCGGCTCGACACGGCTAACCAGAAAGACTTCAACTCTCCCGCCGAGCACCGTCTCGCCACGTGGAGTCACGCGCACTCGCCTGCCTATCAGCCTTGCGGGAAAGACCCGGGTGTTGTTCAGAACGAGCAAGTCGCCGGCTCGCAAATGATCGGGTAATGCCGTGAAGACCGAATCCGAAAACTTGCCGCTTGCTCGATCTATCACCAGTAACCGCGAGGCATCACGGGTGACCGGCGGCTCTTGTGCGATCAGCCGCTCGGGAAGTTCGTAATCGAAGTCGGAAACCAGCATCTCTTTAGGGGGACGGCACGCTGCGAGCTCGTGGCGAAACCCGGAAGTCTCGACCGTTCCAGCGCCCGGTCAGGCCGGCAGCTTGCCGGACCACTAGCCTTGGACGGCAGGTACTTGACCGGTCGTGTGATCGTGCTTATGAGACTTCTCGAAAAGATGGTCGCGATGAAGCAGCGCGGTGAACTGGGCGCCAAACAACATGATGACACTCGACAAATAGACCCACGTCAGCAAGGCTACGCCCGCGCCGATCGATCCATACAATAAATCGTAGTGAAAGTAAGGCAACAGGAACGCAAAACCGAACTTTGCCGCCTCCCAAAATGTTCCGGCCAGCACCGCGCCCGGCAACGCTTCGGTAAAGGGGACGTGGGTGTTTGGAAGAAGTTTGTAGAGCAGCGTGAACAGAATGATCGTGACTGCCACGCTGGCTAGAACGAAGATTGCCTGCCACGCAAAGCCCGAAAGCGCTACGAGCCACGGGCCCAGCCTCAAGGGGATTCTGTCCGCTGCCGCTCGCACGCCGGTGACAAAAGACGTGAATAACGCCGAACCAGCTAGCAGCGCCCACACCAGGCTCATCACGATAATGTTCACGGCGCGTCCGTGCAGGAACGATCGAGGATACGTTCCCCATACCCGATTCAGCGCTTTCTCGATCACTGTAAACATCCAGGAAGTTGCCCAGAACATCACGAACAGACAGCTCAGGATGATTCCGGTAGAAATGGTCGATATGGACTCGAGGTTCTTGCTGACGAAAGTTTGAGCTCCTGGCAAGAAAGCGAGCACTTGACCGATGACATATTTTTCGACTGTTTGCGGGCCTATGAGGCGATTACCAATAGCCAGCAGAACAAGAAGCGTAGGAAACAACGCGAGCATTGAGAAATATGAGACCGCAGCCGCGGCAGTCGTAAGGTCGTTGTCCATGAACGCCATCAGACTGCGGGTCAAGATTCGGCTTCTGTGAGTCCTGGTAGGCATCTCTTTCGATGATTCTAGGTGCTCGACTGAGTAAAAGGAAAGACCCCGAAGACAGAGGTCAGAAGTCAGAGTTCGGCGCAATGAAATCGACGACTCATTTGGAGTGCGCCGCCCTCTAACGCCTAGGAGGTTTCTCGCATGCGTGGCGGCGCTTTTGTAGGGTGGTGCTAAGGCTCTGGAAGGTTTTGAAGGCAACGAAATCAACGACTCATTTGAAGTGTGCTGCGCTTTTTCCAATTTGGTCCATTTTGCCTTCACGGCGGTGCTTATACTCAAAGCGCGTCCTTCAAAGCCTTTCTATAGCCTTAGCACCGCACTACAAAAGCGCCGCCACGCATGCAAGAACCCTCCAAAGCGTAAGAGGCGGCGCACTCCAAATGAGGTGTCGATTTGGTGGCGCCTTGTTCTACGTTGGCCGCATCGTAAAAGGTTTTCTACGGCCTTAGCGCCACACTACCAAAGCGCCGCCACGCACGCGAGAAGCCGACAAAGCGTTAGAGGGCGGCGCACTCCAAATGAGTCGTCGAATTCGTTGCGCTGACTTCTGACCCCTTACATTCCTGCTATGTTAAAATCGCGCCGCGATGACAACTGTCGACATAGGCATCGTGGGAGCCGGGGTGATGGGAGCCGCCGCTGCGTGTGAGCTCGCACGGGAAGGGGTGAGCGTTGCTCTGATAGATCAGTCCGCTATACCAAACCCACGCGCCGCGTCGGTAGATCACTCGAAGGTGTTTCGATTCGCTTACCCCGATCCCTTTTATGTGAAGCTCGCGGTTGACGCGCTCGGCCGCTGGCACGAACTGCAGACGATGACCGGCGCAAAGCTCCTTACACAAACAGGAGCTCTGTTGATCGGTAAACACGAGACATCCTTCGAAACTGAATGCCATGCGGCGATGCGGTCGCTGGCGCTCGAAAGCGAAATGCTGGATACGCGGCAGGTTAACGAGCGATTTCCCCAGTTCAACTGCAACGCATTCGCCTATGGTGTCTATGATCCGAGTGGCGCGATCCTGCACGCGGAGACCGCCGTGCGAGCGCTCGTGGAACTTGCCCGGCAGCGAGGCGTTGCAGTCCTCCAAGCCTCGCGTGTTATAGATCTGCGGCAAGCGCCCGGTTTACGTGTATCGATTGTCACGGAATTCGGTGACGTGATCGAGTGCAAGCGCGTTCTTGTCGCGTCCGGTCCGTGGTCCCGAAAGCTCTTGCCGTTTCTTAAGAACAATCTAAGTACCACCCGTCAGGAGCTTGTGTATTTCGAACCGGTGTCCAAACAAAACAAAGATCCTCAGTTTAACTTCGAACCGAACAACTTTCCGATTTTTCTGGAGCTGGAAAGCGGCTTCTATGGGTTTCCGGTTCACCACTCAGGCGCGATGAAGATCGCGAACCATCACAAAGGCGATCAAGTTGATCCCGATTCAGCAGAACGGCCGGTCGGAGATCAATTCATTGATAGCTGCCGCGCGTTTTTTTCCGAATACATCCCGGGTCTTGCGGACGCCTCGCTACGCGAAACGCGAGTCTGTATCTACAACAACACGCCTGACGACGACTTCATTATTGATTGGCATCCTCAGCTTGAAGGCGTATTAGTAGCGACCGGGTTCTCGGGCCACGGTTTCAAGTTCGGACCGGCGATTGGGCGCATTGCTGCGGATCTTCTTACCAGGGGCGAGACGGCGATCGATATTGACCGCTTCCGCCTGACGCGATTCAATTATAAATCGAGGTGAAAGCAAAATGGGCTTATCGGGTGGGGCGGCGGTAATCGAACGTGGAGAACTCATTGGTGCGGAGGGCACGAGACGTTATCGCGTGCCAATCTCCCGCGCCATGGGCTCGCGCGACATCGCACAATTTGTCAGTACGTACTCCGAAGGCGTTTCGTCCGCACGGCGCAACCCCGTAGGCGAAGAAGTGATCTACGTCTTAGCCGGTTCGGGAACCTGTTTCATTGATGGATACAGTTATTCGCTCGAGCCTGGCACTGCGGTTTATATTCCACCGGGGAGCGTCTATCAGATCGAGAACCTCGATGAACGAGGACGCGGCGTTAGCGATATCGAGATCGTCAGCGTTTGTTGCCCGGAGGACGAAGACACGCAAGCCGGAGTTACCCCAGCGGCACGCCTGCCGCACGACACAAAGCCATTTCGCACCGTGCGCGAGAGCGACGTCGAAGCGATTCAAGCCGGTGACCGCTCGTTCAAGCTTCTCGTTAATCAAGACATCGGCGCGCATCGGGTCACGCAGTTTGTCGGCGTGATTCCTCCGGGCCGGGCGCCAATGCATCATCACACCTACGAGGAAGCAATCTACATAATCGAAGGCGAAGGCCGCGTCCACACTGAAGAAGGTGATGCCGCATTCAAACCCGGATCGAGCATTTATCTTCCGAGGCTTGTGAAACACTGTGTCGAAAACACCGGTTCAAAGGACATACGGTTGCTCGGCGTGTTTCATCCGTCCGGGAGTCCAGCCACGAGCTATGATGATTAGGGCGGTGCTTGTTCGTTTTAAAACGTAGGCTTGTCGAGCGGCGGACCGGTTGTGTAGAAGTCTTCGTAGAAGCGGCGACTGTACGAATCCAGCAACTGCTCGACCCGAGTCGGGTCCTGTGATGCAACAACCAAACCCGCATGATGAAGTTTGTTCAATCGATATACGATCTCCGGGTCATCATAGGCCGAAGTATCCGGGAACTCCTGGCGCGCCAGCGAAATGATTACCCCCGCGTAATCGTCGCGATGAGCCGGCGGCTCATATGAAGATTCCTCGCCCGCAATCTCGACCTTAGCCCACTCAGCCCAGAGATTCAGACCGGTCGCGGCTTCAACGGTCTCGGCTATGTTGGCGCCTCCTACGCGGGCGGCGATCTCCAGAAAATAAAACCGACCGTCGGCGCGCCTCTTGATGAACTCTGCGTGAGTGACTCCGCGCACAAGCCCCAGCTTTTCGATTACGTCACGATTGAGAGAATCCAATGCGGTGGCGTCCGGCGAGTCCCGAGGTATCTTCCGTGTAGTGAAGATGCCGCCAAGCGAGACATCCATCGGCGGGTGTCCGTACTGATGATGCACGGCAAACATGACGCGACGCGAAAAAACGATCGAATCGACGTGATAAATATCACCGGGAAGATACTGCTCGAGCACGTAAAAGGACTGCCGGTCACCTAATGCGTCGAGCAGTGGCCATAGCTCCTCGGAAGCGGAGATCTTCTTGATACCCATCGAAGCGGCTTCCGAGCGTGGCTTCAAAACCCACGGCGGCGCGACTCGAAACATAAACTCCCGGAGACTGTCGTAATTGAGCACGTGAACGAAATCCGGAACAAGGATGTCTTCCGTTCGAGCCTTTACTCGCATCGCCAGCTTGTCGCGAAAGTAGCGAGCGGTTGTGTCTCCCATCCCCGGGTTTCGCAGATGTTCACGCAGCAGCGCCGCGGTTTCCTGATCGTACTCGTCGAGCGGGACAATGCGGTCTATGTGCTGAGTGCGAGCCAGAAAGCTTACGCCTTTGATTATGTCGTCTCGCGAGTAGCTGTCAGGCATGTAAAACACCTCGTCGATGGCGTCGCGAGGCCAGGAGGCGTCGCGAAGTTTCTCAACCGTAATTAGCAGGACGCGACAGCCCTGGCGTTTGCACTCTCGGAGAAAGGCCTCGCCTTTTTCGTAGCTGGCGAGACAGAGCATTGTTAGCGGCCGATCGGACACGGCTCCTCCTTTTTGATTGCGGGATTATATAGCTAGCGGTGCGTGCACGGTAGCCGTCGTTGTGAATGATTCGCAGCGTTGATCTCCTGAATGCCGGGCTGCCGCGGGTTGAATCCGGGAATGCGACACAACCCATATCTTTGCAAGCCCAAAGCTAATCGGTTAGGATTCTCAGCGTGCGAAGCATAGTAGAATGCATACCGAACTTCAGCGAAGGGCGCCGAACCGAAGTCATTGATCAAATAGTCGCCGCCATCAAATCCACCCCCGGCGCGGTTCTGCTGGATCGCGAATCAGACGCCAATCACAACAGATCGGTAATCACATTTGTTGCACCGCCCGATAGCGTTGTCGCGGCCGCCGTAGCTGCGGCAAAGAAGGCCGCTGAATTGATCGACCTGAACAAACACTCCGGCGAGCACCCTCGCATGGGCTCGACCGATGTTGTTCCGTTTGTGCCTATTACGGGAGTAACCATGGATGATTGCGTCGCACTCGCTCGTTTGTGTGGTGAGCGATTGTGGAGCGAACTGGGAATCCCCGTCTATCTCTACGAAAAGGCTGCAACCAGACCAGAGCGCGAGAATCTCGCGACAGTGCGCAAAGGCCAATTCGAAGGTATCCGCGATGAAATAGCTACCAACGAAACTCGGCGTCCTGACTTCGGCGATGCACGAGTGCATCCGACTGCCGGCGTAACTGCGGTTGGGGCGCGCCCGCCTTTGATCGCCTATAACGTCAATCTCGCTACCGCGGATGTGGATATCGCCAACAAGATTGCGCGTGCCGTCCGTCATCAGTCGGGCGGCCTGCGCTACGTAAAGGCGCTGGGGTTTGAGCTAAAGGATCGAGGGATTGTTCAAGTTTCAATGAACATGGTGAACTACGAAGGTACGCCGCTCTTCCGTGCGTTCGAGATGATCAAACGCGAAGCCGAACGCTACGGAGTAGCCGTTGTTGGCTCCGAGATTGTCGGGCTTGTGCCGCAACGGGCACTAAATGCGGTCGCTGACTTTTATCTCCAGCTCGAAAAGTTCGGCGAGGACCAGATCCTCGAGCACAGACTGGCAGGAGCTATGGAGGAAGCCCAGGCATGACGGAGTCCGCAGTTGCAGATTCGAAACCGGACCTCTCAAATAGCGTAGGCACATTCGCCGACCTGGTAGCTGCAGGAACGCCGGCGCCCGGAGGCGGCAGCGTCTCCGCTTACTGCGGAATGCTGGCGGCATCGCTCGGAGAAATGGTTTGCAATCTGACTATCGGCAAACCAAAGTATGCGGAAGTGGAGACACGGCTCAGGGAGATCAAGTCGGAACTGAACCAGCTTGGCGCGCGCCTTCGACAGTTGATCGCCGAAGACGCCGAGAGTTTTGAGGCGGTGCTCAGATCGTATCGGTTGCCGAAGGAAAGCGACGAGCAGAAATCCCATCGCGCGGCGCAGATCCAGATTGCGCTCCAAGGAGCGGTGGCTGTTCCGGTTGAAACGGCGCAGCGCAGCTCCGATGTTATCGGGTTGCTCCGCGAACTTGCCGACATTGGCAACAACAACGCGCTTTCTGATGTTGCGGTCGGCGCGCAGCTCGCGAAAACGGCAATCACCGGGGCTTCGTACAACGTCGGCGTGAATCTGGATTCGATCTCCGATCGAGAGGCCGTGGATAAGACTCGTGAAAGGATGACCCGCTTGATCGAGCAGTCCACGGCAATTGCGGATCAGGTTGAAAGCAAATTAAGAACGTAGGATTTTGGAGCGCGGACGCCTTGCGCTCTCCCTACACGGACACCCGTTCAAGAATTCCAGGATGGCGGCTCACTACAAAGACATTCAAGTTACGCTGACAGGTCGTGTGGCGCGAATCGCTCTGGCGCGGCCGCCGTTGAACATTTTGACGATCGCGATGATGAAGGAGATCGTCGATGCGATAAACCGCAGCACACAATCGCCCGACACCTGTGCGATAGTTTTTGCGTCGTCGCACGCAAACGGCGCGTTTTCCGCAGGCGTGTCAATCGAAGAGCACAAACCTGAGACCGTCTATCAGATGCTCGATGGATTTCATTCGATCTTTCGAGCGCTCAACACAGTATCAAAGCCGGTGATCGCTCTGGTCGGCGGCGCGGCATTGGGTGGCGGCTGCGAGCTTGCAGCGTTTGCCGACATCGTCATCGCCAGTCCGTCCGCTAGATTTGGTCAGCCCGAAATAAAGATCGGGGTTTTTCCTCCGGCTGCGGCGGTCATCTTGCCAAGAGTGATTGGCGAAAAGCGGGCGCGGGAAATGATATTGACCGGTGAACTACTGACCGCTGACGCAGCCCGCTCTTTGGGACTGGTCAATCACGTGGTTCCTGATAATGAGATGGAGTCGAAGTGTGAAGAGTTACTCAACGCATTCCGGCAGATGAGCGTACCCGCTCTCGAGATGGCTCGCCGAGCGATGGTTCAATCGGTGGGGCTTGGTTTCGATGAGGCGCTTAAGCATTCAGAAGATATCTATCTTAATCAACTGATGTCTTTCAGGGACCCGCAAGAGGGCGTTGAGGCTTTTATAGCCAAGCGTCCGCCAAGATGGAAGCATAAGTGAGGAGAGCCAGTAGTCCGAATATAGGTCCTATACGTCCTTTCGGTCCTATATTCGGACTACGAAGTACGGACTTCCTGTGCCAAACCCGCTCGAGATAAAAAAGACCGGCGCCAACGAAATCACCGTGCGTTGGGATGATGGCCACGTAAGCGTGTATCCGATCAAATACCTGAGATCGGAATGTATGTGCGCGAACTGCGTAAGCGAGGTGACCGGGCTTCGCATACTCGATCCGAGAACGGTAGCCGACGATCTTACCGTGCTTGGCGCGGAGCACGTCGGGCGCTACGGTGTGAAGTTTACCTTCAGTGACCGGCACGACGACGGCATTTATACCTGGGAGCGACTGCGCGAGTTGTGTCTGTGCGAAGAGTGTAAGTCAGCGCGCGGCGTCGTCTAAGGCGATCTTTTGGAATCGGAATCGAGAGCGACGGGTCCGAAACGCGAGTAGCAGTGATAAAGGCGCTCAAAAACCTCACAGCTCAAGCAAAGAGAGAATAGTATGAAGCTCAAGGCCTGTTTGGCGATCCTGATGGCGCTGACCATCACCGCGTCTGCTTCACCGAGCGACCGTGGTGGCAAGAACAAAAACGAAGTAGTTGCCTCTATTGAAAAACACAAAGCCGAGCTTATCGGGCTGAGCGATCAGATATGGCGATTCGCCGAAACCGCGCTTCGCGAAACCCGCTCATCCAAGATGCTCGCCGACTACGCCGAGAAGCAGGGCTTCAAGGTCGATCGCGGCGCCGCCGGCATGCCGACCGCGTTCGTAGCCAGCTATGGACAAGGACGGCCGATAATCGGAATTCTAGGCGAATACGACGCGCTGCCGGGGATCTCGCAGAAGGCCCAACCCGTGAAAGAGGCTCTGGAAGCCGGTTCTGCGGGTCACGGCTGCGGCCATAACTTGTTCGGCGCGGCAAGCCTCGGCGCCGCTTTGGCCATCAAAGAGATGATTGCCGCGGGCAAACTCAAAGGCACGATACGGTTTTACGGCACGCCAGCCGAAGAAGCCATAGGCGGCAAGATCTACATGGCTCGCGAGGGGCTCTTTAAAGATCTCGACGTCTGCCTGGCCTGGCATCCTGACGACCGCATCTCTGCTGACGTCGACAGCACGCAGGCCATTGTCGATTTCATCGTCGAGTTCAAAGGGAAAAGCGCTCACGCTGCCGCCGACCCATGGAATGGACGAAGCGCGGTTGCCGCGCTCGAGTTTTTCACAACCGGGCTCAATCGCATGCGCGAATTCGTCAAGCCGACTGTGCGAATGCATTACGTTGTTCAGAACGGCGGCGATGTGCCTAATGTCGTGCCTGAGTATTCAAAGTTGTGGTGCTGGCTCCGCGACTCGAAACGCGCCGGGGTTGAGGAGGTATTGAGTCGCGCTCGAAAGATTGCTGAAGGCGCAGCGTTGATGGCCGGCGTTGAATTCAAGCTTACGATACAGGGCGGTGACTACGAGCTGCTCCCGAACATTGCCGGAGCGAAGTTGATCCATGCGAACATGACCTGGCTGGGACCGATCACTTACACCAACGAGGAGCAGGAATTCGCGAAGGCTATTCAGAGGGCCACCGGCGTGGAGCTTAAGGGCTTGAACGGCGCGGTTCAGACGCTTGAGCCGCCGAAGAAAGATCCTGAGGGCGGCTCGACCGATGTCGGCGATGTTAGCTGGATCGTTCCCACCCTTCATTTGTCGGTAACCACTGCTCCAGAAAATGCTCCGTGGCATGCCTGGCCGGTGGTTGCGTGCGGGGGAATGTCGATAGGTCACAAAGGAATGGTCTATGCCGCTAAGGCGCTCGCGGCGACAATGGTCGACTTGTTTGAAGATGAGAAGGCTCGGGAAGCAATACAAGCTGAATTCAAGGAGAAGACCAGGGGCGAAGTGTACAAACCCTATATTCCTGAAGGCCCACCGCCGATTCCGAAGCACTGAGAGACCGAGGAAGGCAGAAAGCAGAAGGCAGAAGGCAGAAGGCAGAAAGCAGAAGGCAGAAGGCAGAAAGCAGAAGGCAGAAGGCAGAAAGCAGAAGGCAGGAGGCAGGAG
>DASRIZ010000220.1:0-2697 GCA_035649735.1 Blastocatellia bacterium | reverse complement strand
GAGCGTCGAGATCCTTCTTGGAGCCGGACCAATCCTGCCAGCCGCGATCGCCGTGGCCGAACACGAGATCACGTGGGCTCCCGTCGGCTTGCTGGCGTCGCGGTTGAGCTCGCAGGACGGAGAGTCCTGCGCGGCAGACGCAGATTTCGTGTTCGCGTCGGTTTTTGGTGCGCTCGCCCGGCAGTGTGATCACGGCGTTATCGAGATCGATTTCGGACCAGCGCAAGCTTGCAATCTCATCGCGGCGGGTGCCCAGCAGGACCAGCAACTTAACGATTGAACCGTACTGGTCGTCGCCAAGTGCGCGCCAGATTGCCGCGAGCTCGCCATCGGTCAGAACACGATCGCGGGCGCCACTTTCGACTGCTTTGTTGGTGGAGGAGACCGGATTGCTCTCGATGATCCCTTCGCGCACTAGCCACATGAAGCACGCCGACAAAGACGCACGGACCCCATTGGCGGCCGAAGGACCATTCCGCTCGGCGATTTCAGCGAGCAGGATTGCAACAGCGCGGCGATCAATACTCTCGACCCCGCGGGTATGCAGTGTCCTGGCATGTGCCACCAGGTGGCGTTCGACTTCTTCGTACGATCGAGGCTTTAGCCGGCTGCGTTGGCGGGCGAGAAAGCGCGGAAGCAGGGCGCCGAATGTCTCGGCCATCTTCGCTGCTGCTCGAGCTTTTTCAGCGGCCGGATCCTGACCGAGTCGTACGGCGGCGAGCAGATCCTTGGCGCTTGCTCTCGCCTTTCCAAGATCGAGCGTTGTCACTGAGCCCAAGGGCATACGACGGTGCTTGCCGCCGATTTTGTACTGGATCACCCAGGTGCGGGAGCCGCCGGCCCGCACGCGCACGCCGAAACCGGGCAGATCGTCGTCGAAGAAGGTTTTCTCGCGAAGCCCGGATGGCAGCGCAAGCGATCGGAGTGTTGCCGTTGTGAGCTTCATTTGAGCCTCGGAGCTGGGCAGACCATGGGCAGATTTTTCCTGCCGAGTTCTGCTCCCTCGTACTGCGTTAGACTGGAGGTTTCAATGACCCTTCACGAGGTTACAAGCCTCTTGCCGGCTTGTGCTGCCTTCTGCTGGTGTTATTCCCACCCTACGAATCTGGGGGTCAGGAGTTCGAATCTCTTCGGGCGCGCCAGCAAAATCAGGAACTTCCGAGAAAACTATCTTCCCCAAATTTTCGTCGGGAATGCTCTGGGAAGATTTAGAAGGCCAACACTTAGAATTTGGTGGCGTCTCGGTGTGGTACAGGGACGCCCTGCACTTGCATCGGATTGGGGGCGCCTGTGTCGGAAAACCCGCATCTCTCACTTGAAATGGTTCAGCAGATCGTAACGAAGACGCGCGCCGAGCGTGAATTATCGCAGTCGGAAATTAAACGATTGGCCTCGATGCTCAAACTGACTTTGTCCGAGTATCTGAACGCCAAAGAACGTTATTCAGAGCCGACGTCCTCACAACTGAGCGAGCAGATAAATAAGCTGCGTCAGGCGCTTAAAAGATTGAAACGTGCATTGCCTCCCCCCGAGCAAATTTCATTTCGCTACTATCTCATCCGCCTTGGAGAAGCCTACGCTAAAACCCACGGTCAGCATCCTAACCTAGCGCCGCACTCGCTAGGCGGCTTGCTTGACAACGGAGAGGAAGTTTCGGCCATAGATCATTATCACTCAGACGTTCGCCTCGACGAAATGATCAGTTCGGTTTCGCAGGTGTTGGAATGGATGAATAAAACCCCGGCATCAATGAAGAAAATTTCGAACTGGTGGGATCGCAAACCACACTGGCTTGAGGACGAATATGAATTGATGATGGAGCGACTACTAATATCACCCCGTGATCTTCCAAAAGACGCACACCGTCGTCGTCGCTCGACGGAGCATTTGATCGGACTGCAATTGCCGGAAATTTATGAGAGGACGTTTAAAAAGAGGTTTGGAGTTAGCCACTCGCCCCCGGGTCCGGGTGTTCGCTTTGTCTTAGCAGTACTTCTGCATGCTGGAATTTGTAACGACCATAATCGACCGTTTTCCATCGGTACCATCATTAAATATGCACAAAACTGTCGAGGAGCAAGAAGGGTAGGCAGATCGTCTAGCCTATCCGCAGTGTACTTCGATCCAAATGAATTACCGCCTCCTCCAACGATGGATAACAAACCAAAAAAATAAGCGGTTCTTCCAACGTCACAGCACTGAAAATCTCGAATATCCGTCTCCATCAAAGATCACGAATCAGCGTGATCGACAATGGAGACTCTAGATGCCCTACCGAATTCCAATTCCGGTCGATCAAGGACCATCCTGCCCACTCGGCTTAGCCGACGACCGGGTCTTAAGCTACGCCGAATTTGCCAACATCGCCGGAATTTCATTGGTGACATTGCGTCGCACGATCGCCGCGCACGACGGACCAATCGTCACCAAACTCTCCCAACGTCGTCGCGGCATTCGCGTGCGCCATGGACGGGAATGGTTAGACGCGCGCGCCACTGGCAATCCGGTGGAGGCGTGATCGATGTTGGACACAACGAAACCCCCCAGCGCCTCCGCGCGTGCAATATGCAGGCGCTAGGGGGCGGCGGCATTGCCGGACAGGTCAATGCCGTTGTTATTGTTTAGAACTTGTTTGCCATCGGTGAGATGGAAATAGTAACGCGGCATGGCTGGTCTCGTGTGCTTTTGTCCTTCATC
>DASRIZ010000219.1:0-4253 GCA_035649735.1 Blastocatellia bacterium | reverse complement strand
GAGACTAGAAGCGCAGGAAACTGAGCGCTTTTTACGGGGCTGACCTGCTATTGATGGCTTCGATTATTGTTTTGATCGAGGGGCTCGGACCTGAAGAAATCAGAGGGGACCTTGTTCGCTTCTCATTCTACATTGGCTGTCAAGATAGCGGCTGTTTCACGTCTGCGCGACACGCGCAAAACGCGCCAAGGCTGAAGTCGTCAAACCTCAGCCCTGGTGACGAATCGTGTTGCTGCTAGATATCCAAATTCTTAACATCCAGCGCGTTGTCTTCGATGAACTTCCTTCGGGGTTCTACTGCGTCTCCCATCAACACCGTGAACATTTCGTCCGTTTCGACGGCGTCGTTCACCTGCACGTTGAGAATCGTTCGCGTCTCCGGATTGAGCGTCGTCTGCCAGAGCTGATCGGGGTTCATCTCACCCAGCCCTTTGTAGCGCTGAATGGTCAGGCCATTCTTTGCCGAGGCCATTATGTGATCCAGCAAGGCCTGGCGCGATTCGACAATCGTGTTGGTGTCGTTCTCCGTGATCACGAACGGCGGGCGGCTCAAATCTTGAAGCTCCCCGTAGAGCTGCACGGCCTTTTGAAACTCAACGTGCGTCGCAAGCTCCCAGTTGATCATTACGCGTCCGTTGCCTCGCGCGCGTGAGATCACGATCGACGACGTGCCGTGTTCTTCGTCCGCTTCAATCTCCGTTTCGTAGTTGGCTTCCTCGAGCGCAGCCGTCACCTTCTGAAGTAACTTCTCCTTCTCAAAGACCTCGTGCAGCTTCGCCGCCGCTTTGGTGGTCAACAGCCCGTTTGGTCCGGCGAACGCATCGATGACCGTCTCGACTATCTTGCGGTCATGCAGCCGGCGTTCGAGCTTGTCAAGATAGTTATCCATCTCGGCCAACTTCTCGAGCATCTTCCGCAACTCAGCGCCCTTAAACTCGCCGCCGGTTGCATTCACCTTAACGGTAACGTTCTCGGTGGCCTTTTTCATCAGGTACTTCTGCATGTCCTTCTCATCGTTCATGTACTGCTCGTTCTTGCCTTTCTTGATCTTGAACAGCGGTGGTTGCGCGATGTATATGTGGCCGCGATCGATCAGCTCGGGCATCTGCCGATAGAAGAACGTTAGAAGAAGGGTCCGAATATGCGAGCCGTCGACGTCAGCGTCGCACAGCAGGATGATTCGGTGATAACGGAGCTTGGATACATCGAAGTCGTTTGTTCCGATGCCCGTGCCAAACGCGGTTATCATCGTGCGAATTTCGGAGTGCCCGAGCATCTTGTCGTAGCGCGCTTTCTCGACGTTCAGGATTTTTCCTTTCAATGGAAGGATCGCCTGCGTGCGCCGATCGCGTCCCTGCTTTGCGGAGCCACCTGCGGAATCGCCCTCGACGAGGAATATCTCGCACAGCGCGGGGTCTTTCTCGGAGCAATCGGCAAGCTTGCCTGGAAGCGATGCAGAATCGAGTGCCCCCTTGCGCCGCGTGAGATCGCGAGCCTTACGCGCCGCTTCGCGAGCGCGAGCCGCGTCGATCGCTTTCGCTATGATCTTGCGAGCGACGGTTGGGTTCTCCTCGAAGTGGTGTCCAAGACCTTCGTTGATAAAAGCTTCGACCTGGCCCTTCACGTCCGAATTGAGCTTGCCTTTGGTCTGGCCTTCGAACTGCGGCTGCGGCAGTTTGACGCTGATGACGGCGACCAGCCCTTCGCGCACGTCTTCGGGCGCAAGCTTCTCGTCATCTTTCTTGAAGAGACCGGATGATTTTGCATAGTTGTTAATCGTCCGCGTGAGGGCCGCTCGAAACCCGGTCATGTGCGTTCCACCGTCGACGGTGTTTATGTTGTTGGCAAACGAGTGGACGATCTCGTTGTACCCGTCGTTGTACTGGATCGCTACTTCGATGGCCAGCGGATCTGCGATGGTCGCTTCACGATCGAGGTGAATCGGGTGGGTGTGCAGAACGCTCTTGTTTTTGTTCAAGTGTTTTACAAACTCTGCGATTCCGCCTTTGTAAAAGAATTCGTGAGACTTCTCGGTACGCTCATCGTTGATGCTGATCCGAACGCCGGAGTTCAGGAACGCTTTCTCGCGCAATCGTTGCGAGAGAGTGTCGAAATTGAATTCGGTTACTTCGAAGATCTCCGAATCTGGTTTGAAGGCAACCTTGGTCCCTCGCCTCTTGGTTTTGCCGGTGGGCTGGAGCCGCTCAGCGGCAATCCCACGAACGTATTCCTGTTCGTAGGTAGCGCCGTCGCGCCATATCTCGAGACGCAGCCATTCGGACAGGAAGTTCACGACCGATACGCCCACGCCGTGGAGTCCGCCCGAAACTTTGTAAGCGTTTGAGTCGAATTTGCCGCCGGCGTGAAGCTTGGTCAGGACAACCTCGGCCGCGGATATTTTTTCCTGCTTGTGAATGTCAACCGGTATGCCGCGGCCGTTATCGATCACGGTGATTGAATTGTCGATATGAATAAAGACTTCTACGCGATCACAGTATCCTGCCAGTGCTTCGTCAATTGAGTTATCAACGACTTCGTAGACCAGATGATGAAGGCCCAACTCGCTGGTCGAGCCGATGTACATAGCCGGCCGCTTTCGAACCGCCTCTCGACCTTCGAGAACCGTAATCGAAGCCGCACCGTACTCTTGCTGATTTGTTGTCACGCGCTCTCCTGTGAATTGATGTCCGACAAACCTTAGTTTGTCGCTGTTACTAAGACCCAGACACTCAAGCGAGTCGACAAACTAGGTTTGTCGTTGTTTCCTACCCAAATGCCCCTGTCGACAAACTAAAGTTTGTCGGACAATTCCTCGAAGATTCCGGCCTCGGAGCCGCTTTCGCTGACCGCCTGCCCGCGCTCCACGTAATAGACTGAAGCACGATCGCGATAGCGATTGGCAATTGCCCTTCGTGACGTGCTGACGACCGTTTGAGTGCGCCCTTCAAGCTCCGAAAGCAGCGCTTCTATCCGTCCTCGGTCGAGCTCTGCGTCGATATCATCGATCAGCAAAACGGGGCTTTCTTCGTAAATGGAATTGTAAATGGAAACCTGTGCTAAATCAAGCAAAAGTAAGGCACTTCGCTGCTGTCCGGCGCTTCCAAAACGGGCCACTTCGTGGCCGTCCGAGAGTATCTCGAGATCGTCGCGATGGGGCCCGATCAACGAGTGCCCAGCTGCGATTTCGGCGGTCAGCCTGAGCGCGAGTCTCTCACGAAAAAGGGCATCGAAGTGGTCCAAATCACCTTTACCTTCGAGCTGGGATCGGTAGCGCACGTTGATTCGCTCAGCTCCGAAAATCGCACGCCCGTGATCGTTCTGATCGAGCACAGAATTCAATCGATTGACGTAGTCGGTGCGTTGGTTGTGAATCGAAGCGCCAAGCTCTATCAACTGTTCATTCCAGGCTTCGACCTGGCTGATAAACTGACCGGGGTTATCGCTCTGGCTCGCCTCGCCGAGCAAGCGGTTCTTCTGTTTTATTACCTGGTTGTAGCGCGAGAGAGTATTCAGAAACCTCGGACTGCTGGTGACTGCGCCCCTATCGATGAACCGGCGGCGCTGACCCGGGTCGCCGCGGATAACATCCATTTCCTCAAGTGAGAACACAAAGACGGCGAGATTGCCGAGATAGCGGGCGAGCGCTTCGCGCTTGCCGTTGAGGAATAGCTGTTTGGAGTCTTCGGTTATCTGGAGTTGAATCTGTTTGGTGACCGAACCGTGTTGCGTTTCTCCTCTGAGCAAAGCTTGCGGGCTGTTGAACGCGATGCACTCGCGAAGCTGACTGGTCCGGAACGATTTGGTGTTGCCCAGGATGTAGATGGCTTCGAGCCAGTTGGTTTTGCCCTGAGCATTGTCGCCGTAGAAGATGTTGAGACCGGGCCCGAGTTCGGCGAAGCCTTCGAGGTTGCGAAACCCTGAGGCCTCGATCCGGGTGAGCAGCATAGTCGGATGTTAGCACAAAGTTTGGGTCGGCTTCATGCTCAGTCAACCGCTTTTTTGTTTGACCGCGAATGCTTTACCAGCAATGACAATCGCGCCGCTTCGTCCACGCGTACTCGGATTAGTTGGCACGCTGAAGGTCGCGATCCCGTTGCCTATGCCCACACTCATCGACGTGAGTGTTATCCAGAGTTCACTGGCAACAGCTTGCCATCCCAAAACCTCAGGCCCCTCCTGCGGTTCGTTTAATGGAACAGTCTGGGCCAATCCCCGCGCACTTTTTGCACGGCGGGCAACGGCAACGGAGGCAC
>DASRIZ010000218.1:0-53524 GCA_035649735.1 Blastocatellia bacterium | reverse complement strand
CCCAACTTGACATACACGTGGCGTCGCGGTTTGACGTGATTATCGACTTCAGCCAGTTCGCGGTTGGCCAATCGGCCTACCTGCGGGAGGTCACCACCACGCCCCAGTTTGTCAGCAGCCCGACTCCCCCTGATCCGGCGCCGGGACTGCCCATCGGAAATGTTCTGATGCGGTTCGACATCATCGGGAACGCCACAATTCCCGACACGCCGCCGATTCCGAACACGCTGGTTGAATTGCCGCCTATCCCGCCTGCAGGCACCTATTTTGAGTGGGGTTTCCGGAACATTGCGGGGAATAATCCGCCCGGGAACTTCCGAGTCACTCACTCGGCTATACCAGAGAATGACGCAAATCATGACGCCACTTTCTTGCCGTTCGATCCATTCCGAATTGACCACGTAGTCTTGAAAGGCTCGTCGGAAACATGGGCAATCAGGAATGACACGATGTTGGGGAACTGGCTCCATCCCGTGCACATTCACCTGGAAGAGGGCCGAATAATCGAGAAGACGATTTGCAGCGTTCCCAACGCGGATGGATGCAATCCGGCAAATCGGACTCCTGTTGCGATGCCTCCCTGGGAGGACGGCAACAACGCCCGCAGGGATGTGTATCCCACGCAGGGCCAGGAAAGGTTCGTAATCAGGTTGAAGTTCAGGGATTTTGTGGGGCGTTACCTGATCCATTGTCACAACATGGGCCACGAGGACGCGTTCATGATGGTGCGATGGGACGTGGTCGAAGACCTGGCTACACTGCGTAGGACCAGAGAGCAGATCAACGCCGAGCGCGTGGCCCGGGGTGACACGCCGCTGTACCGGAAGGAGGACTTGGGCTAATGAAGCGAAGGGCGTTCTTTACCAGCTTCGTAGGGAAACCACCCGACGAACAGTTTAAGCCGGCCCGTGGCTCGCCCGGGCCGACAATCTTCACGAATGCTTTGCTCCGCACGCATGAAAACAAACAGGTCCGCTTTTACGATGACCTGATCAGGGGCAGGCATGTGCTGATTAACTTGATGTATGCCGACTGCCACGGGGCATGTCCAGTGGTTACCGAACGACTATTGAAGGTCTATTCGGAGTTGAAGGATCGGATGGGTAAGAATCTTTTCCTGTACTCGATGACCGTCAAACCGGAGGATGACGACCCGGCAGCGTTGAAGAACTATGCAGAAATGCACAGGGCTTACGGGCTGCCAGGCTGGACTTTCCTGACTGGTGATCCCTACGACATGGAGACCATCCGGTTCAATCTTTTCAGGATGGACCACATAGCGATCGATTTGGACATCTACGCGCACACGTCGACGCTGAAGATCATCAACGACGGCACCAACCGTTGGTTGCACGTTGATCCGATGGCCAGCTTTTCAACGATACTCAGGAAAATCTCCTGGGCCGACCCTCCCAAGTCGTTTGCCGAAAAGCTCGAGGCAAACAAGAAGCTACAGGAGAAAATAAACAAGGAAAAAAAGCTCTGGGGCTATCGGAAGGATGCGTGAAGGAATAGTTTAGACGCAAGGAGCGGTCAACGCTCCTTGCGTCCAAGAAGCCGGATTCACTGTGAACCTGATGGGAGAAGCCTGGCTTTCTCCTTTCGTTGCGGCTGAGTTCAAGGAGGGTACTGTGAGACGTTCAGCGATGCTTTTGGGGTTGATCCTTGTTTGCTTGTTGTCAGCTCACTCGGCTATTGCTCAGAGGGGCTGTGAGCTGAACATCGTCGGAACCTGGTCAACTGCCGATCAGAGCAACCCGATTCTCTATCGCTTCACCCAGGATGGTAAGGTGACGGCGCTGTCACGGTCTGGATCCAACGGAGAAGATTTTCGAGAGATCGCCACGGCCGATTACGTACTTGATAATCCGAAGGCGCCGAAAGTAGTTTTGCTCAAGGAACTCGCAGACCGAGGGAAGTTCCCACTCGGCACTGCAGCGCTGGATATAACCGGGTACGATGACAAGTCGGTTACCGTCAAGATACTCGGTCAAGACGCCGTCCGCTGGACTAGAGTGGATCCCAATCGCTATTTCATGGTTCTGGCGGGACGTATCCGGACGTTTTATGACGGCGGCGGGCCCTCGTTCCCTATGCTGATCAAAACCGACGGGCGAAAGACAGAGATCGACGCGGTGGGCCTCTTCCCCAGGGGCAGCTATTGGGACTTCGGGAGGGTTCCGGAGCAAGTCTACAGTCATTTCATGAAGGAGACCGACAACGATTCCGAAGTGATGTTCCGCCTTGAAATCACTGGAGTGCAGTATGAGAGAGCGTTGAAGATCGTCCGGACCTGGGATAGACGTGCCCGGGAGGGCGCCCTGCTGTACCCGGACGTTACCATGGACAATATTCTTCTGGCGAAGGGCGTTACCGAGTCACTCAATCAATGCGGGGAACGAATCAAGCTGTACAAGCTCGATTGGAGTATACAGGATTACATCTCAAACTCGCCGCAGGACAAGCCAGAAACAACGCGGATTCCGTACCTGTATTTCCAAAAACTGAAGCGGTTGAACGAGTCGCTTCACGTCGGAGACGAAAAATTCCACGCGGCAACCCGTGCGGGTAGTCCGCAATCAGGTCACTGAGAGGCCTGACGTGAGTAGTCTGGAGCTGCGATACTCGCGACCCCAAATAATTAGCGGTGAACTATGTCTACTTCTTCCGTGGGGCTGGTTCTTCTACCGCGATATACGCGATATAGAAGAACGTGCGGAGAGGCGTCCGGGGGATAGGAGTCTGTAGTGGCTATCCCCCGCGCATTCTCCCGACGCAAGTCCATCCCCGAAGGATTCCGGTATCCGAGGCTGCCCATCATCGGATCCGCCTTCCTTCAAAGAAGCCGCGGTGGCAGCGGAGTAGCTTTGCCAAACGAGTTTGGAAAAATGAAGCGACCTGTCCTGCTGTATTCAGTGGTCGCCGTCTTACTGACGGCCGGCTCGCTCGTGTTCAGTCAATCCGTCCGACAAGAAGCACGACAGCCTCCGAAGCGGCCTGTTTGTGATTTCGATATAACGGGATTTTGGCGAACCAACGCGACCTCTCAATTAAACCCTGTCTTCTTCGACTTTTCGCCGAAAGGTTATGTCATGTTGATGGGCCACGCGCCGAACGCCCTGCCTCAGGACTTCGAACAAATGGACTCGGTGAATTATAAGCTGGACAGCCCGTCGAAACCGAAGATGATCGAGTTTAGCACAGGGAAAGGGAATGACTTCTTCCTTACGGGTCTAACCCTGCTGAACATACTCGAATACAAGGAGGACAGCTTCTCAACTCGCAACATCGCATCCGGTGAAGAACTGCGATGGGAACGTGTCCAAACACATAGGTATTTCATCACATTCGTGGGACGGGGAAGGCCAGAGCAGCAGGGCGGGCCGGCATTCGTAATGTGGACGATGATGGATGGGCGCGAGACCAAAGTTGAACCCCTCGGCGTTCATCTGGCGACGGGCGACGATGGAAGTCGCCACCCGGTTTTCGGCCTCATCCCCACGACTATCTATGATCAGATCAGGGAGCAAACCGAGGAAGAAAAAGCACAGGCCAAAGAAGAAACAGTAGTCTTACGCTTTGAGCTAACCGGCAGAGACTTCAAGAAGACACATATAGTATTCGAGGCCTGGGACAAGCTTCTTAAGGATCGGAAGCTTCCGGCCGTCGACGCCTACATCAACGCGATGGATTTAATAACACAAGCGGCTAATACGCTCGAGCCTTGCGGGCAAAACGTCACCTTGCAGAAGCTCGATCGCGCCGCGATTGATGAAATCAATGCCAAATACAAACCCTCACTGCGTCCGCTTGAGTACATAAAGGCGATCAGGCAGCGCAACATTGAAATGCATGTGCCGGACCGGCTGCTTCCCTGGGGCTGGCGGCCGACTGTTCAATTTACTCAATAGCAATCATCGTTGGAGCTCATAAGAATAGTGAGGAAGAAGAACGAGGCGTTGCATGTCACAAACTCGATGTATCCGTGAGTATGGCGACCGCTCATACAGGACCCTTGATACTTGAGTTTTTGCTTGTTTGTTAGTACTGCCGCTATGGAATCAGCAGTACTTAGAAATCTAACCTCTAACCATCAAAGGAGAAACCAGCAATGAGCGAAACTACTGCGACCAAAATAAGCGCAAGCGGTAAGACGGGTGCTACCTGTACAGTCTCGGGACCGTATAAGAGTTCCAGAAATACCTCTATAGTTGTGTTCTTCAAGAGAGGCGATAGGTTCAGTGCGGACCCGGTTGACGGAAGATCTACCACTTGGGTCCTGTGATGAACGAAGCGAAGCTTGGGTGGCAGGGCTGACGTCACGATCCCCAACGTTCGCCACTGACTTGCCTAGTCTCGGCTGACTAATCGCGCGAGATAACGCACTACATGAGGCTCCACATGGCCGCTAGGCCGCCGGAGCCTCGGCTTAGACCCCGTGGGACAAGTCAAGGAGGATAGTCACATGAGAGCTAGAAAAGTGCTGCTTTTGAGTGTGCTAATGATCTCCTTCGTCGCGTTTTCTGGCATTAGGGAAGCGCCTGCCAGGGACATCTCCGACCAGTGCCGAGCCGACCTCCGGGCCCTTTATGAAAGTTGCGTGAGTCAATGTGGGAGAGACTTACGCTGTTTTGTCCGATGTGTGGTAACCAACTTCCCCTCCTCGTGCTTGCAATGACCGCCGGTTCGAGGCAGTCGATCCGTTCGATTCGCTTTTTGAACAATGAAAAGGGGTCGATCGGCCAACTAGTTTTGAGGTGCTCGTCGAAAGAGTTCGAGAGGAGAGGTTGGACACTGCGATAGCGGGGACTAACGGTGACCCCGCTAGAAGATGACGGTGACCTCGAGTTTCCGGGTTATCGGAGGTCGCGACCGTGTGACGGGGGATGGAGATGTCCCGCTCTGTCCCCTGAACCTTCACTCTCCGTTCGGCAAACCTCCATTCACTCCGGAACAAGATTTTGGACTCGCAATTGAGCGATACTCTAACAGATGGTTGAGATCCTTTCTTGAAGAAGAGTGTTTGACGGGATTTGTCTCACTTGCCTCCAGCGACGCTCCTTCCCGAAGTAATGGTTACCCGCGCCGGTGACCGCTACAACTCGATAAGTTGTCTCTTGCCAGCTGGCTATCTTACCTGTAACACTTTAAGACCGCGAAACCGCCACCTCAGGTGGTTGTGGAGTGTGGAACTTCCGGGAGTGCTTGAAGGCTCTGCACCGCCTGGGCCCCGGCAACCACCAACAAGCGAGATCTATGGGAGGGTTCAATGAGAAGGACTTTGCTACTCCTCGCGATAGCAGCACTGATTCCGTCGATAACAGCGAAATCGAATTCGGCATTTTACGGAGAACCGCAGCACTCAAGGCAGGGAGAAGCGGGACCAACGCAATCGAACACCGTTGCGCAGTCAAAGCCCTCCGACAAAAAGGACGCCGATTGCGGGTGTGAGGTAAAGGTTCCGTCGAATGTACTCGCAGTTGTGAACGGCGTGAAGATCGAGATCAAAGATGTTGACGAGGTGATAAAGGATCGCGTTCAACCGCTTCAGAATCAGGTGATCGAGGCGCGAAAGCGACAGCTCGATGTGGAGATCAACGCCCGGCTGCTTGCGGCCGAAGCGGCGAGGCTGGGCATAACAACCGAGGCTTTGATCGAGCGCGAAGTGTCGCAAAAAGTAAAGCAGCCTACTGACGCCGATGCCCAGGCTTTCTACGACCAAAACAGGAGCCGCATTCAGGGAGAGTTCAAAGACCTTAAGGAAGAGATTATCAGCTACATCCGAAGCCAGAGGCTCGAACAGGAAGCCAAGAAGCTGGCAGACCGAATCCGCGTCCGCGTACCGGTGAAGTTGATGGTTGAAAGCCCCACGCCTCCCGAAACTGATGCGGACCGTGCGCGAGTATTTGCGACCGTTAAAGGAAAACGCATAACTTCGGGCGATATAGAGGATACCCTGAAGTCTCTGATCTTTAGCGTTCAGGAACAAGTCTATGAACTGCGCAAGCAAGCTCTTGATATGAAGATCAATGATCTGTTGCTCGAAGCGGAAGCAAAAAGGAGAAACGTCACTGCCGCGGCTTTGTTCGAATCCGAAGTACGACCGCGCGTGAAGCCGGTGACCGAAGAAGAGGCTCGTAAGCTCTATGAAGTGAACAAAGCGACGGTTCAGGGCACCTTCGACGAACTGCGCCCCCAGGTCATTCAATATCTGCAGGGTCAGGCGCAGGAAAAAGCTGCCGAGGAGTACGCTGTGCAATTGAGGACGGGAGCAAACCTCCAGGTATTCCTAAAGATGCCGGACCCTCCGGTATTCGAGATCGCAATTGATGATCGTCCCTGGAAGGGCGGGGCAAATGCTTCGGTAACGATTGTGGAGTTCACCGATTATGAGTGCCCAAGCTGCGGAGCGACTCAGCCAGTGCTTGAGGAGGTTGCGAAAGAGTTCGGCGACAAAGTGAAATTGGTAGTGCGCAACTTTCCACTCGCTCAACACTCCCGCGCGTTCAAAGCGGCAGAAGCGTCGGAGGCTGCGCGTGAGCAGGGCAAGTACTGGGAGTACTCGGCGCTTCTATTCGCGAATCAGAAGGCGCTGGAGGTTCCCAGGCTAAAAGAATACGCGACTCGGCTTGGACTCGATCGCGCCAAGTTTGATGCGGCGCTCGATTCGGGCCGATTTTCGAGTAGGGTGAAGAGAGATCTTGCCGACGGTGAGAGGATCGGCATAGATTCGACCCCGAGTGTGTTCATAAACGGCAAACGGGCTCGTGATAGAACAAAAGAATCCTTGAAAGCAGCTATAGAAGCCGCTCTTAAGGATGGAGCCCGTAAGCAGTCGTAGGGTCGGTGAGTGCACACTGTTGTTGCTCGACTGGCTCCCCGGGAACTTAGCTCTGGGGAGAAGAAGCACTCAACTGCGCGCGAAAATCTTGAAGGTCTTTGGCCACCTTGGAAGCATCAGGTGCATTCGGCAGAAGCTTGAGATAGGTGCTCAGCGCATCGACAGCTTCCCGGAGCTGACCTCGCCCTCGGTACGCATACGCCAAGAACTTGTGCGCGTCCGCAAGCCGGGGATCCAATTCAAGCGCAATCTGCAAGTGACGTACGCCGTTCTCGAAATCCCCTTTCTTTGTCAGCGTTCCGCCGAGGTGAAAGGTTATCATCGCATTGTCCGGGCTATAGCCAAGACCGCGTTGAAAGCATGCGATCGCGCGATCGTAGTTCTTGAAACCGGTTTCAAAAGTATAAATCGTCCCAAGCGTGTCCCACAGCGGGGCGAAGTCCCGCTGCTTGGCCAGACCCTTCTCGCATAGCTCAAGTGCGCGCTCGAGCAATGCTCGATCCGCAGCGCCGGGATTCTGCGCGGCCGCATTCTGGTACATTATTACGTTGGTTGAAGCAAGATTACTCGTCGCTATTAGGTTGTCAGGAGAGAGCTTCAGAAATTCTTCTAAGTGGTAAGCAGCCTTCTCAAACTCGCCGACATTGATCAGCTTGTGCGCAAGAACGTAGTGTGGCATCGATTGCTCGGAGGCGACCGCGACGCCATGGGTCCAGACAGTCAGATCGTCTTTCCAGGTAGTGTTCTGAGCCAGGCTCTTGGCTGCAAGCATCATCACCAGCAATCCTGTGAGTGCGGTTTGGGCTAACAACCGATTTTTGAGCGGGAACCACTTCTCGATTGGAGCCTTGGCAATTGCTATAGCAATCAGTAAGGAGAACCCAATTGACGGGATGTAAACATAACGCTCCTGAACTAGAAAGTCCTCCGAAAAGGCGCTCAGGTTCAGAACGGGCAGCAAATTAATTGCAAACCACAGAAGGGCGAACCTCGCGATCATCGAATTACGCAGCCGCCAAAGCGCCAATGCCAATCCGATCAAAGCAAGAAACGGCACGATGAACTCAAGATCGAGGGGAGTCTTAATTATCTTAGTGCCGTGAAACACCGAGAGGTCGACGGGCCAAATCAGCAGGAGGATGTACTTCCAAATTACAATCGGAATTGTTAGAAGAACGCCTAGTACGGGATAGCTTTTGAAGTTGCTGTTGTTGACCGCAAACCCAAGAGCATAGAACCTCGCCACAAAGTAGATAGCGGACACCAAAAGAAAATACAACGGGTATGTTATCGCGGGCTTCAGCCTGTCACGGAAGGGCTTGTCCTGATTGACGATGAAAAGCTCGTAAGCCCCGATAAACAAAGGCAGCGCTACGGCTGGTTCCTTTGTGAATGCAGCAAACAGAAACAGCCCTAGTGCACCGACCAGCAACGAAGTCCTGCCCTCATCACGATAACGAACATAAAGATAAAAAGACGGCAGCATGAAGATTGCAAGGAATGGATCGGAGACGCCGCAAATCCAGGCAACCGATTCAGTTCTTAGCGGGTGAATAGCAAAAAGCACCGAAGCAATAGTGGCCAGTTTGAGATCCTTTGAAAGCCTCTCGACAATCAGAAACACAAAATACACCGCCAACATGTGCACGAGAATATTCAATAAATGCCAGCCTATCGGGTTGGCTTGAAAGAGCTGCCAACAAATCATGTGGAAGATCGAGAATGTCGGCCGATAGTAAGGCGTCGTGGGTGCGTTGTCCTTGTTAGGATCCTTGTCCTGCATCACTCGATAGAACCACAGCTCGGTTGTCAGCACGACCGGAAGTTTCGATACCGCCTCTTTCAAACTCGAGCTCTGCACTATCTGATTTTGAAGGATGAACGTCTGGTCGTCGTAGGCGAAACCATTGTTGAGAGTATTGGCAAACGTGAGAAACGTAACGCCGAGTATTAGTCCAATTATCCAGCCCCGCTGAATCTTAATCGGTTCGACAGGGCGCTCGAATGTCTTAGGGCTGGTGCGCTTCTTTTTGCTCATGAATTACCTGTTCCTGGATTCTACGCGTTATGATCGAATGAATGTGAGTAACCAACTGTCCAAGTGCAGAAATGTTATCGTAGCGATTTTATGCGTGTCAACCAAACGGCTTTTTCAGCAGTAGGGACTGTGTTGCCGGTCATTAAGTGTTAGAGCGGTCGAATTGCCGGGCACCCGAGTGGGGAATAACTCAGTCTCTAAATTGACGTAGCTGAGCGCGATACCTAGAATACAAGACGTACTTTGTCGCAGCTTCAACCCACATCCGGAGGAATTGGATGTTAGAACAGCGCAAAATGAAACGAAAAATGCGGGAACTGCTGCTCTTCGTCCCAAACCTGGTAGGGCTGCTGGTCGGCTTGTTGCGAGATGAGCGCGTCTCTCAGGCCGATAAGGCAATCCTGGCGGGCATCATAATGTATGTCATCGTTCCGCTCGACATTATTCCGGACTTTATCCCGTTTATCGGCCAGGTGGATGATTCTTACTTGCTGGCAATCTCAGTACTGAGGCTGTTCAACCGTGCTGACCATCGGGTTGTTATGGATCACTGGAAGGGACAGCGAGATATTAAGGAGTTGGTCGACAGCATTGTGAGAATTGCTGAGTTCTTCCTGCCTAATCCGATCAAGAACGTTTTGCGCGGACGGATTGAGCCCAAGGGGCGTCTTAGCGTCATTGCCGACGCGCCCGCTGCCACCAAGTAGCTAACTCTTATCAAATTGCGCGATCGTCTCGGCGTCCCTAAGCGCCTTGAGCATCTTGTCGTGAATCCCGCCGAATGATCCGTTAGACATTATCACCACGACTTCGTTGGCCGTGAGACGCGGGGCAAGTCTCGCAACTATGTCGTCGGGCTCCGCGATGTGATGAGCTTCACGACCCCGAGCGCGAAGGTTCTCAAGCATCTCCTCCGGAGATATTGCGGTGTCCGCAGTATACCGCTCGGGGTGAAACAGCCTCGCGACTATTATCTCGTCCGCTTCCGCAAGCGCATCCTCGAACTGCTGCTGGAACAACTTTATCTGTGCCGTGTAGGATCGAGGCTCGAAGATCGCCACAATTCGGCGCCCGGGATACCTGGCCCGCGCGGCCTGAAGAGTTTCACGAACGGCTGTCGGATGATGCGCGAAGTCATCGATCACAGTCACCCCGCGAACCTGACCTCGCACTTCCAAACGGCGCTTGACGCTCTTGAAGGCAGCCAGTGCATCGGCGACGGCCGCCCGATCGAAGCCAAGCGCATCGCATGCCGCTATAACGCCAAGACAATTGCGCACATTAAACAGGCCGGCGAGCGGGGTCTCATAACGCCCGAACACTCCTCCTTCGAACCGCACGGTGAAGGTGGTCATTTCGGATGAAAAATTCACGTCATCGGCGCGCCAGCGAGCTTCGTCGTCCAAGCCAAAGCTCTCTACGGGACAGAAGGCTCGCGCTGAGAGCTCTCTCACCAGGTCTGAATCCCATCCGGCTATCAATCGACCTTTGCTGGGAATGAGATTGATCAGCCGGCTGAATGCAAACTTTACTGCATCTATGTCGCGATAGATATCAGCGTGATCGAACTCAACGTTATTCAAAATGACCGTGTCGGGCAGGTAGTGCATGAACTTCGGCCCTTTGTCGAAGTAGGCCGTGTCGTATTCGTCGCCTTCGATGACAAAGAAAGGCCCGCCGGTTACGCGAAACGACGATTTAAAGTTCTCCGCGACGCCACCGATCAGAAAAGATGGGTTTGCGCCGGCGCATTCCATTGCCCAGGCCATCAGCGAAGTGGTGGTGGTCTTACCGTGTGTGCCGGCAACTACAATCGAATGATGGCTACGAATGAAGTTGTCTTTAACAACCGCGGCCATTGAAGTGTAATGAATTTTTTGGTTTAGCAAATGCTCGAGCTCAGGGTTGCCGCGAGTAATTGCATTGCCGACGACGACGACGTCCGGCTGCTCGGCAAGGTTGTCCGGGCTAAACCCTTGGCGCACCGGAATGCCGAGCCGCTGCAGTTCGACCGACATTGGTGGGTAGACGTTTTCGTCTGAACCGGTAACTTTGTGCCCTTGTTCGATGAGCATTCCGGCGAGCGACGCCATCGCTGTCCCACAGATACCTACAAGATGGTAGTGTTTCTTCTCCAGAAGTTCTCCTTCTAATCGATTGAGTTTGAGTATAACGGCGGTAAATCCCTTTGGAAAGTTATGCCGAAGCTCCGCTTGCGCCGCCTTATCGGGTGTGGAAGAATCGGTTTGCTCGACGCATTAGACGACTTGAGTAGCTGGTTTGCGAAACAGATTCTTTAGCGCTCAACGAACGGCGGCGAGTTTCGGTGAGCAACGTCAGCGTCTCTACTCGCTAATCAAACTCAATTGTGAAAGCTCTCACCTTTAGCGGCGATCTTAGGTTCGAACGCAATGCCTCTGTTCCTCGGCGGGAAGATGAAGCCCTGGTGCAGGTGATCTGCGCTGGTATCTGTAATACAGACCTCGAAATCGTGAAAGGCTACGCCGGTTTTCATGGAATACCTGGTCATGAATTCGTGGGTCGCGTGGTTGAGTCTCCGGATCCGTTGTTAATGGAGAAGCGAGTTGTAGGCGAGATAAATGCCGGATGCGGCCGTTGTGAACTTTGCTTGCTTGGCGATCCGAGACACTGTGCTGACAGAACTGTGCTTGGGATCAAGGGACGGGACGGCGCTTTTGCGGAGTTCCTTTCACTCCCCACTCGAAACCTGATCGAAGTGCCGAGTTCAGTGAGTGACGACGCTGCACTGTTTGTCGAGCCTCTGGCGGCTGCGTGCAACATTCTTGAACAAGTCGAGATCACAAGCGCCGACGCGGTTGCTGTCATAGGGGATGGCAAACTTGCCCAACTAGTCGTCATCGCGCTTGCTCGAACGAGTTTGTTGACGGTAATCGGACGGCACCGGGAGAAGCTTGAGCTGGCGCAAAGCTTTGGTGCTCATCGCGTGTTGTTGGACGAGCCCTCGCTGCTGAGCGAGTGTTCAGCGAGTTTTGATGTGGTGATCGAAGCTAGTGGATCGCCGTCCGGGTTGGCGACTGCGCTATCTGTTGTAAAGCCAAGAGGTAGGGTAGTTCTGAAATCGACTCATCATCAAACCACTCCTGTTGAGCTGTCTCAGATTGTTGTTAACGAGGTGACGATTGTCGGCTCGCGTTGTGGGCGCTTTCGATCCGCGTTGGATCTTCTCGTCAGCAACCCCATCGATTTAAGCGCTCTCATATCCCAACGACTGGCGCTGGAAGAAGGTTTGCGTGCATTCGAAGAAGCCGCGGCGCCGCAGTGTTTAAAGGTCGTCTTACAGATGGAGTGACGCCGGGAGCACCGCGAAGCACGAGCAGCCTTGAATCGGGCTGCCAGAACCGGTTTCAGGGGATCGCCACAAAGAAACTTATTGACAGGGCGAAGACCGAATGTTATAAACCCGGCGAAACGGCTACTATATATTGGGCCAAAGGGTAGGCACCCTACGACATTTAGGAGGCGCGATGAATCAGGGGGATTTGATCGAGAAGGTGGCGAAGCGGGCCTCGATCAGTAAGGCCGAGGCGGAGAGAGCGATCAACGCGGTGAAGGAGGCGATCGCCGACAGCCTGCGAAAGAACGACAAGGTAACCCTGGTCGGATTTGGTACGTTTGCAGTGTCTCACCGAAGAGCGCGGCGCGGGCACAATCCTCACACCGCAGAGCGAATAAAGATACCCGCAACCAGGGCCGTGAGGTTCAGCGCAGGAAAACAATTAAAGGAAGCCGTGGTTAAAAGAAAGAAGTAGCTTGGTAGCACCTCGACGTAATTTCACCCGACCGTTGCCCTCCACCGCCCGCTAAAACTCAAGGGACCTGCCAACGCGTTCCACTGATCCGGGCATCCGATTAATGCACTAAAAGGTGCGCGACTAAACTGAAAGGTTTGATGTTGCCAGAGCGAAGATGCCAGCAGGCACCCTAAACCCTGATATCCCAGCATTTGGCAGAACGGCATATTTGGAATGGTTGTTGCGGAACATGTAAGGCGTACGAAGGACGAGCCCGATCGAGATGATTAAAAAGGTGTTTGGCACCGGCTCCAAAGGTGCTATCCTAACGAAGTTGGAAGCGATGAAATGAAGAAAGTAGTTCTCATAATTACACTCTCGGTATTTGGCGTGACCACCATGGTCTCGGCTCCTCCAAATGGCTCGGTTGCGTTGGCGCAAAAAAGGGGTAAGGACGAAAAGAAGAATCCCCCGGGCCCGCCGGTCATAAAGGACAAAGGTAGCCAGGAAAAACCAAAGGAACCTCCTCCGAAGAGAGAGCGAAAACCCTGATACCCCTCAAGCCTCGTTTTCCTTGAAGCTGGCGAGGGCTTCGCTCTCATCGGAAAAGATTTCAAACACTCCATCGAGCTTCGAAATCGCCAGAATGTTTCGCACCGACTGTGAAGGCGAAAGTAACTTTAACTGGCCTTTCTTTTTTAACACCGAGCGGTAGGCCTTTATCAGACTACCGACTCCGGTGCTGCTGATGTAAGTCACGCTCCGTAGATCCAACAGAAAACTAACCTCATCTTCCTCAACAAAATCCTGAACCATCTGGAAGAGTTGATCTGGACCATCACCGGGGTCAAGACGCCCGGTGATCTTTATGATGCGAACCGAGTCCGTCTTTCTGCTGATTACCTTACTAGGCCGTCTCATCATAACTAATAACTCATACCTTGAATCACACGGGTCAAAATGGGCGCTACTGGACTCGAACCAGTGACCCCTGCGGTGTGAACACAGTGCTCTACCAACTGAGCTAAGCGCCCGTTGAGGGGAAAGAGATTAGCAGATGCATTCACACATTTCCACCATCGCCGGACGTTTGCCGACATAGTCTCGACTAAATCTGTTTTAGATGGGAGTTCGCCTTGGCTCGATGAACCACCGAGTTAGGCGAAGTAGGATTCGCGCGGTCTGAATCTAAAAGTGTCTGCGCCGGCCCAACCAACACTGTGCCTGACAACATAGATTCAGGGCGCAAGAGGACATCTCGCTGATGCCTTCCGTCCACCTAGAAGATGAACGGCACGGAACTGTTATCCGTATTGGAGACCACCACTACGTTTGTTCCTTGCGCGCCGAGGTTGAGTTTCCCTTTTGCCAGAAGCTGAAACTGCGACCCTTCTTGCACGAACTGTACGGGCTCGAATAGCCGGCCGTTTATGACGATCCTGGCACCCGCCCGGAAGTTCTCGCCGAAAACCCAGAGTTTCTTGGATCCCTTCAGCTTCACGCGGGTGATGTTCGGAAAACCGGGCGGACTTCCAATGTTTTCACGAACCGTTATGCTGAACCACTTGGAGTCAAAACGAAGCGGATTCCCGGAGTCGATCACCTGTGCCACAAACGCCGATGAACCCACAAAATTTGGGACGCCCTCAATTGTGCCATTAACGGATAGGCTAAGCCCGGACGGTAGTGAACCTCCGATCACCGACCATCGATATGGCTGAGTTCCGCCGGTCGCCGTCAGCGTCAACGAATAGAACCTGCCCACCACGGCGTCGCTTACGTTGAATGTCGAGATACTTACCGGGACAACCGGGACAGGGCCGGGACCGCCGCCTCCTCCAGACGACGACGGATACATTGCAAGAATTCCATTCTTGTCATCTGTCCCCAGATTAGCATCGCGCCCTCCGCCGTGCGCCGTGGGCCACATCAGTGCCGCGAGATCGGCTGAGTGACCGAGTCCGATTGAGTGACCCAATTCGTGGCAGGCCACCTCGGCTAGATTGGCCGAGTTTGCTAAAAAGCAATTCATCCCGTCATTGAACACAGTATCTGCTTCAAGCAGCTTGTTGAAGGTGATTCCGCCAATCACTCTCTGCTCCTGGATGTAACTGATAGCGGTCAGTGCGACAACACCTGCGCATCCGATTGGAGGATCCAACTGGTTCAAGCAGTCTCCGAATGAGATTGTGTTTTGATTGTCAAAGGTTATTCCGCAACTGTTTGTCTGGCCAGCCACCTGGAGGGTGATCGACGCCCCGCTTTGATTTGTCCACGCCGCCATCGCCCGTCCAATCTCGGTACTGCCTCCGCCAGAAACAGGCCCATTTGGGTTTAGAAAATAGCGAATGGGCTGACCTGCATCTGCTTCCATCCAGCGTACCTGACCGGCGAAAAACGTGAACTCCGGGCTGAACCCGCCGGGTTGTTTCTTGCTGCGCGAGAACTCGTGCGGCACGGCGACCAGAAGCTCTCCGCTTCTTGCGGCATCAATCTCCGCAATGAGCGCCGACTCTCGTCTCAGCGTGCGTTTGATCTTGCTGATGTAGGAGTCCAGGCGCGCACGGTTGGTCACCTCGCCGGGGCTCGTACGCGCGAGGAATTCGACTTCGTCCGCATGGTTTGAGCGCTCTACAAACTCCACGCCCGAACTATCTTCTACAACCGAGAACTTGCCCATGAACCCGTGTGCGGCGTGGAGAGTGCCATCGACTCCGGTGTTCAGATACAGAAGGATGCGCTCACCGCGCGTGAATTCGGCTTGCCCGACGATGCGTACGCCCGATTCGCCGAGCGTTCCGCCCATCTGCTTGAGCACGATCGTCTCTTCACGCAGGTCTCCCTTGAGCACACGATCGGCGTGCACCTCCACATAAGTCCACACCATCCCTGAACTGTCCGAATTGCTCATCACCGACCGAACACTGCCGCTCACGATGACACGCGAATGCACGATCAACTCGCTGTCCGACAGCATTATTGCGGTGGTCGCATTAGCCGGCTGGGCGATGACAACTATGAGAGCGAATGCAAAAAGGGCGGAAATGGTCCAGCAAAACTGCTTCATATCCTGCAACCTTTCAACTTCTATGTACGGTTCGTAGAACCTGTATCCGGTTCGATACGCTGCGCTACAAAAAAGCGCGCTCAATTCCATGTCCGACAACCGTATCTTTCGGGGGGTGAAAACAAACAGTGGAGGCCGTCAGATAAATCCGCCAACCGGGGCCGATTCAACCATAGCCTGGATTCCGTGTCAAGAATCCGGCTTGAATTGTACCTCGATTCGCGCGCGGCGACCACGAAAAAGTTATTGCATCAACAAAGGGTTTGATCTGCGCTCATCGGGTAGACTCTTGACTGTCACAATGTTGGTTGTCCGTTGTCGTTGCTCCTGCGCGATCGCCGGCCGCGTTGTTCTTAGAAGAGTATCTCGATCTTGAGCTATGAAAGTCGCTGAAAACAAAAAAGTTGAGGCCACGGCGGCCAAAACCTGCTTGAATGATTGCGAGAACACTAACTGCCTCCGTGAGCACCCATTCGCAAAACAAGACTCAGGCAATCTGATGAGCCCCGCGCCCGTCGCGTGCGCTGATAAATGTTGGATTTCTTTTGCAGATGAAATTCGGCTCAGACCGCCGCGGGAAGGATGATCTCGAAGGTAGTTCCGACACCTATCTGACTGTCGAAGCGGATCATTCCGCCGTGAAGCTGCACTGCCCGGAACGCCTGTGCTAACCCGATTCCGGTTCCACCCTTTTTCGTGGTGTAGTACAGATTGAATATTCTCTCTTGATCCTCGTCGGCGATCCCAACACCGCGATCTGTGATGGTAATCCTCGCCGAACCGTCCTCGCCCTGGGACGTGGCCACCGTGAGAGGCCCGCCCTCGGGCATCGCCTGACATCCGTTGATGATGACGTTGAGGAGCGTTTGTTTAAGAAGATCCGAATCGCCTTTGATTACCGGAGAACCCGGGTCCAGGTGCTTGTTGATAGTCACGCCGCGTTCTTGCGCCTCGGTAGAAGCCAGCGCAGTTACCTGGGTGACTATAGTGTTCAGGTCGATTGGCTGAAGGTGTACCTCAACCGGCCATGTGAAATTGAGGAAAGTCTGAACGACTCGATCCAGGCGTTTAATCTCGGAGTCGAGTATTTCGAGTTGCGGACGCGGATCCGAGTTGCCCGATTCGAGCTTGGAGCGAAGAATCTCCAGGTGGATCACCATTGCATTTAGCGGGTTTTTGACTTCGTGGGCAATGCCCGATGTGATGCGTCCAAGATCGGCGAGCTTTTTTGATAAATCCCATTGCGATTCGAATTTTTGAAACGACTCATAGTCGCGCATGAGGACCAGGGCGCCTACGGGCTCCCCGGCGTCCTCGATGTACTGAACCGAAGCAATGAGCTGTCGCGGATGTGGTCTGCCGAGAAGATCCAGCGTAGTGCGAGCGATGGATCGCCTCTCTCTGAATGCGCGTTCGACGGTTATGACAAGCGGGTGGTCGCTGCCCAATGTCTCATCGATGGGCAGCCCGCTGATCTCAACATCATTGATCCCAAGGATCTGTTCGGCGTCCGGACTCGCAAGAATTACCCGGCCTTCCCGGTTTATGAGAAGCAACCGTTCTTCCAGATGGCTAACTACCTGGCGCAAACGTCCGCGCATTATTTCAAGCTCGCTTCGCTCGCCCGCGAGGCGTTCGCCCAGTTGTCTCAATCGCGCCGTTACACCGGTTACCATTTGGTCCTGCGACAGATCGCCGGTCGTTTGGGCATCGACTGGCAGACCAAGTTGATCGATACTGGTCGATATTTGTTCCAACGGCCTCAACACTAAGTTAGCGGACCCAATAGCCACCGCCGCAGCGGCCACGATCGCCACCAGCCCGATGATCAAGTTTGTGGCAATTGGGCCAAGCAGCTCTTTCCCGACGGCTGATGCGGACACGCCGATATGAAGCTCGGCGGCAAACGAACCATCGCTCTCCAGGCGTTTTTGATACTCGTAGATCTTCGGCCCGAATAGCACTCGCGCGAGTTGCACGTAGCCGTTCTGATCAGCAAGCTGGTCGAGGTTCGGCCGGTCGGCCGGCACGTCGCCGATCATATGCCGGTTAGCTGCCAGCTCGAGTCGCCCCGCCGAGTCGGTGATAATCTGCCCACTGACGTTGGCCAAGTACAGATATGCGATTGTATTCGAAGTAACGAGCGTTGAATCCATGAGCCCGCGCACTCCAGAGTGCTCGCTTACCAAAGCGGAGTAGGCGTCGGGGTGATCGGCAGTGGTACTGGCATCCGCGAGCTCCTGGTTAACGGCATAGTTAATCTGGCGCGATACCTGGCTGGCTTCATTCGCGGTCCTGTTTATTATTACAGCGGTGAGATTCGCGATGTTTACCGCGGTAGTAACTACGACAACCAGGGCCACAAGGAGAGTTATTAAAGCAATCTGTCGCGCACGAACACCAAGCCTTAACCACGTCGAAGCGGCAGCCTGCTCGTCGCGCAACACATCCGCTTCGCCGGCTTGCTGAAGATGTTCTCTTGCGGTTACCGTCGTCGCCATATCGATCCCGACAAGCTAGAGTTATCGCTTGGCCACGTCACGCGATTCCCACACCGGGAGGTTACCCCTCCTCTTTAACCAATCCCGCTTCTCTGTACGCTTTCAGTTTGTTATGAAGCGTTTTGAGGCTGATATGCAGAGTCTCGGCGGTTCGGGTTTTGTTGTGTTCGGTCCGGGCGAGCGTGCTCAGTATCACTCGTCGCTCGACCTCTTCCAGGGGCATTCCGATCGGTATCATCACAGCGTCCGCGGTGAGTGAGGGTTCCTGGCCGGTGATGTTAAAAGGCAGATGGCGTCGCTCTATTTGCTCTCCTTCGCAGATGACCACCGCGCGTTCGACAACGTTCCTGAGCTCGCGTACATTCCCGGGCCAATGCCAGCCCATGAGAGCTTCCATCGCGTCCGGCGATATGAGGCGCGCCGTCTTATTGTGGCGCCTGCTCAACTCATCGATCATGTGTTGAACCAGCAGAGGGATGTCGTCGCGGTGATCACGCAACGCCGGAAGCTTGATCGTAATAACGTTCAAACGGTACAGCAAGTCTTCTCTCAACGCTCCCTGTTGCACAGCCTTCAGAGGGTCCTTGTTGGTCGCTGCGATCACCCGGACGTCGACTGAGGTCTCCTTGGTCGAACCGAGCCGCCACAGCTTTCCGTCTTCCAGCACCCGCAGCAGCTTCGCCTGCAGTAGGATCGGCATCTCCGCAATCTCGTCCAGCAACAGCGTGCCGTTGTTCGCAAGCTCGAAGCAGCCAATCCGCCTGTTTGCCGCGCCTGTGAACGCGCCCTTTTCGTGACCGAACAATTCTGACTCCATCAAAGTTTCGGGCACGGCAGCGCAGTTAATCGCGATAAACGGCTGGTTTGCGCGCGGACTGAGCTTGTGAATCGTGCGCGCCACCATTTCCTTTCCGGTGCCCGATTCTCCGGTGACCAAAACGGATACCGCGCTTGGAGCAACCTGCTCGACAACCGTATAGACTTCTCGCATGGCGTCGGACGCGCCGACCATATCCCCAAATGCGCCGTACTGGCGAAGCTGCCGGCGAAGGAGTTCGTTCTCGCGCCGTGCGCTGCTGTATTCTGCCGCCTTCCGCAGCACAAGCTGGAGCCTGCGCATGTCGATCGGCTTCTCAAAGTAGTAGAACGCGCCCTCGTCTTTGACTGAGCGGATTGCCGCATCCACCGATCCCTGACCGGTGAGCAGAACCACAGAGACTTCGGGCTGTTCGGTTCTGAGATGCGCAAGGAGCTTGAAGCCGTCGAGTTTTGGCATCACGACATCGGTGATCACGACATGCGGGGCAAAGCTCTCAACGCGTTCGATGGCTTCACGGCCGTCTCCAGCAGTCTCGGTGAGATAGCCCCAGCCGGCCACAACTTCGCTGAGACCCTGGCGCGCCGGTTCTTCATCGTCCACTATGAGCACACGCTGGTCCGACATATCGAGAGTCTAGCACAAAGGAACAATATGAAACGTAATAGGCGGGTGAGGTCCGCGGTCCTTTCGCAACTGCTTTGAGAATCTTTCGCCGATTGTCCTGTCGATCCTTATTAATCGTCGTCGTAGACCCATCGCTCGATCAGCACATCCATCTGGCCGCCGCACACCATCCCTTCGGCTTCCGCATATTCGTCGTTCAGATTGAAGTGATAGATGTCGGTCTTTCCTGTCCTGAGCACATCGCGGGCTTCGGCCCATATGTCCGCTTCCACACATCCGCCACCCACGGTCCCAATAAATGAACCGTCATCGAATATCACCATCTTGGCCCCGGTCTGCTGCGGAGTCGATCCGCGCGTCTTGACTACCGTGGCCATAGCGGCGCTCGCGCCCTGCTCGAGGCGTCGCTTCATTTCGACAAATATTTCCCCCGCGCTCAGCGAGCGTCCCGGAAGATTCTCTCCTGGTTCGGCATTCGGCATTAGCTGGATCCGATGGCATTATAGATATCCGGGGCTTTGTTGAGAAGTGCGCGGCAACACTCGCCGCTGATCAAGGCGGACTGTTCGAAATCCCCTTACGAAGCGCATTCAGACTTTCGTTCATAGCCTGCTGCGCAGGTGTGAACCTCGGGTTCAGTGATAAGGATTGCTTGAAAGCTTCAACAGCCTGTTCGTGATGGCCGTAAACCGATAAATACCGGCCGCGGTTGTACAACATATTGACATAGACTGGAATCACCTTTTGTGTGACCACGTCGTTGTCTTCAAACTCGATTGTGCCGTCGGCCAAGCCACGTGTAGAGAGCTGATGATCCGAAAGCTGCCTGAACTCGCGGCCCGTAGTTATCTCAAAGACAAGGCCTTTTGGAACAAACTGATACAAAGCCGCAAGCGATTTGGTCAACTCCGCGTCCTGTCCTTCTCGATCACCTGCGATATCCAGGGTCAGGTAAACCGGCGCCGATCGAATGTGGTTTGTCACGAAGGCGAGAATCATTTCGTAGAATCGTGAATTGATTCGCTGATTGAGAGTCAAGTCACGCTGATACAGGTCCGGATCGTGCTCCCAATGCCGGAGGTCTTCCAGAAACGGTTCAATTTGATTCCTGGCCAGCTCCATCGGTGTCGGGTAGGCCTTACGCAGATAGTCGAAGTACCACGATCGCCGGAGCTGATTCACGTCGATCACAACGGCGTCCTCGCGCCGGTGTTCGATCTTCTGAAAGTACAACGAAGGCGAATAGACCTGCCAATCGCGCGTGAGCAACATCCCGCCCGGCTCAACCGTCGCCAGGATGTTGTCGAAATAATCCTGCGCAAGGAAGTAGCGGCTTCGGTTATTGTACGACCAGTTTCCCCCAAGTGCGGCAATCATCACGATCAATACCACAGCAGCCGCGATGAATTGCCGGCCCTTAAACGCGGCAGCCGCCGATGTGGCTTTGTTGATTAACCACTTGGCGCCAAAACCCGCCGAGATTGTCATCGCGATCAAAGCAGGCAAGTAATACGCGTCTTTGTCTTCAGCGATTTCGTAGCCGAGCGCATAAGCAAGATCGGCGGCGATTACCAGGACTAGAAACCAGAACAGCGGTTTGTCACGTCTAAAAACAGCAACAAATCCGGCCAGCATCAACGCGGGCGCAGCGGGAAACCACCACGGACCGAACTCGCGCGCAAGAAGTTTTACAAAACCACCGAACTGGCTAGCGGCAGTCGACAGCGAATATGAAAAGAATACTTGATATTGTCTACCGGTTATCTGCCACCAGAATCGCTCTAAGGTCCTCGGATCACCCCAGTTCATTATCGGCGATCGAGACGCAGCGATCGGGAGATAAGCATAGACCACCAGGAGTCCCGCGATGGCAAACAGCGCGGCGAATAAGAATCGCCTGCTTGCGAAAAACCCGGCTCGCGCCGTAGTGAACACCAGAACCGCCAATGCGGGTAACATCAGCCCGACGCTCACGTGATGAACGCCGAGCGCTAGCCCAAATACAAACGCAGCGGCATAAAGAGTACCGTAAGCAGTGCCGACCGGCTGCGAAGGCGAGGACCTATTTACCGCGGAGCCAGTCGCGCCACCGTTCAAGACATCTTCGCCGTCCTCGTCCCGCGATGAAGGCGGTCGGCGCCCGTGAATGAATCGACAGCGCCATCGGAACATCAACAGAAAAACGACGAGGATTAGGAGCGAGGTCAGCGTGTAGACCTCGGCTATCGTGGCATAGGCCCATAGCGTGCGCGAGAAGGCCAGCAAAACGCCCGAAATCAGACACGAAGCCACCAAACTGACCAGGCTTCGAGGCGCCCCTTCCTTTAGAGGTTGCGCCGAAGCGCCGGTCTTTTTTGATTTCTTGCGACCTGCTTTTCTTTGAACTCTGGCGATGAAGCGCGGGACGTGCGAAGTCAGCATGGCCTCAAACACGACCAGACAGACGACCGACGAAGCAAGGGCCGCGAAAACTGCCGATGCGAAGTTGACCCTGACCGCCACATTGCCTATAGGAACCAGCGTAGCCAGGTGGGCGAGCGCAACATAAAGCGGGAAGCCGGGCGGGTGTGCTACGCCAAGCGAGCTTGCGGCTACGGTCAATTCGCCGCTGTCTACGAACGCGACAGTAGGGGCGAGAGTACGCCCATACACCAGAAGAGAAGCGACAAATACAAGCAGTGCCCATGCGACACGAGTCCGGAATAGGAAGGCTCGGTTGAATACGACTGATGTGTCATTCATCACCTCGTACTCGCTTTCTTGTACCCGGTAAACCGGACGTTAACCACTACGCGGGTCAGATAACGCCCTACTTTAATGGTGTCGTCGGCCGACGTGTATGCGGGAAACCAATACCGATCGTAATTCTGGAAATACGTCTCGAATTTCGGAGTTCGACGCGCGCTCGGTTGGGGCAGCGCGTAACCGGAGACTTTGACAACGCAAAGGTCTTGTTCATCAATCCAGACTCGCCCATTTAGATACCGATCATCGCTCTTGTCGGGGTCAGGCAATTTTATCTTTGGCTTAACGTCGAAAACCAGGGTATCGAGCTCGTCGATGCGCTCCCGGCCGACGTAATTCAGCTCATATTGATTTAGGGTTTCGGGGCTAACAATAAATTGGTAAACGCGGGTTAAGTTATTGGCTGTTTGAGTTCCGATCGGAACATCAGCCGGCAGAGTCGAAGTATTCTCGAGCACTCTTTCCTGACGATTGCCGTGGCGGTCGAATGAAATGTGAGAGAACCGGTAGTACTTTCCGGTAATCGTGTCGGCCTGGCTGACAGTTTCGATCGTGAGCTCAGCGTAACAACTGTAGTCTTGTAGCGCTGCCAGCAGTGCTTTACCGCGCTCTGCTGCGGCCAAAAGTATTTCAGAAGGGGAGGGTCTTTGACAGGCCCGCAACACTGGCGGCGGCCAGGCGGCCGCCGCGATTAACAGGGATGCGACGATCGTCCGAGCAATGTCGAGCATCATGCATCAAGGTTTCTTTGGCTTTTTGGGGTCGGGCTTGGCCTGAGGATCAGGCGGCTTCGTGGCCGGTGTTCCTGCTTTCGATTTCTCGGCTGCCTTGACATCATCTTCGGTCGCCGTCTCGCCTTCGTCAGCTATTCGAATTCTGCCGCCGAACTTCTTATAGTTTGTAAACCGCACCACCATCTTCATGTGGACCGGTCCCCGCTTGAACTCAAGCACGTCATCAACATAAATGTAGGTAGGGAACCAGTATTTGCCGTCGATGTTTTCTCGATAGCTTTCAAACCGCGGAAACTTCTGCTCGCCAACTTCAGGAACCGCCTGACCTTGCGCTTTGACTATCTGCAAGTCTTCATCGTCGACCCAGATCCGTCCCTGGAAGTAGCGCTCGCCTTTTACTATTTTCTTTGGTTTTACGTCGAAGACGTAAGTATTCAGCTCGTCAATCTTCTCCCTGCCGAAGTAGTCAATCTGATACTTCGGAAGGTCCTCGGTTGCAAGTGCAAATGGCTGAACACCGGCCAGATCCTGCATATCCTCGGTTGTGATTTGAAGCGCGACCAGGGTTGACGGCGGGAAAAAGGTTATCCTCTCAATGCGGTTGCTCCGGTCGTCGAAGACTATGTCGGAGACTCTCTTAAACCGCCCGGTCACCGAGCCTGCCTCTCCGATCGTCTTAAGATCGAAGTCCTGGGTGAACGTGTAGTTGTTCCTGGCGATCCTGTTTTCCGTCTCCGCGGCTGCAAATCGACGTATGACTTCATCAATCCCAGGCTCAACCTTTTGCGCAGGCTTGGTCTGTTGAGCGAAAGCAGATGAGCACGCGACTATTAGAGTCAAGCCAATAAGTATTATTCTTAACTTCATCCTTACATCTCCCATTGTTATTGAATGAATTCTACTGTTCACGGGTCAGTTTTAACAAGCTAAGGCACCGAACTTGGATGATTCGTGTAGCGCCCGCGTTCGCCCAGCAGCTTCATGAATAGCGGTAGCGTAAGATATGATTCCAGCGGGGAAGCGAACCGTGGCACAGACAATGGAATACCCCGCATCGTCGAGGGAACATCACCTTCGATTCAGACGATTAACTGAGACTGGCTATGAAACTCTTAATCTGCACAGATGGGTCGGCTCAGGCTGAGAACGCTGTCCGTTTTGGCGGAATCATCGCCGAGAAGGGTCAAGCCGAGACCACCATTCTAGGAATAACAGAGAAGCCTGGCGAAGAGGACGCGGCCTTCGACTCGCTGCGGCGCGCTCAACAGCTCCTCAAGGAGCGTGGCGTTAGCGCTGAAGTGATCACCAAAACTGGCGAGCCTATCGAAGAAATCGTAAAGCGTACCGAAGAGACTGGCTACGATCTGGTCGTGATTGGCGCTGTGAGGAAGGGGTCCCGAGGGCCGTTCCTCATGTCGGCAAAGGCGTACAAGATAATAAAATCGGTTGCGCCTCCGGTGCTCGCGGTCATCGGTAATCGCGAGACCATGAAACGAATACTGGTTTGTAGCGGCGGAGAGAAATATATCGACCGCGCCGTCGAGTTCTCGGGCGCCCTGGCTAAGGCGGCAGGCGCATCAATCACGCTTTTCCACGTAATGGCGGAACCTCCCGCCGTCTACACCGATCTAATCAGGATGGAAGAGGATGTCAATCTGTTGCTTCACTCGAGCTCGGGGCTGGGACAAAATCTCCGGCGGGAAAAAGAATCGCTTGAAATGATGGGTGTCTCGACCGAAGTTCGATTGCGCCACGGGCTGGTGATCAGCGAGGTGTTCAAGGAGATTCGTCGCGGTGACTACGATCTGGTGGTAACGGGTTCGTCGCCCGAAGGTGGTAATTTACGAAGCTACATAATGGGTAACATAACGCGCGAGATCGTAAACCGCGCAGAGTGTCCGGTGCTGGTGGTTCGCGGCGGCGAAATGCCTGCGGGGATCAAAACCAGCCTGAAAGGTTTCTTTACTCAAGCGTTCGGTCAATCAAAGCAAGAAAAATGATCGCGGCAGGTCCGTAGTCCGTAGTTCGTGGTCAGTAGTCCGTAGGCAGTTAACGAAGTCGGTGCGATCGGCAGTCCCAGCTACGGACTACTGACTACGGGCTACTCCCGCGGATCCGGATGCGCAAGGATTGCCTTGGCCTGCGTCTCGCGATATTTCCTTATCTCCTCGCGGACTTCCGGACGCTTTATTCCCAGAATCGCGGCGGCGAATAAGGCGGCATTAACTGCGCCTGCGCGGCCAATCGCAAGGGTGGCGACCGGTATCCCAGCAGGCATTTGAACCATCGACAGCAACGAGTCCAGTCCCTTGAGCGACTTCGATTCCATTGGAACGCCGAGCACCGGCAGCAGCGTTTTTGCGGCGGCCACGCCCGCCAGATGGGCGGCGCCGCCAGCCGCCGCTACTATGACTTCGAGGCCTCGACCTTCCGCGGATTCGACGTATTCGAAGAGCTGATCGGGGGTGCGATGAGCGGATAAAACGCGGACTTCGAATGGTATTCCAAGAGTCTCGAGAGTCTGCGCGGCGTTAGACATCGTTTCCCAGTCCGACTTTGAACCCATTATCAAACCGACCAAAGGCGTCATATTCTCCTCACTTTTTAATGTCGTTCTTAAAGATAAGAGGTGGGATTATAGCGTGAGGAAGGGGTTATTTGCTATTTTCTATTTGTTGTTTTCTATTTGCTATTTGTTTGACGTTTCGTGATCGACTGAATTACTTCTTGTAGAAATAGAAAATAGAAAATAGAAAATAGAAAAGGTTCTACTGGAGACAGCATGTCTATCACCAAGAAGGATGTTGAACGGATTGCCGAGCTCAGCAGGCTCGAGCTGACGCCGCAGGAAACTGATCTGTTTACCGAGCAACTCAGCTCGATCATCGGTCATATCGAAAAGCTGAATGAGCTCGACACCGGTGAGGTGCCACCGATGTCTCATTGTGGGCAGGTGGGTGACGATATGAAGTATGCGTTGCGAGACGATCAGTTGCGGCCGGGGATCGGTCAGAAGGCTGCCGTTGAGAACGCTCCCGATTCCGAAGCGGGCTATTTTAGAGTACCGAGGGTGATTAGTAGTCAGTAATAGTCCGTAGTCCGTGGTCCGTAGTTTCTGGTTTCTGGTTTGTGGGTTCTGGTTCTGTACGCTAATGAAAACTAGAAACCAGAAACTAGAAACCAGAAACTAGGAACCAGGAACCAGAAACCAGAAACCACGGACCACGGACTACGGACTACGGACTACGGACTGACACATTGGATTTAAGAGCACTAACAATCAACTCTCTTCAAAAGCGCTTATCGTCAGGCGAACTCAAGGCCGTCGATATATGTCGAGCTGCTCTTGACCGTATCGAAAAGCTCTCGGACCTAAACGCGTTTATCACAGTCACTAATGACGCAGCTCTGTCTCGAGCTGAGGAAATCGATCGCCTGGTGAGCCAGGGCGAAGTGCTCCCGCCTCTTGCTGGAGCAGTGATCGCAGTCAAAGACAATATGGTCACCCGCGATGTTCGCACTACCGCGGGTTCGCGGATTCTTTTCAACTATAAGCCACCCTACACTGCGACTGCCGTCGAGCGGTTGCAGGCCGCCGGCGCGTTGATCATCGGAAAGACCAACCTCGATGAGTTCGCGATGGGATCGTCAACTGAAAACTCCGCGTTCGGACCTGTTAGGAATCCGTGGGACCCGGCTCGTGTGCCGGGAGGATCATCCGGAGGATCGGCAGTCGCGGTCGCCGCGGGCATGGCAATGGGGGCGCTTGGCTCAGACACGGGCGGCTCTGTGCGTCAACCCGCAAGTCTCTCAGGCGTGATCGGGCTGAAGCCGACATACGGGCGAGTGCCCCGCTACGGGCTAATAGCCTTTGGCTCATCGCTCGATCAGATTGGACCGTTCGCAAACTGTGTGGAAGATGCAGCTCGCATTCTCGGAGTTATCGCAGGGCGTGATCCGCGGGATTCTACTTCGAGCGACGCAGCAGTCGACGATTATGTCTCGGTCATTGGCGAAGACATTCGGGGCTTGCGAGTGGGGGTTCCCCGCGAGTACTACGGAGCAGGGTTGGACCCGGAAGTGAGAGAGAAGGTCGAGGCCGCCATCAGCAAACTAGAACAGTTGGGCGCCGAGATCATCGAAATCCGCCTGCCGCATACCGAGTACGCGGTGCCGGTCTACTATTTGATCGCCACTGCAGAAGCGAGCTCAAACCTGGCGAGGTATGACGGCGTGCGGTATGGATTTCGCGCCGAAGGAGCTGCGACTCTAAAGGAGATGTACAGTCAAACGCGCGATCAGGGATTTGGCGCCGAAGTCAAACGGCGAATAATGCTCGGCACGTACGCGTTGTCGGCTGGGTACTACGATCAGTATTACGGCAAAGCCCAGAGAGTTCGTTCGTTGATTGAGCGCGACTTTCGCGATGCGTTTACGCGCTGCGACGTCCTCGCGACGCCCACCGCACCTACCCCAGCGTTCACTATTGGCGAGAAGGCTAATGATCCGCTCGAGATGTACTTATCAGACATCTATACGATCACTGCGAACCTGACGGGTGCCCCGGCGCTAAGCCTTCCGTGCGGGTTATCGTCGCGCAATTTGCCGATCGGAATACAACTGATCGGCAAGCAATTCGATGAGGGCCTATTGCTACGGGTCGCGCGCAATCTCGAGAAGACACTCGGACTCGATCTAAGGCCACCGATCTGAATCTATCACAGCCCAACCGTAACCTTTCCTTGTTTCGACAGTTATACCGTTAGACAACGATGGCTCAGGGGGATCTCAGATCGAAGGCGTCCGCGGATGCCGGTGCTGAGCGGCTTCTTATCGAGGCCGCGCAGAAGGATCCTGCCCGTTTTGCCGAGCTTTATGAGCGCAATTTTGCGCGAGTGTACGCATTCGTAGCGCGGCGGGTTCACGACCGTAATGAAGCGGAGGATGTGACCTCCGAGGTCTTTCACCACGCGCTTACCGCTCTCCCGAGATTCAAGTGGCGTGGCGCGCCTTTCGCAGCGTGGCTGTTCAAGATCGCTTCAAACGCGATCATCGATCGATCCAAACGCGCGGCGAAGGAACAACAAACGACCATCCCCGAACCGTCGACCGACGTCACCCCTCAGGAGATCGCTGATGAGATGGAGCGGCGTGCACGGCTATTCGAGCTGGTCGACGGGCTTCCCGCTGATCAGCGGCGGGTCGTCAATATGCGATTTGCTGAGGAGAAGAGTATCCGTGAAATCGCCGATGAGTTGGGGCGCAGCGAAGGTGCGGTGAAGCAGCTACAGTTCCGAGCGCTTCAAAACTTGCGCACTCACCTGAGTGCCGAGCCGGGTTTTGCAAATGGCTAACGCGAGTTTGATTGAGCAACTTAATGACGCGGTCGAGGCGATCATCGCCGGTCGCGATGCGCCGCTAACGGGCGCCGACGCGGGCGTTGCCGCGCTGGCTCGCGTTGCGGCCGAGTTGCGTGATCTTCCTCGCCTTGATTTCAAAACGCGGTTAAGAGCCGAGCTGGAGAAGAGCGTGTCAAACACTAAGATGGCAGTCAACCCAATCCGTGAAGGCTTTCATACGATCACTCCGTATCTTATCGTTCAAGGAGCGGCGGACTTAGTAGACTTCGTTAAGCGGGCGTTTGGCGCTGAGGAACTCTATCGCGGCACAGGAAGCGGCGGAGGGATCCACGCGGAAGTCAGGATTGAAGATTCGATGGTGATGATCGGTGGGGGCGCCGCTTTGCAGCGGCCTCCGATGCCCACCGGGATCCACCTTTACGTAAAAGACACAGACGCAGTGTACGAGCGTGCGCTCCAAGCGGGCGCTGTTTCTCTGTATGCGCCAGTGGATCAGTTTTACGGAGATCGGGAGGCGGGCGTGAAGGATCTCTCAGGCAATCATTGGTACATTGCAACTCACCAAGCGACCCAACACAAGCCGGAGGGTCTTCGGACTGTCACTCCGTTTCTGCACCCTCGTGGTGCGCCTCAAATGATTGACTTTCTGGAGCGCGCCTTTGGTGCGGAGGAGGAATCGCGAACGCAAACTCCTGACGGCGTGATCCATCATGCGACGGTTATGATCGGCGACTCGATGATTGAAATGGGCGAAGCGCGCGGCGAGTGGCAGCCGATGGCGACTACCTTCTACGTGTATGTAGATGATGTAGACGCTTTATATCGACGCGCGGTTGCGGCCGGGGCGACGTCGCAAAGCGAGCCCGCCGACCAGCCGTATGGAGATCGCGTGGCCGGCGTGACGGATCCGTTCGACAATGTCTGGTACATCGCCACGCACATAGGAGACGCAACGTCGAACCCTTAGTTCTTAGTGAACGATTACAACGTTTCATGTAAAAGGCCGAACTACAAACAATTGAAGCCACAGGAGACTAATTATGACGACCAAAGTAAACTACATTCCGAAGGGTTTTCACACGGCGACGCCGTATCTGATAGCGAAGGATGCGGCCGCAGCCATTGAATTCTACAAGAAGGCTTTTGGTGCATCCGAATTCGAGCGAATTACTGATGAAACCGGAGCCGTAAGGCACGGCGAATTCCAGATCGGCGATTCACGGTTTATGATCACTGACGAGCATCCGGATTACCCGGCCTGGCTGAGCCCGCTCTCTCGCGGCGGATCACCCGTGCATATTTATCTCTACGTCGAAGATGTCGACGCGGCGTTCAAGCAGGCAATATCTTGCGGGGCGACAGAATTGATGCCTGTTAAGGACCAGTTCTACGGCGACCGCAGCGGCGGCGTAACAGACCCCTTCGGTCACGTTTGGTATATTGCCACGCATATCGAAGAAGTTTCGGAGGAGGAGATCAAAAGGCGGGCGGCTGAAGCCAATCATTGAGCTAGCGATCGCAAAGCGGTTCTCGGGCGTGATGGATGTTGTAATTCAATCTGAAAGAGAGGACCAGTTATGACAAGCAAACCGGCGCGAATACCACAGCCCGCAATTACTCCGTACCTCACGGTCAAAGGCGGCGCCGAGGCTATCGAGTTTTATAAGAAGGCGTTCGATGCTGAGGAGACGATGCGCCTGCAGGAACCCGGCGGAAAGATTGGACATGCCGAACTGATTATCAACGGCGCTCCGATCATGCTCTCAGATGAATATCCTGAGCACGATGCGCTTGGTCCCGACTCTCGGGGAGGCTCGACTGTTGGAATCCATCTTTATGTCGAAGACGTCGACGAGGTGTTTGCGCGAGCGGTTGCTGAAGGTGCGAAGGCTGTTCGGCCGGTAAAGGACGAGTTTTATGGCGACCGCTCGGGCAAACTGGTCGATCCGTTTGGCCATGTCTGGTACGTCTCGACACGCAAGCAAGATTTGTCCTCTAAGGAAGTCACACAGCGTTATGAGGAGTTGATGAAACAATAGGTCAACCGAGTTTGACACCTTATTTGGAGTGCGCCGCCGTTTCCAGCATTCAACCACCTTCGCATGCGTGGCGGCGCTTTGGTAGTGTTGTTCATTGCTCACGAAACCTCTAGAGCGCTGCTGTTAGCGGAGGACAACGCTCCGCATTTGATACGTCATTTGACTGCGCCGTCCTCTCCCTGTAAGCAATACGAAAGCGCCGCCACGCATGCGAGTGTTGCTGAATGCGAGAAAGGTCGGCGCACTCCAAATGAGCTGTCGATTTCGGGTGACCGAGGTTGAAGTTGAAGGACCATGCGGCTGAAGCCGGTGGAGTCTGGAGATAAGCCGGGTTGGCTGTGGCAATCTCTGAGCGGCTCTACTAAGCCCCGCCCGCCGTGCTACTCTACCTGTTCTAAACTATGGCGCTGCAGCGCTCCGCGAAAGGATAAACGAAATGCTTAAAGCAGGAGACCCGTTTCCGAATTTCTCTCTCCCAAATCAGGATGGCAAGACTGTAAACCTCGGCGATTTCGCCGGTAAGTGGCTTGTCGTTTATTTCTACCCAAAGGACGACACCCCGGGCTGCACGATCCAGGGCAAGTCCTTCACTGCAACAAAAGCCGACTTTGATGAAGCCGGCATTGACGTTGTCGGGGTTAGCCAGGATGACGTAGATTCACATAAGAGCTTTTGTAATAAGTTTGGTTTTACGATCGATTTGATCGCCGACACGGATGCCGAGCTGCTAAAGGCTTGCGGAGTCGGGCAATCAGAGTACAAAGGCACGATGTATTGGGACAGGACGTCATTTGTGGTTGATCCCGATGGAGTAGTTCGGAAAGTCTACGAGAAGGTGAATCCACAGGGACACGAGACGGTGCTACTCGAGGACATAGAGCAGTTAAAGGGCGAATGAATCACGAATGACTCACTATCTTGAAACCAGAGAGGGGCGCCGAGTAGTATTATTGACGGAAGCCAGGGCAGAGGCGAGTTTGTAAGCGCAAAAGCAGAGTGTTTCGAAGTTCAATACTCTTAACCTTCAAGGCATATTTGTTTTGAGCGCATGAATTGTCAGCGTGTGTCGGTCTAGACACACAGGACGATGTCCGCGCCGCCGCTCCGGAAGTTCCCGTTCAGTGGATCACACTAGTTGCGAAAGGGAATCTTCAAAAACGAGCTTTCGCAAAAAACGTTCCTCTTTAAAGAGGAGATACTTTAAGGTACGGAGGAGTCAAATGAGATACAGAGTAGTGATTCTTGCAGCAGTCGTGGTTTTGGCAGCCGTAACCATGGCTTTGGCCGCCAACGTGGATGGCAAATGGGTTGCGCAGGTTGCCGGTCAGGGCGGTCAGACTCGTGAAGTAACCTTCACCTTCAAAGCTGAGGGAGAGAAACTCACCGGCACGGTTTCGGGCCGGCAGGGAGACACCCCGATCTCGGATGGGAAGATCAAAGGCGATGACATATCGTTCACCCAGTCGTTCGAGGCGCAGGGAAACACGATCAAAGTGATCTACACCGGAAAGGTATCTGGAGATGAGATCAAGATGACCCGCAAACGCGACGGTTCTGACCAACCGGCGTCCGAGTTTACAGCAAAGCGAGTAAAGTAGCCCATAGTCTATCGGAGTGAATAAGAGTATGGAGTTCAGGCTGGCCTTGGGTTACGCCCAGGCCACAGCCTAAACTCCATGCTCCGTGTTTTTTGCGTCGATTTGGTGCTTTTTCAGGCAGCTTCGGAGACTTTGTTGAAGTGCTGCCGACCCAAAGCATCTTGGTGCGGTCATCGGTTTTCTGGCAGTGCTGCATACCTGGGGACAAGACCCTCCAACACCATCCGCATCTGCATTGCGTCATACCTGGTTTGGGACTATCACCTGACAAGTCACCCTGGAAGTACGTTTCGAAAGATGGCAATCGCGGCTGCCGCGTGCCCAAACTGTCTGATGGCCTGAACTTGGCTGCTCGTAATCGGGAAAGGGAATCCACTCAAGTTTAAGGCAACAAGCCGACAGTCAGCCTGCAGGACAAACTCTGATTCCGATACCACTGGACCTGGCCGCCTCCGCGCAGGACTAAACGGTTCATCAATCCAGAATAGGAATTTCCTTGCCCTCCTTCTTCAGCTTCCTTAGTGCCGCGGTCGTTTTTCCCGTCTTGCATTGAAAGTGTGGCTTGTCAGTGATGCTGTTGAAGTCTCCTCCCCATTCCAGCCCCAAGGTCTTCCCAATCTTCCCTGCCTTATCATAGCGTGAAGATTCAGTAACGAACTTGGTTCCATCAAAGATGCCAATATCCCAAGCAACCCCAAAATTGTGATTGCTGAACCCACCTTTGGCATTGGTCACGATATGACCGGGTTTGGTTCTCCCAATCGCAAACAGCGCATCTTGCTCTTTGAAGGTCCGTGAGCCGTCAATGATCTTTGCGTTGATGCCCGCATCCCTAACCGCCTGCAGGAATGCCCGTGCTTTCTCCTGTGCTTTCGGAACAAGGGTATTGATGTTCTTTTCGCTTCGAGCGTCAAACTGCGGCATAGTCATTTCCTCCAATCATATTGCTGATCTAATTTCAGAGTTCCTCGATTACTGACTTTTCCTCATTGCTGAAACGGCAACGATCCTGGAACTCGGAATGGACGCCCGTGATACAAGCGGCCCTACCGTCTGCGGTACTCGTACCAGTCTACGGAGCTCGGTTTGCTGTCGAGCGACTTGTGTCTGACGCCGACCTTCAGGACCTCCTGGTCGGTGCGGCGCACTCGGCGCATGAAGATTTCATCGACGTAGCCGCCGGTCGAGACCTTCGCGAGGAGCCACCTCGTGCCTTTGTCCGTGATGTAGCGCGCCGAGACCGGCGGCCGCTGATATAGGCCGCCGCTCGATTGCCTCACAAACACTTTGACGCCCAGCCGGGTCACGGAGCCAGCGGTGTCACCGCATTCCGCGAAATAGATTTCGATCTGCTCGGGATCACCGCCAGGCTTGAGATTGACCCAGCGGGCGACGTCTGCCGACGAGCATTGCGCGCGCGCGGGCCCGCTGAGGATGAAGGTCGCGAGTACGGCTCCAACGATGACAACGATCGCACGATGAGCGGGGAGGGGATGGGAACGCGCATACTTGTGGCACCTCTCCGAAAATCTCGAACCCAATCCGGGCTCAGCAGAGATTCCAACCGGCGCGTGGAAATGCTCTCTGGCATAGGCCGAAATGTCTTTGTACTTCTCAATAACTAAAGCCATATCATCTCCTTTTGGCTTATATAGACAGTTAGTCGCATTGCGGCGGCGTTCTCGCTCTGGCTTAAATCACGCCGCTCAAAATCTTCTTTTCGCGAGAACTTGCGGTAATCCAAAACATTTGCGATCACTGCTTTACATCAGTACATGACGCGACAGTTCGCCCGAGCAATGCAGAAACATTGAAACCAAATCCAAACCTTCTTTCCATCTCATGAGAAATCAAGAAGCTAGGTGATGTTCGGATCCAACATCGCTTAACGACGGGAAAAACCCCACGGTCAGGACCTGGGATTGAATGCAAGATAAGACAGAGGATTGTATCTGAAACGCTCAGGCGCAGACCTTGGGGTAACCCGGCGCACTTTGGCTTTGGTCTAGCGGCGTTCCTCTGGACGCATTTCGATCCTCATTTCATAGGGTTCATGGTGATCGGCGTCATCGTTGCTGCAAATGTGACAATTGCCCCAAGCAAACTCAAACGCGCAATTGAACTTTGGTATTCGATCTGTTGCCAGGGCAGTGGCTACGGGGACCGAAGTTTTCTCAACATCTCGACGGCTCCGGTGTTGCCCGGATCGAGCTTCAACGACTTCTCATAATTCTCAATCGCCTGCACTTTGTCCCCGTTTTTCATATAGGCTTCACCAAGGCTGTCATAGACGTTTGACGATTCCGGGTACGCCTCGACATTTAACTGAAGAACGCGGATCGCTTCTTTGTATTTTCCCTGATTGATGAAGTTGTATCCGAGGATGTTCAGAAGCCTCTCCTGAAAGTCATAAGCCTGAGGCTGGTTTTTCTTCAGCTCATAATACTGTCTAACCGCGGCATCGAGACCTTCGGTTGCGATCGCTCTGTAAAGCGCTCTGTCAATCGGCGCTTTAATAACCACCGGCTCGGGCTTCAAGCCCAGCGCAATATCCAACGCCGCGTTGTTGATGACGCGAAGAGAAGCCCGGTCGTAGTTGCTCATCATTACAACCGCGATTCTCTTTTCGGGAACAAGAACCAGCAAGCTCACGAAGCCGGTGTCGCCACCGCTATGGTTTACGACGAAATGCCCTTTGTACTTTGTAAGGAACCAGCTTATCCCTATGTCCTGGAAGTGCTCGCCCGCCGGCTTCCACATCAGGTCGTAAGTCGAGGCCTTCAAGATGCGTTTGCCGTCTAGCTCGCCTCGATTCAGATTAGCCATCGCCCAGCGGCTCATCTCCAGCACGTTCGAGTAGAGCGTCGAGCTGGGCGCGTGCATGCGGTTGTATGGGAACACCTTGCTTACTTCGACTTCATACGAAGGATTCTGAACGTGAGGGCTTGTCAGCAACGCCGGATCGGCCTGCTTAACCAGCAGGGTGCTGTTCTTCATTCCCAGCGGATCGAGGATGTTTCGCTTAACGTATTCTTCAAAGCTCATACCTGAGACTTTTGCAATCACGTCACCGAGGACTTCGAACGCCATATTGCTGTATTGCATTTTGACGCCGGGCTCGGCGATGAGCTTTCGGTCGTTAATGCTCCTGACGTAGCGTTCGAGGGCGCCGTCGTCATACTGAGGCTTGTTCCACTCGTAGTCCTGCACATCCGGCATACCGGATATATGACTGAGCATCTGCCTCACGGTTATTTGTTTGTACCGATCGTCGGCAAGCTTAAAGTAAGGAAGATACGTGACAACCGGCGCCTCCAGATCGATTTTGCCCTTTTCCCATAACTGCATTATGGAAGTAGCAACGAAGGGTTTTGTGATCGAAGCCATATGAAACAGCGCCGACGCCGACATTTGCTGCTTCGAGTTGAGGTTTTTGACACCGAACCCCGCCGAGTAAACGATGTTCTGATTTTCGACGACGGCGATGGCGAGTCCCGGCATACCGGCTTGCTGCATGACCTGTTTGATAACCGGCTCGAGTTGAGTTTTGAAACGATCCGGTGTGCCTTGAGCGTGGACGGAGTAGCTTGCACAAAGCACCAGGAGCATCGCGATTGGTCTTCGATTCTTCATTGGCTTATCGCTCCAGAGAGATATCCGCGGTTGAATGCGCGCTAACGGGCCGTTTATTCCGCCCCGAAAGACGGAGACAGCGGTGGTGGGCACTCGAGGGTGTGACAGGCCCTGGACCGGACCGCGTCCGCCTCGCGCGGTAGGATTACAAGAATCGCAGTTTTGCGCAAACCAGACGTAGTTGGATGTTTGTTAGGATCGCCGCGCGTTACTTCTTGAACGTGATTCAAACGCGGTTCGGAATTCCAACAAACATCCAACTCTTTCCTGGTTTATGATGTCCATCGAGGACTATAACAGCAATCAATGCCGGGTTTTTACTAATGGCGCCTCTCAGCTTATCGAAATGGGGACGTATGTTCGGTTACTCGCCCGATCCGGTCATGCCGCGACTCACAAGTATCTTTACCTCCACTCGTCGATTCTGGCGGCGGCCTTCGGGAGTGTTGTTGTCAGCCGCCGGCCGCAGCTGACCATAACCGAAAGGTGTGATCATCCGGCGAAGCGGGATGTCATGGTTTTCTTGAAGGTAGCGCACTACGGCGTCCGCTCTTTGCTGGCTCAATGCGCGGTTTCGCTGAGCGTTACCGGTAGCGTCGGCATGGCCGCTTATCTCGATTACGTATCCCTTGGTGGTCATTGCCTTCTGCGCAAGCTCGTCGAGCGCCCTACGGTCTTCCGGCGAAATCATGGCGCTGTTCACCTTGAAGTAAATATTCGCGGAATCCTGAACGTTGTAGTCATCAAGCGACGAGATTCGATCGTGTGCCCGTCCAGCTTCGGCCCTTGCCATCTTCGATACCTCGCCGACCTCGCTAACTTGTCCGGCAAGGCGTTCATTGGCCTCTTCGACCGGCGCCACTCTTTTCTCTACCAGCCTGGCGACCTTTAGATCCGAATTCTCGAATCGTACTTTATCGGCGACCAATTGGCCGTCCTGACTACCGACGCCTTCGACCTCGACCGGTAATCCGCGGAGCAGGCTTGTCACGTCGTAGTTCTTCCCCGTTCGGAGAAACCCACCCTTGGATTTGACGCTGGTCCGTTCGGTTAACAGTACAACCGTCTCTATGTCGTGATCATCGCGGATGCTGAACGTATCAGCTTCGCGTCGCACTATGGTTCCCTTTAGCTTCGCTTTCTGTCCCAGGGATATTTGGCGAGTCCCCGGTCGAAAAGTGGTATCGCGGTTTTGAGTCGACCGTTGATCCTGGGCCAGAACCGGCGCACCATTCGCCAGCCCGAGGAGAACAACGACGACAATCAGACGATACTTTGCCCATCCGTGAAAGCTCATCGAAACACCTCCCATTAGAATCTGAAATAAGCCGCAAAGGCTGCGTCCGCAAGTGAGGAAATAAATGTAGTTTGAAGACACTGGCCGCTTCCCACATGCCGGCGCCAGGCTCCTCAGTTCGCCAATCGAAACTCGCTGTCAGACCCGTCGGCCGTCCCAACGAGCTTGCTTGTGCGAAAACGAAATTGGCGTAGTTATATATTAGACACTGAGGATTGGTTGCGCCAGCGGACAGATGGGTTGTGCGTGGTCAAGATCAGTTGCTGAAATTCAGGCGGTCCATCTTCAAGTACAACCCCTTGCGCGATAGCCCCAAATCTTTTGCGGCGCGGGCGATGTTGCCCGACGATCGACGAAGTGCGTCTTGAATCATTCGACGTTCCAACTCTTCGACCGCTGCTCCGAGGGTCGTCGAGTCACTGCCAATCGCGGCGTGCTCCGACGATGATTCTTTGCCGAGAGTGGAGGGGACCGAGTCAATATCTCTGCTGGCGCGGACGATCTCGGAGGAGAGCGCGTCCGGTGTAACTATCGAGCCTGATTCACTGTAGGTTACAATCCGACGCATCTCATTACATAATTGTCTGACATTGCCCGGCCAGTCATAAACAACCATCAAATCGACCGTTTCCTCGGAGAGTCTGATGTCGCTCCGAGAAGCCTCTCTCTGATACTGATTCAGATAGTGATTTATCAATGCTGGAATCTCTTCTCGCCGCTGCCTCAAGGGAGGAACCTGAATTCTGATGACGTTGATCCGGTGAAACAGATCCTCTCGAAATCTCCCTTCGGCGACCGCGCGCTCGAGTTCTGAGTTTGTGGCCGCGATGACTCGCACGTCGACCCGCTGAGGCTGGCTCTCACCGATCGGATGAATTTCGCCTTCCTGCAAAAACCGTAAAAGTTTAGGCTGAAGCGTAAGCGGCAGATCACCGATCTCATCGAGAAAGAGCGTGCCGTGCTCGGCGGCGCGAATGATGCCCTCGCTATTGGCCACGGCTCCGGTAAACGCCCCCCGGCGAAATCCGAACAGCTGGCTTTCGATCATGTCGTGAGGCGCGGCGGAGCAGTTGAAGGGAAGAAAAAGTTTCATTCGCCGCGAACTGCCTGCATGAACCGCCCGGGCGATTAGCTCTTTTCCGGTGCCCGACTCTCCGGTTATCAGAACGGTGACATCTGACGAGCGAATCTTATAAATCTGTTCCAACACGCGGCTCATTGCGCGGCTCGCGCAGATGAAGCCGGGAAGCTCGACTTGCGCGAGCAACCTTGCCGGATCGAAGACCTGCGTGCGACGGTTCTTGCTTCTCAGCACCTGGGTCTCGAGCCCCTGTTCGACAATGTAAAGCAACGGCTTCATGTTGACGGTGCCGTTCAAGTATCGCGGCGCTGCCGGGGCGATGATCTGAAGCAGGAACGCAGAGTCCTGGTTGTCGCTCAGCCGGTATACAAAATTGCTTTTGTATTGGTCCGGCCCAAGCGTGCGCAGCGCGTTGATCGCTTGCGTCTGTTCTGCGTCACTCAAACCGGCTGAAGCTGCGATCCCGAGCTTTAAAGGACCTTTTGCCGATGAATCATCGCTGAGAATCTCTGCCACCATCGCTCCGCGACACAACGACTGCTCCTTAACTATCGAGACCAGCTCGTGCAACAAGAGGTCCCGCGAGGCGGCAGCCTGTACGAGACGCTGTGCGATAAAGCCGTCCACCGCTGAGGCCAGCCCCGACTCAAGCGGGAGGTGGCGATACGCGTCCGCGGCTTCCGCGACAGTGGTCTGAGGATTCACCGAAGTAGCGCGCTCGGCTGCCTTTGATTTGAGCTTTTCGAGATAGGACCTGGCATTACGCGCGTCGATGGCGGCGCGAAGGCGATCAAAGGCTGCGAGTGCGGACTGCACCTGGCTTATCGCCTGATCGATATTGCCCTGCCGCTCAAGCATCTCCGCAAGCAGAATCTGATTAACCGCGCAGGGATAAGGATTCCGTCGGAGCGTGTAGATTGAAGTGCTCTGGGCGAGTGATTGTATGGCCGCGGCGAGGTGGCCGTCGGCGGCCTCGATCTTCGCGACCATTCGCATCATCAGCCCCCACACCAGCAGGTTCGGCGTCTCTCGAAGAAACGACCGCACGTTTTCGACAAGCTCTCTTGCTTCGGGTAGACGATCGTTTTGAAGCAACGCCTCGGCGAGCCAGAGCCGCGCTTCGGGAAGGTCGTGCTGTTCACCGCGGCGGGTGGCAATGTCTACGGCGCGTTCGAGCGGCTCGATGGCCAGATCGAGCTGGCCCTTCATTAAGAAGCTCCGCCCAATCGTCATTTGTGTGCTGGCTTCGGCCCATTCCCCATTTTTTATCGATGAGAGAATCTCGAGCGATTTTTCCAACGCGCGATCCGACTCGTGCAGCCTTCCCATCAAAAGGTACAGCTGGGCGAGAGTGTCATACGCTCCTCCCTGGGCGGCAACGCTGTTTACCTTGCCCAGCGTATCGAGCGCGCGTTTGGCGAGCTCTTCGGCTCGGCTCCATTCGCCAAACCTGATAAGCTGCATCGCAAAGTTGTTCTGATTGATCGCAACAAACTTAGGATTATCGGCACGCTCGAAATCGGCGATACACTTCTCCCAAGAAGCTATTTCCTTATCTATTTCGCCAAGGTTGGAATAGACGACAGCCAGGTACCAGTGAGCGCGTCCCACAAGATCGGGTTCGTCGCGAGTGCCGATGATCGTCAGCGCCTGCTTTACCGAATGAAGCGCGTTACGAAAATCACCCTCTCGCGCATTTATGTACCCGATGTTTATGTACGACTCGGCTAGCTTGCCCCAGTTCCCGACCTGCCGGTAGTGCTCGAGGGCCGAGGTGTAGTGATCACGGGCAATTCTAAGCTCGGAGAATACGCTGTAAGCCCGACCCATCCCAAAGAAACATTCGCCGATTTGGACGTGATCGTCGATTGACCGTGCGAGTTGTAGCGCCTGGTTGAATAGCGCAATTGAGCGAGGGATGTCGTTGTTGAAGCAATAACCCCAACCCAGTCGGATGAGTACCTCCATCTGGGAGGCTTCGGATAAACGGCTGAATTCGGTGGGCTTTTCGTACTTTGCGACGGCCTCGTGTTGTTCCGGATTGAGGCCTCGCTTCTCCAGCGCTAAGCTGAGCAGACAGCGAATCCGGGCTTCCTCGTCGTTGGATCGAACGCCAAGCCGCAGGGCAGACCTGAAGTTATTAGCCGCCTCTTCGAAGCGGCTCTGATCGAGCGCGGTTTGTCCGGCGGCCACCACGTCATCTATGCGATGGCTGCCAGGGGCTTCTCTAGTTGCCATCGACGGACCCAGAATGCGATTTTAGCGCTCGCATTCAGCTTATCTTAAACAGTTGCCGGGGCCAAGAATCTGAAAATGAGTAAAGGGATCGTTCCCGCTCAAGTCTGAGCGATTCTATTGGGTGCCATTCTCAAAGTCAAGACACGGCTATTTTGGTGTCACCGCCATTTTGGATAGTGGGGCAGTTCGAGGGTCCGCTACTTGGACTGCGCGCCACTAATTTGGACTGTGCCGCCCTTTTCCGCATTTGACAATTCTCGCATGCGTGGCGGCGCTTTCCCTTGTGCTCGTGTTCCAGTGGTGTCCCGCCACACTACAAAAGCGCCGCCACGCATGCAAAAGTCACTAAATGCGGAAAGGGGCGGCGCAGTCCAAATACGGTCTCTACATCCAACTTTGACCTGGCCTCCTTAACTAAGTCGTCAATCGAGGATATGATCACTGTCCGAATCGCAGAGGCGATGGGCCATGTCAGCCGAGACCATGAGCATACTGACACCTGAAAGAATCTACGAAGAGGAGCTGCTTGATGCCGGCGAGGGCACGGACGAGGACGTAGCAAGGAGTCTGTCCGATCTGCGGCGCATCAATCGATTCCTTGGTGGACGAAGGGTGGTGATCCGTGCGGTTTTGTCATTTCTTAAGGACTCGAGACCAAAACAGCTCTCGTTGTTGGACGTGGGGACCGGTTCGGCCGATGTGCCAATGGCTGTCGCCGAGGCCTGCAGGATGCGCGGGATCGACCCGTTCATAGCGGCGGTCGATCTCAGCGAGCGAAATCTCAGAGTCTCTCGAGCGCACCTGGGCGTCAGTTCCGATATCCACTTTGTAAGAGCAGACTCGCTAAGTCTTCCGTTTGCCGCGAGGAGTTTTGACTTCGTTACCGCGTCACTTTTTCTTCATCACTTTCGTGACGATGATGTTGTGCGTCTCCTTGCTGATTTTGGTCGAATCGCCAGACGCGCGGTAATCGTGAATGACCTCATTAGGAATCTGGTGCCCTACTACTTCACTCGACTGGCGGGGCCAATTCTGGCGGCAAGTTTTCTGACTCGCAACGATGGGCCGGTGTCGGTTTTAAGAGGCTTCACAACACGGGAGATGAACGAGCTTGCGCGACGCGCCGGTCTGAAAGTCCGAGAAACAAAACGGATGTTCCCCTATCGGTTGTCAATGATTGCGGAGGTTGGTAATTAGTCCGTAGTCCGTGGTCCGTAGTCAGCAGACGATGAACTCGGAGTGCGACAGCGAACTACGAACCACGAACCAGGAACCAGGAACTACAAACTAGAAACTACGGACCACGACTTCAATCCATGTCTAGCTACGACACGATCATAATCGGGGGAGGGCCGGCGGGATCTTCGGCGGCGATATCTCTTTCAAAACGCGGCGCGCGAGTTTTGGTTTTGGAGGAGAAACACATGCCCCGCGGTAAGGTCTGTGGCGAGTTCATAACGCCGGAGTGCTTTCCGACTCTTGAACGTCTGGGAGTTATGGAGAGAATGATTACTGTCGGCGCACAGAAGATTGAACGCGTTAGCCTGGTTGTTACCGGCGGTAAGACTGTTCAAACGCATGTCGCCGGAATGTCGGACCACGCCCCGTGGGCGATGAGCCTGAGCCGAGCGCTCTTTGATCAGATTCTTTTTGATCGCGCCAGAGAAACCGGAGCTACCTGCCTGGAAGGCGTTGCCGTGAACGGCTGTGTGTTTGATGGTGGTGGGTCAGGCACCGTTGACGCATTGTCGCTAAAAGAGGGAACAAAGGTCAGCTTCAAAGCGCCGATCGTTATAGATGCCTCAGGAAGAAACTCCCGCTTGATGGTTGATAGACGTGAACGAGTCGCAGGTCGCCGTGGGTCGAGGCTTTATGCGCTTAAGGCTCACTTCAGAGGCATCGAGGGAATCGACAATCAGGTTGAGATGTATTTCTTTCCGCAAGGCTATGGTGGGTTGGCCCGGGTTGAAGACGGGCTGGTCAACCTGTGCTTCATCGTTAACGAAAACACACTGAAGGAGGCTGGAGGCGACCCTTCAAAAGTCGTCGCCGTCACCTTGATGAAAAACCCGCTTGCCAGGGAAAGGCTCGGAGGCGCGGAACTCGCGGGAAAATGGCACAGCGCAGGACCTCTGTCTTTTGGACGACGCCGACTGACGCGTGATGGCGTCCTGGCGATTGGGGATGCTTCGGGGATGATTGACCCGTTTACCGGCACCGGCATACAGATCGCGCTCAGAACCGGCGAGATGGCTGCCGAGGCCATCACAAAGGCGATCGGCGCGGTAAACGGTTCGGGAACAGCCGAGAGACAGTCAACTGCTTTTGATGCGGCTCTGGAGCACTATGCGCGCCAATACGAGAATGAGTTCTACGGCCGCATGAGAGTCGCCGGTTTGTTCAGAACCGCCGCGTTTTCCCCGGCGACCGCCAGTGTTGTTGCCAGCGTCTTGACCCGAATGCCCAGACTAACGAATCTGGTTCTGCGAGCTACCCGAAGCAGCAATGGCGCTCATAACGGTGCTGGATGATCGATGACGAAACGCGGACAAGTTTTGGAACTTTTGCTCTGCACGGGCGTGCCAAAAGCTTGAAAGCAAACATCCACATCTACGGTTCCGGAGGTAAATGATGCTCAAACGCATTTCTTTGATTACGATGCTTATCGCAGCGCTCGGCGCGGGCGCTGCTATTGCACAAAGCGCGGCCCAGAAGGACAAGGCAAAGGGTAAAGATCAGGCCGAAAGCAAGGAGCAGAAGGAGAGAACGACGACCTTTTTTGGGACTCCTTCGGGTCCGCAAGCGTTCGAGCTCGGAGCTGGCGAGGGTGGGTATTTGGGGGTTTATCTTGAAGAGGTCACGCCCGAGCGGACCAAGGAACTTGGCCTGACGGAAGAGCGTGGTGCGGTCGTGATGAAGGTGGTTGCAGATAGTCCCGCGGCTAAATCCGGTTTGAAAGAGAATGATGTCATCGTGTCGTTCAACGGACGCAGGGTAGACAGCGTGAGGGAACTCCAGCGATTGTTGAATGAGACTCCTGCCGATCGCGCGGTCCAGATCGAGGTGATTCGCGCGGGTACTCGCCAAAGCCTGGCAACAACTTTGGCCAAACGCTCAATGCAAGGTTATAAAATGCTCGGTCAGGGGTGGGATGATAGGTTTACAAAAGAAGCCGAGGAGTCGTTCAAGCGAGCCGAGGAGTCGTTCAAGCTTTCACAGGAACGGCTCAAGCAGTCTCAGGGCAAGGTGGAAGGGTGGCCGAAGGATTTCGGAGACTTCGCTTTTGTTAATCCCGGGGAATTTGCATTTTTTGGCGGGAACAGACTTGGGATCGGCGCCGAGTCGCTCACGGATCAACTTGCAGAGTTCTTTGGTGTGAAAGACAGCAAGGGGGTTTTGGTTGCATCGGTTGACGAGGGTGGGGCTGCGGCGAAAGCAGGAATCAAAGCCGGAGACGTGATAGTCGCCATCGGCAACGATAAGGTTGACGGCGTAGGGGCCTTGCGGAAGGCGCTCTTGGACAAGACCGAGGGGACGGTCGTTGTGAAGCTAGTCCGGAATCGCGTTGAACAAACAGTCAATGTGACGCTTGAAAAACGAGAGCCGTTACTGCCGCGCCGCCGGGCATTCGCCCTTGAGCGACGTTTGAGCATTGTGTAGGTCCTGTCTCAATTCTTTCTCCAAAAAGGAGGCGCGAAACTCGCGCCTCCTTTTTTGTCGCTCTTAAACCAGATAACGAGATGCTACACGACCGGTGCGTGGGCAGGTTCAAGCCGATTCGGGGTTCGTTCTCGAGTTTTCTCAAGACCGGGGAATTTCAATGACGGCGAGGTGGCTCCCATTCTTGCTTCAAGTCTTTCGCGACGATAACATACAGCTTCGCCTTTATCCCTATGTCACCGAAAAGGAAACTCCAGTTAGCGCTTAGCGCGGTCGTCGGGGTGATCGCATTCGGGACCATTGGGTTCAGGTTGATGTTGGACGGCCTCACATGGTTCTACGCGTTCTATTACACGTTGATCACCCTCACAACCGTCGGATTCTCGGAACCTCCGGGGACCACCGAGGGCACGCGTTACTTCATTTCGGCGCTGATCCTCCTGGGCGTTGGGACACTGGGTTATGCCCTGTCATCGGCCGCTCAGGCCGTGATAGAGTCCGAACTCCTGTCCACGTTTGGGAAGCGAAGAATGTACAAGGACATAAACAAACTCTCCGGACATTACATTGTGTGTGGAGCCGGTCGCGTAGGGGCCGGTGTCATAAAGGACATCTCACGCAGCGGCCACGAGTTGGTAGTCATCGAAGGCGACGAAACCACGGCTGACCGGTTGCTCGCGCAGGGTCAACTCGTGTTGATGGGCGATGCCACCAGTGAGGACGTCCTGAAGGCCGCGGGCATCGAGCGCGCCCGTGGGATAGTCTGCGCGGTATCATCCGACCCCGATAACCTTTACATCACGCTCACCGCTCGCGACTTGAACAAAGACCTTAGGATTATCTCGCGCGCTAATGATGAAGCCGCTGTAAGCCGCTTGCTGAAAGCTGGCGCAAACAAGGTGGTGTCTCCGGCGTTAACCGGATCGACCCGAATGGCGCAGATGCTGCTTCGTCCTGCGGTGGCTGACTTCCTGGACCTGGCAACGATGACTGAAAGACTCGAACTTCAAATCGAGCAGGTGGAAATCGGCGAGGATTCCCCGTTTATCGGCCACGCGCTAAAGGATACCGGCATCCGCTCGGAACACGGCGTCATCGTAATCGCGATCAGACGCGCGGACGGCGCAATGATCTTCAATCCCTTCGCCGACACAATAATCGAGGAGAGAGACGCGCTGGTCGCCCTCGGTAGCCACACCAGTCTCGAAACACTCGAGCAGATGGCGAACCCAGGCAACACCTCAGGTGTAATTAGATACCATCGCCACTAAAGTGACTCGAGGCGTCAGCATCGTCATCCCATCCTGGAACGGGCTTGATCTGCTCAAGCGGTTTCTTCCAACCGTTATCGAAGCCGCCGTTTTCTACACAACAAACTTCAATGCCCCAACTGAGATCATCATCGTGGATGACGGCAGCGTTGACCAGAGTGCCGTCTGGTTACGCGGCCAGGGTTTCGTGGAGCTATCCGACGTGGAGATCCTCGCTGAGGAGCCAGCCGCTCGTCAGACGCTAGATGAACAGAGCGGCGGACCGACTGAGCAGAATAGTGCGGGCGACAACGATCGACACAGCAAACAGAGAATCATAAAGTCCGGAACCGATGCTTCAGGGGACTTCCCTGCGACGCCCGGGCTAAGGTTGATTAGGAGAGAATCGAATCGAGGATTTGGAGAAACGTGTAATCTCGGTTTCGAGAACGCCCGTCATCCGCTTGTGTTTCTGTTAAACAACGATGTAGAGGTCGATGTGAATTCAATTGCGCCGCTCGTCGAGAAGTTCGCGGATGACTCGGTGTTTGCAGTGCATTGCCGAGTCTTTGATATGAATAGCGGCAATGAGTGTGGAACCGGCAAGCTTGGGAGTTTTGCGCGAGGGTTCATTAGAGTTCACAAGAGCTACGTTCCAGGAGACGATGAACAGCCGGCAGGATCAGGAACTGACGGGAATCACTTCTCGTTCTATTCGATGTTTGCAGGCGGCGGGTCGGCGATGTTTGATCGCAACAGCTTTATCGAAATCGGCGGCTTCGACCCTTTGCTGTCGCCCTTCTATTGGGAAGATGTCGAGCTTAGCTATCGTGCGTGGAAGCGCGGCTATACGGTTTTGTACGAACCTCGGTCGGTCGCTCGCCATCGGATCTCATCTACGATTAGCAAGCTGGATCGGCGAACTGTTCGCAAAATCGAACAACGAAATCGGCTGATCTATCATTGGATTCACCTCCACCAGCGTTCGTTTCTTCTATCTCACGCCCTCTGGGTACTGCTTCTGGCGGTGACCGCTCCCCTAAGATTTAGGCCTTCCTTTATCGGATCCTGCATCGCGGCGCTAAAGCGATTGCCCGAGATTCGCAAACGGAGAGCCGAAGAAAGACAAGCTGCGCGGCGGACCGATCTGGATGTGTTTGAGGTTTTCTCGACGCTTCAAAAGCGAGCAGATGTATTCGCATATGATGAGTACCAGGAACTGGAATCCGTTCGGCCGCTTACACGCAACGACTCTTCGGGTTAAAGCCGTCACTGACCTCTGACCTCTGACTTCACACTGCTCGAGCCGCCACAGTCAGTGTTGCCCCGCGGCCCAATGCGCTCATCGTGCTATCGATAGGCTGGACGATTGCCAGCGCCATATAATACCGCGCTCGGCTTAGCGCGCTTGATTTACGTGTCCTCAGTCTGGCCTGGAGGCTCCATCTGAGCGCGTGCGAGTTATGCGCCCTGGAGAAATAAGATTTGCGATAGACCTCAAAGCCGGTTTCTGACAGCAGGCGTTCGAGAACTGGGTACGTAAAGTGGTATCTGTGACGCGGTGTGTCAAACGCTATCCAGTCGGCCTCGAAAATCTGTGCTTGATAACTCGCGGCGTTAGGCACTTGCACAATCAAGGTTCCGCCTTCTTTTAACAGGCGTCGGGCTTTTTCTAAATTTATTCGAGGATTGTTTGTATGCTCCAGTGCAGACCAGAAGGTTACAACATCGAATCGGGAATCCTCCGCGGATAATTCTGTCAGTGATCCGGTGAAAACGTGGCCGTCTCCGATTTTGGCTTCAGCCAATCTTGATGCGACCGCGCTCGCTTCAACTCCGAATCGATCCCAAGAGTTGGCGGTGAGGGCGCGAAGGAAAAACCCGGTTCCGCATCCCACGTCCAGAATGTTGCCGCTGTGTAGCCCGCAACGGGTAATAAATCCAACCTTCTCAGACTGTGAGGATGAGATCCACTGCTCGGTCGGCTCAGGCATACCCCAGTAATCATGAGGATAGAATTGCCCGAGCTCGCGCTCACCCATTTCGGGCAAGGTTCGCAGGACTCCGCAACCTTTGCATTGCACGATTGAGAAGGATTCGTCTGAGTTGCCGAGCCGGTCTTTTGTGAGATACAGTTCGCGCCCGGAAGTCGAGCCGCACAGTCCACAGCCGGTTGTCTCAGCGTCGAGGTTAGGATTCATTTAGACGAGAGATTCTATCCGGGGCTTCGTTGCGGCACAAATATCCCGCCATTGGAGGTCAGGAAGGATGAACAGTTTGAGAGCGGCCATTGCCGTCCCGGTCATTTTGGGTGTGGTTGTTATTTGTGCGGGGGTCGCACAGCCGCAGGGCTCGGAGCCTGCAGTGAAGGCGATTCGCGCGGTGTTGGATCGTCAGGTGCTGGCCTGGAACCGCGGCGATCTCGAAGACTTCATGCAGGGCTACTGGCGCTCGCCCAATCTCACTTTTTTTTCGGGCGGCACGACTGTGTCTGGTTGGGAGGAGACGCTTGTGCGTTACCGCAATCGATATCAGACCGCCGGAAATGAAATGGGCAAACTGGAGTTTCTCGAGATAAAGATCGAATTGCTCGGTCCGAGCGCCGCTTTTGTTCGGGGGCGATTTCATCTAAAGATGTCGAGCGGTGACGCGGGCGGGCTGTTCACTTTGACATTACGAAAGCTGGCGAACGGATGGAAGATTGTCCATGATCACACTTCCACTTGATCGTAGCTCAGTATTCATAATCAACAGAGCCAACGGCATCGCAGACTTCGCGGATCTGCAAAACGACTTCGACGTGATCGGGATGGCGCGTGTATTTTTCCAGCGCTTCAAGATCGTCATAGGTTGCTACTAAAACCATGTCCCACGCTCTAGCCGAGTGCATTATGTCCTCGCCGACTTCAAACGATCGGATAACATCGATTTTGTCCGGCAAGGCCCGAAGTTGTTTGACGACAGCTCGCCGTTCCGCGGGGCCCGCTTCCGGTTTGAATCTGAAAAACACGACGTGCTTGATCATAGTGTCCTAGTGATAGCAAAACTGCGATCGATTGAGCAAGATCGAACGCCAACTCAGGCGCGATAAACTCCTTAGTGAACCTGCAACGACATCAGCCCAAGTCCATGAGGCGCCGGTAGTCATTCAATGCCGCCTGCGATAATATTCCACCTTCAATGTCCAAGATCAAAGTACTCCCCGATTCTCTTGCTAACAAAATCGCAGCCGGAGAAGTAGTCGAGCGCCCCTCCTCCGTCGTAAAGGAATTGCTCGAAAACGCGCTTGACGCCGGCGCGCGTTCGATCAATATCGAAGTCGAAGCGGGCGGCAAGCGATTGATTCGGATCGTAGACGACGGCGAAGGCATGACTCGCGATGATGCGATCATCGCCTTCGAACGGCACGCTACATCAAAGCTGCGCACCGCCGATGACCTCGAAGCTATAACCACGCTTGGGTTTAGAGGGGAGGCGCTCCCCTCGATCGCATCCGTCTCTCGCCTGTTTCTCAGGACCAAAACCGCGCGCGACGCCGAAGGCACCGAAGTCGAGTTCAACGGCGGCAAACTGATAGCCGTGCGCGATATCGCCTGGCCGGCCGGTTCTGAAGTCGAAGTGCGCGATCTGTTCTTCAACATCCCCGCAAGACGCAAGTTTCTCAAGAGTGACGCAACCGAAAGTTTTCACATCGCCAACCTTGTTCAACATTACGCACTCGCAAATCCTCAGCTTGCCTTCCTGCTTGTCGGTAACGGCCGAGACGTGTTGCGCGTTGCTCCGGCGCGCTCTCTAAAAGAACGTTCTTATCAGGTGCTCGGAGGAACGCTTCTGGAAAAGCTCGTCCAAGTGAACGGCGAGGCTGACGGGCTCAGGATCCTGGGCTTTGTGTCCAATCCGCAGGAACAACGCTCGTCGCGCGACGCTCAGTATCTGTTTATCAATCGTCGATTCGTGCGCGATCAATTGATAGGACGCGCGCTGAGCGAGGCTTATCGATCGATGATGCCCTCCGGGACCTACCCGGCGGCGGTTTTGTTTATCGAAGCTCCACCAACGGAAGTTGACGTCAATGTACACCCGGCGAAAACCGAAGTTCGGTTCTTGCACGAGGGCGCGGTGTTAGCCTTTGTTCGCGATGCCGTTGTCGAGGCGCTCCGATCTACACAACCGATAACCCAGGTGCCCGGAGTTGCGCGCGAGCAAGCGGAGGAGAGGGCGCCGGCGCCGTCGGCCTGGCAACGGGAGACGGAAGTCGCGGGCGAAGAGAAGCAGAGGAGCAGAGGAGAATGGGAGCAGAGGAGTAGAGGAGAAGAGGCGTGGATACTCGGAGAGGACACGTTCGCTGAACGTGTTATTCGCGAGGAAAACAGGAATGTGGTTGAGCAGTCTACATCGCCTTATGACGATGCTTTCAGCGAGCCCGTCAAAGATCAAACCGAACGCACTTGCGCTACCGATTCCATTTTACCGGCGAGCTCCGTGTCGCCGCTGGAGACAAAGACGCTCCCCGGGTTCGGTCATGGCATAAAACCGCTGGGCCAGATCCGCGACAGCTACATCGTCGCGACTGACGAAGAAGGCCTGCTGTTGGTTGATCAGCACGTTGCGCACGAGCGAGTACTATTCGAGCAATTTCGCGATGCGCGGCTGGCCCGTAGCGCTGGTCTGCAGCCGTTGCTCATACCGGCTACGCTTGACTTGAGTCCTTCTGAGTCTGAAGCGTTCTCAATCGTGGAAGGTGAGCTTGAAAACATTGGGATCGAGACCATGCGTTTGTCAGGTCGCACGATTGCAATCAAGACTGCGCCGGCCGGTCTTGGGCCCGGCGACGTGCTGGAGGTTGTTCGAGAAGTGCTGACCGTCGTCGAGCGCGAACGTCGAACGGCGACTCTGGATCGCATACGAGACGGGATTGCCGCGGAGCTTGCTTGCAAGGCCGCGATCAAAGTGAACATGCCGCTTACCCGGGAGAAGATGCAGTGGTTGATCGACGAGCTATTAAAAACTAAGAATCCGATGACCTGTCCTCACGGCCGGCCAATTATGATGCGAATGGGATTGAGAGACATCGAACGAGGGTTCAAGCGGCCGGTTTAATCACCGAAAGGTGATGCAAAAAACTGTTGTCTGCTAACGAATTACGCCTCACCTCTCGGAAAAAAGGAATCCCGCACCGTGGAGTTGGGTTTTGCCCACCTTCCCAAGATATCGTTGATTTGGAGGAGCTTATGAGCGCTCCTAAACCGTCGCGGCGACCATCGTTTGCGCCTCATTCGAACAGCCTCCTTTAATCTCGCAAACGAATTTTTCGTGTTCCACCTTACCAACCTTGCGGCAACCCTCCGAATCCCGAATGAATGTGAGTCAACCTTACGTCTGTGATTGGTAGAAGGAGATTCGTGAGGGTGTACCAGAGAAACTGCTACGCCTCAACGGACGGTCCCCGCTGGCTGCCCCTCGGCCAAAAATCGCAGCGCGAGCAGCTGCGGCCACGGAGGACCGCCCATACGGGCTAGCGATCCAACCCGCTAGCGAAATCGATGTTACAGGTCGCTAGAATAGATCTCGCTCACCAAATGAATCACTCAACGCTTATCGCTCGCCTAACCAACAAGCTACAAAGGAGATTAGAATGAGCTACATTCTCAGAGGCCGCTTATGCGGTTATATCTGCGACGAATGTCACGAACCGCTGTCCAACATCAAGGTTCGTCTTTATCGCACACGAAAGGATCAAAATGTCACGGCTATGGCCGTCGCCCAGCCGAAGGATACCTTCGCCATCCTCTCCCCGGAGGAGGTAAAGAAAAAGGAATCCTCTCTGCTCGGCGAATTTGAAACAAATGAAGCCGGGGAGTTCGTCGCCGAGCTTGGCGAAAAGCAAAGCTACAAGGGAGAGGCCTTCGAGGTCGATCTGTATTGTGGAACCGTGCCCGGGCACAAGCCTGGACCGAACCCACCCCAGCCCATCCAGTTCTCACTGACCGTCCTACAGCCGCTGTGGCGCGAGCGCGAAGCCGGTCATTTCTCCGCTTGGGACTACTGTCTCCCCGCTCGCCTCTGGTGCTTTATCCGTGGGAGGTTCGGCGTGTGGGTCATCTGCGGACGGTTAACCGTCTGCAAAGATGGAAAGGACACAAGCGTACCGGTTGGAAACGTCAGGGTTCGAGCCTTCGATGTCGATTGGCATCAGGATGACGAAATCGGCTCGGACATCACGGACAGCGGCGGTCATTTCCACATCTACTACACGCCCGCCGACTTTCGAGTCACGCCGTTCTCGCCACTGATCAACTTCGAGTGCGTTTCGGGGCCGGATCTCTACTTCCGCGTCGAGACACTACTGGGAACTGCTTTACTGTCTGAACCTCGGTCCATGGGGCGCACACCGCAGCGTGAAAACCGCGGACCGTGCACTTGCGTCCACCTCTGCATTGACCAGGCTCCCATACCGCCGCCCGACGAGGTTCTCTCGGTATTCAATAAGATCGGGGGTTACAACTTCCTGACCCAAATCGACAGCGCTGCTGTCGGCGACGGGTTGACGCTCGCCGACGACCGCGCCTTCTTCTCGACGCTGCGGCTGAACGGCATCCTTGCCAAAACGAAGAACGGAAATCCACTCGAATACATGTTCGAGGTCGCGGCGTACAACCCAACTACGGACGCGCTCGGAGGTTACACGCAGATACCGTTGGCGAATGTCGCGCCGACGAACATCGGAACCTGGGAGCACTTCACCGGGGACATCCTGAACCCGGTGGAAACGAAGGACTACGTGCTCAACGGAGTCGCTGGTCCCGGCACGCTGGTCCCGGCGGTAGCGCCAGACGGATGGGTGCGCGTGCCGCAGGAGAGCAACGTCTTCGCGGCGCAAGGCAACTTTGTTCCGAGCACCGGGTCGTACCCGGGGTTCATCAACCTGGTCTCGCAGACGCTCCGCGCTTTCGGCGTAATTGACGAATCGGCGGTGCAGGCCGGTGAGACGGCGGGGCCGCCGAACGCGACGCTCGGGCGAGTCTTCTACTTCTCGTTACGGATGTGGGTGCGCGAAGCTATTGGAGGGGTTCCAGTTGCCGGCAGCGAGCAAGTGGCCGGCACTTGCGTCCGTCTCGCTGTGATGAATACGCTATACGACAACGTCGCAAAGAACGGCTCCTGGGTTCCGCACACGGTCGATGGACAACTGTGCGTGTCGTCGCTCGACATAGCGGAGTTGGCTGGCGGCGGCTGCACCGAAATAACCAACTCGCTGACCGTCAAGTACACTGCCGCTCATCCGAACCTCGGTACGTTCTCGATAGGGATGATAGGGCCGGGCGGTCCCTACACCTTCACACCGGGCCCTGGAGGCACATCGGTCAACCGATTCGGCACGGCGACAAACGATTTCAATATCGCCGATCTTCCCGACTGTGCTTATATCGTCAAGTTGTCAGTAAACTTGCTGTTGACGACCGGCGACTCGAGTCCCGACCCAATCTGGGACGAGGTCGCATTCTGTAAGAACACCAACCCATAGCCAAAGCGACCAGGGGACCCGGCGGAAGCCGATCCCCTGGTCACGTTTCTTCAAGTCAACTTGTTCAAAGCCCGCGGGGTTGTCAGCGTTTTGGAGCCTTACGCTGGACCTGATTGAATTCAGGAAACCTTGACCCCGCCCCGAGAGAATCAATTGCTGTTCGAGCCTCGCAAATTAACCGTTGCCGCACCATGCCGCGGATCCTATCGCTCCGCCCGGATGATAGATGATCGATCAACAGCATCATTCGATGCCAGCTCGACTCCAGCTCATCTGCTATCCACGAAATCTGAGAGATGTCATAGGGAACGGCGATAAGACTACATCCAAGTCTGGCGAAGACCGACAAGTACCTGGCGGTGGCCAGGTCGGGGCAAATCAGTCTGCGGTTTGCGACCTTCAGCTCGATACCGAGAAGGGTGTGCAGTACCTCCACTACCGATTTCTTGGCCGGCGCGCGAAGTTCGTATTGACGCGTCCTCAGGGGTCGAATCTTGTCGCGATAGATGGCCACAATCGATGCGCCACCCAATTGCTGGGTGACTTCGGCAGCGATGTCTTCCGCTTTGACGGGGCGGACCCGACGCGACACGTGCGCGTCGATTGTCTGTATGGTCTGAGGTTTGGTTTTCATCGCACCGAAGTTAGCCAGGCCGGACGCGTCTTAACGACGAGCACTCACTTCCTGGTTATCTGATCC
>DASRIZ010000217.1:0-5803 GCA_035649735.1 Blastocatellia bacterium | reverse complement strand
TCTGAACCCTTAACCTCACACCAGAAACCACAAACCAGAAACCAGAAACCAGAAACCCTGTACCCTGAACCCTGTACCCTTCTATGGTATTTGAAATCAAGCTGGAAGGAATCGCGAGGAAATCGGCAGCGCTACTGATTACATTCTCCGTAGTCCTGCTGTTGACCTTTGCGGCACTCGCGAGCCTGATCGTAGGGCTGCTCACTGACGTGCGAACGAGCCCTGCCCGCGAGCTGCTGCAGACCGGCGTGGACTATGTGCCGAACTCCGCGCGTGTCCTTGCCAGGCTTGCGGACGCCGAGATGCGGGAACCGGGCCGAGACCTGCTGCGCATTGAAGCCCGCGCCGAACATGCCGTCCAAGTATCTCCCTGGGACTATCGGCAACGTATGCTGCTCGCGAGTATTGAAGAAGCAAAGGGCGACCGGGCGGCAGCTGAACGGTCTTTGCGAGAGGCCGTCGCGCTTGCGCCGAACCATACTCAGGTGCATTGGCGTTTGGCCAACTTGCTCCTGCGGCAAGCGAGGCTCGAACAATCCGTCGAGCATTTTGCAAAAGCGACCGCCGCAAATCCATCTCTTCTGCCGTCCACGCTGGATCTGGTGTGGCGCGTGTCGGGCGGAAAACTTACGGTGATGCAGGCTATCGCTGCCGGCGATCCCAAATCCGCGTTCGCTTTGGCGAAGTTTTTGTTGAATCAATCGCGAGTGCCCGAAGCAATAAAAGTTTTTGAGGATATCGATCGAGACTCGCGTCTGACTTCCCCCGAAAGCGCGGCTTTCGTAAACACTCTTATTGCGAATAATCGTTTTGAAGAGGCCCGTCAGGTTTGGCTTGGTATCGTTGCGGGCGATAAGCAATCGGAAGGCATTGCGCCGCGGATTTCAAACGGCGGCTTTGAATTCGATGTGATTAAGGGCTTTGAGCAATTCGATTGGACGATCGCACGCAACGAGTATGCGGTCGCGAGTGTCGATTCCGGCGTGGCGCGAACGGGCTCGCGCTCGCTGAGGATCGATTTTCTCGGACGAGACACAACAAGGCTCGACGGGCAGGTAAGACAGATGATCCTGGTGAGCCCCGGGGTACGGTTTCGGTTGGAGTGCTATGTGAAGACCGAGAATCTGGTCTCGCCGGAAGGCCCGCGGGTTGTTGTTACCGACGTCACATCGTCAACCGAGATCGCTTCGTCGGATCCGATCGCTCCCGGTTCCGGTGATTGGCGACGTGTCGAGTTTGAATTCACCGCGCCGCCGAACGCTCGCGGCGTTGTTGTGACGATCAAGCGCGTTCCAAAGTTTAGCTTTGATCAGCCGACTCGGGGCGCTGTTTGGTTCGACGACTTTTTATTGACTGAAAAAAAGTAATACCCCCAACTTCAGTTGGGGGTCATTTAGTTTTACCCTACGTGGCGCTGCAGTTCTCCTTTTTCAGCTCCGGTCCCGCGCCGCCAATCGCGCCGCGATTGGCGGCGCGGGACCGAAGCGCCTCGAAGGGGAAAGAGGATCTGACTGGGCCTCGTAGGTTGAAACTAAAGAACCCCCAACTGAAGTTGGGGTGTTGGGAATTTTCGCACAGTGACCGAAAGAACACAGACTAAAGTCTATGCTACCTCGTGATCGGTTGGGCAAAACCATTGCCGTCGGATTGATGGTGGCCTTGGTGTTCACCGCGCTCGCGTTCGGCACTGTCGAGCCGTGGTCGTTGTTTCTGTTCGAAATCATCGTGCTGGTCTTGATCGTTCTGTGGGCGGTACGGGCCGTATTGAATAAGCGGCTGCAGATCAATTTGCCTGACGCCGCGATACCGTTCGCAGCGCTGGTGCTGTTTGGTCTTATCCAATGCGTGGCGATTCCGGACAGCACTGGTCGATGGATGAGCCTGTCCAGGGATGCCGGGTCAACCAGAATGACTGTCACCGTTCTGGTATTCATGTTTGCCGCGTTCATTCTGTTTTCTAACACGTTTACGACCCGCAAAAGACTGTCGGTACTGGCAGCCTTTCTGGTGATATACGGTCTGGCGATGGCGATTTTCGCGCTCGTCCAGCACTTTACGTGGGACGGCCGGTTTTACTGGCTTCGGCCGACGCAGGCGACGTCTGCATTTGGTCCCTTCGCGAATCACAATCACTTTGCCGGCTACATGGAGCTGTTGATTTCTCTCCCCCTTGCCTTGGCAATTGCTCGCGCGGGCCGCATTGAGATCCGGCTACTGTATCTGTTTTCGGCGGCGATGATGGGAGTGGCCGCGGTAGCGTCGCTCTCGCGAGGGGGTATGATTAGCCTCGCGGCGGGGATAATGTTTGTTGCGTTCATGAGTGTGCGTTTGCGGCTTGAGAAACGTTCCAGCAAAACAGCAATGTTTTTCTCGCAAGCTTTAGTGATGATTGCTATAATCTCGGTCATTGCGGCGGGTATTATTTGGATCGGAGCCGATCCGATCATCCAGCGGGTTAAGCAGGCGCAAACCGCCGATAATTCCCCGGTCCGAGAAACTTTTTTTTCGAGCCGCGGGTGGGTTTGGAGGGATACAGTTTCGATGATTCGCGCCAACCCGGTTTTGGGCGTGGGTATTGGCGCATATGAGACCGCGTTTCCAATCTACAGCGAGAGCGACGGGTCGCTCAGGGTTCCGCAGGCCCATAATGAATATCTACAGGTGATAGCCGACGCGGGGGTTGTCGGAGGTGTTTTAGCGCTATGGTTTATTGCTGCCATCTTTCGAACGGTGTCACGCGGCATGCATTCGCGCGATCCGCTTATGGCGGCATTGGCGCTCGGAAGCGGGGGCGGTATCTTTGCGATACTGGTGCACAGCATCTTCGATTTCAATCTGCAGGTCCCCTCCAATGCGCTGCTGTTTTTGCTGCTCGTGGCCGTTGCCTCGAGCGTCGCGGCATCGGTGCCCAAAGGGAAACTCACTAACCAATTGTCTTCGCGACGAGGTGCCGAGGAAAACGCTCCGGCCGTCGTCCTCCAGAGAGGTATTTAATGATCCGGCAATACGCAACAATCAAAGCTGGGGTGCTGACGCGAACATTCTCACTTATCGCCGCGCTGTCGTTGATGGTGGCTGTTTTTCCTAACGGCGGCAAAGCAGCGGCGACGTCCGATCAGCAGACTGACAAGACGCAAAGCGGGCCTCCGCCCGCCGCTCCAGTTGCGAAGGAAAAGACAGCTAACCCGGGGAAGCGCGGCTCCTCCAGTGTCCTTGTGCTGAGGGATGAGGATTATCGTATTGGTCCAAACGATGTCCTGGATATCCAGATTGAGAGTTGGCCCGAGATGACACGGAGCTTTCGCGTCACTGCCGCCGGAACCTTCCTGATGCCTTATCTGGGCCGGGTAAAAGCAGCGGAAAAAACCCCGGAGGAACTGGCTCAGTTCATAGCCGACGGCCTCCGCGGCGACTATCTGCGTGACCCGAAGGTCACAGTTGCGGTCAAGGAATACAATAGCCGCTCTTTTTACATCCAGGGATCGGTTCGCAGCCCAGGCGTCTATCAGATCGAGGGGCGGCCTTCGTTGCTGGAACTGCTTACGCTTGCCGGCGGTCTGGCCGATAACCACGGCTCCAGGGCCTACATCATCCGCAAGATCAAGTACCCAGCGGAAGAGCCCGGCACTCAGGAAACCGCGACGCAAAAAGCCTCCGACCCGGTCGCTTCGTCCGGCGGCGACCAGAAACCGCAGACTGCAGAGAGACCGAGATATGAGATGACCAGCGCAAACATCAGCGGCCTGTTCAAAGGCCGGTTCGACCAGGATATTTTTATTGAGCCTGGAGACATGATCAACATTCCTCCGACAGATGTCTTCTTCGTGTCAGGTGAGGTAAAAGCGCCCGGATCGTTCCCGCTCAAAGAGGGCACGACATTGCAGCAGGCTATATCGCTCGCCCAGGGAACCGTGTTCAAATCCAAGGCAGACGAGACGATCATCTTTCGGGATAACGCAGATGGTAAGCGCGAAGCTATCAAAGTTGACCTGAGTGCCGTCATGAAGGGCAAAAAACCGGACGTGCCGATAATGGCGAACGACATAATCATGGTGCCAAACAGCACAATGAAGTCCATCGGAGGAGCCCTGCTGAGTGCATTCGGCATGACGTCCGTTACGCGCGTACCAATTTACTAACAAAGCTGATGAAGAGCCCCGCTGACGTCGGAGAAAAAAATCATGGCAGATGAACGCTTAGAGCTTGAAAAAGTGTCCCCTGCTGAAGAAGCACCCTTGATGCGCCCCGGTTATCCGCGGGGCGGCTACCCTGATGCTACCGCCTACGGCTACGGGTACGGATACGGCGATGATGATGAGAGAGTGTATCTGCGCCGTATGTGGCACGCGATCAAGAAACGTAAGCTCGTCATCCTGGTAATCGCAATAATCGTGACCTCGGTGGTGACCGTGGAAATGTATAGGACCAAGTCCATATACCAGGCTTCGACCACGTTGGAAATCGCCAAAGAAAACAAGACTATGGTGAGATCGGGTGACGTCGTCATACAAACGGACGACTCGAGTGATATCTACCAGGTTGCGATGAGCATGAAGACCAGAATACGCCAGCTTCAGAGCCGGCCGTTACTGGAACACGTGGTTGTCAATCTAAAGCTCGACAAGAATCCCAGGTTCTTCGAAGTCACAGGCAAGAACTCGGTGTGGGACGCCCTCAAATCGCTTGCCGGCCGAATCGGCAGCCAGGACCGTGCCGTCGCCCCTCCAGCGGTCGCTGAAACACCCGTAATGGATACCGACGGCGATCAGGAGCGTTCCAGAGAGGAAAGCGCCAGGCTTTCGCCGTATGTCGATGTGCTCGCAGCGAACCTCAAGGCCGAACCGCTTCCCGATACGCGGATGCTTATCATCTCCTTTACCCACACCAGCCCGGTGCTTGCGGCCGACATCGTGGATAACGTAGCCCAGGTGTTTATCCAGCGGAGCTTCGAGAGCAAGACTGAGAAATTCTCAAAGACCTCGGAATGGCTTGAACGAACTACTCGTGAATTGCTGGCAAAAGTCCAGCAGGCTGAGAAGGAGCTGGCAGACTACAGCGGCAGTCACAACATTTACTCGTCCGACGGCAAAGAGAATCTGGCGATCGAGAAACTGACCAGGCTACACGGCGAGTCTACTCGTGCTGCGACCGAGCGCATGATGAAACAGTCGCTTTATGAAGAGGTGAAAGCCGGACGGGTCTCACAGCTTCCCGACTCGTTCTCCGATCCGCGGATGGGTGAGCTTCAGAAGAAGTTGGGCGAGTTGACCACAACCCAAGCACAGCTCAACGTCACCTATGGTCCAAAGTTCCCCAGGGTTATAGAGTTGAATGAACAGATTGCCACGATCCAAAAACAAATCGAAGAGAGCCGAAAGTCACTTGAAGCTAAGCTAAGGGCAGATTATGAGCGGGCCGTACGCGATGAGGGATCACTGGGGGGGGCGCTATCTATCGCCAAAAGCGAAGCCGCTCAGCAGAACCAAGCCTCGATCCAATTCAACATTCTGAAGAAGAATGTCGACACTGCCAACTCGCTTTATTCCGATTTCCTGGCAAAGACCAATCAGGCCAAGATCCAGGAACACGAGCAACACAGCGACACAAAGATGATTGATCCGCCGCAGGTACCGGTGTCGCCAATCGCTCCTAATCGGCCGCGTACGATATTGATAGGGTTTGCGGTAAGCATCCTGGCTGGCATTGGCCTGGCTTTCTTTCTCGAGTACCTGGATAACACCGTCAAGACCGTTGAGGACGTAAGCCGCTACGCGCAGCTACCTGCTCTGAGCGTCATTCCGGC
>DASRIZ010000216.1:0-6744 GCA_035649735.1 Blastocatellia bacterium | reverse complement strand
AGAGTGTCAAAAAAGTTCGTGACGAATCCAATAGCCATTTCGAGTGGCGTGGGCGTGTTTGGCTCAGCGCTTTTGCGCCGTCGAATCGCCGAAAACCATGTCCATAGATAAAAGGCCGTAACCGCGCCCAGCGCAATAAAGATCCAGGTTTTTATAGTCAGCAAAAAAGGGTTGTCCTTTGTTTCGATGTTGGATGTTACGGTAGAAACGACTGACGGATTCTACTGGACTGAGTCTCGGTTGACCAGAACTGGGTAGTGGGTCAGTTCGAGGGTCGGCTACTTGGACTGCGCGCCACTTATTTGGAGTGCGCCGCCATTTTCCGCATTTGACGATTCTCGCATGCGTGGCGGCGCTTTCCCCTTGCGCTCGTGTTCCAGTGGTTTTCCGGCTACCACAAAAGCGCCGCCACGCATGCAAAAGTCACCGAATTCGGAACGGGGCGGCGCACTCCAAATGGTGGCGGCGCTTTCCCCTTGCGCTCGTGTTCCAGTGGCTTTCCACGGCACACTACAAAAGCGCCGCCACGCATGCAAAAGTCACCGAATGCGGAACGGGGCGGCGCAGTCCAAATTGGGAGTAGTAGATCTAACGGTTTATTGCCTTCGATCAGCGTTTGCCGAAACGGGCTTCCATAAGCACCCAGGTGTTAGGATCCAGCGTGACCGACAATGGCTCTTTTTCCGCGGCAATCTGAAACTGCTGCTGCTTCTGAGTCAACTCAATCTTTTCGATCTTTGAAACGCCGTCAATAGTGAGGCCGATTTCGAGAGGAAGGCGATAGGCATCTCCGATTTGTGTTTGTGTAAGTTCCAGCACGACACGCCTCGACGCCGCGTCGTAGCGCCAACCGCCTTCAATCGCCGGCGACCCCGCGCGAGTCAGCCATTGTCGAAAGAACCACGACAGCTCCAGACCGGAGTTTTCTTCCATCACTCGTCGAAAATCTTCGGTCGAAGCGCTGCCGTCCCGATAGCGTTGATAGTAATTTCGAATCCCTGCCCAGAACTTCTCGGTACCCATCAAGCTGCGCAACATATGCAGCGTCCAGCCGCCTTTCTGGTAGATGAGCCGGTTCAGCACATTCTTCATATCCGATAGATTGTTGTGCAGCACGGCTAAAGCCGGACTCTGCTTTTCGAGCGAGAAGACCTGCTCGCGGCTACGCTTCAAACCATCCACAAAGGCGTCGTGGCCTTGAGAATGTTCGGTAAACAGTAGCGTGAAATAAGTGGCGAAGCCTTCGCTCAGCCACACATCATCCCAGTCTTTTTCGGTGACTGAGTTGCCGAACCACTGATGTGCGATTTCGTGGGCGATCAGACCCGTGCCTGGGCGAGAGAGCCCGGTAGCTGGATTAGTCAGGATTGAATTCTCGCCATAAAAGATTGCGCTGGCGTGTTCAGTTCCTCCGCCGAAGCCCGCAGCTTCGACGTTGGCCAGCTTCTCGTACGAATACGGACCGATCTGTTCGCTAAAGAACTCCATCGCCTGGCGCGACGTTGTCTCAAACCACGCGGGACCGGTCGATCGTTCCTGACGATAGACCCAGGTTTGCAACTCAACACCTTTAACCTGGCCGGCGTGATGCACGGCGAACTGCGCCACGCCAACCGCGTTAAGCCACGAAGCAATGGGAACTGATTGTTTCCAGTGCGTAAGCCGGCGACCGTCGCCTAGATCGGTTTCCTCCTGTAGCAGCCCGTTGGCGACGACCTGATACTTGACGGGCGCGGTGATGATGAACTCGCTCATCGCTTTGTCATACGGGTGATCAATCATCGGGAGCCACTGGCGAGCGTTGTTGGGCCAGTTCTCGCTGAAGTAGCAACGCTCGCCAAACTTGTTGTTGAGAATCCGCAGCCCTCTTGCCGGCACGCCTCGATATCGCACGACGAACTCTCTTCGTTCTCCGGCTTTCGCAGCCGTCCCAAGCGTTATGCGCAAAAGATCAGCCTGGTGGGTGAACCGCAACGCCGCGCCTCCGGATTGAACTTCGGACACTGTCATTCCTTTGCCGCCGTTCACCGAAGCAAGATCGAGCGTAAAGTCAGCGAGGTTGTCCCTGGTGAATCGCAGCTCAATGCTTGCTTCTCCGATGATCTCATCAGTGTTGTCGTTGAGCGTCAGTCGGAAAACATAGTTCAAGGCGTCGACACCGGGCTGTCGCGGATAAGTGTCGCCAGACACCACCGGCGCAAGCAGACTCAAGTATAGACAACAGCAGAGCGTTCTCATCATAGGTTATTCCAAACTGAATACTTGATCCGTTATCTCCACTCGCCCTGGATCGTAAACGCCGCCCAATAATACGGCGACTGCCATTGCTTCTGCTTCCACATCTCGACTTGTGCCGCGCGCAAAGCTGCCGCCGGTCGCTCGCCTTGCTTCAGCATCTTCTCATAAAATCTGGTCATTAAATCGGCGGTAGCTTTGTCGTTAACGCTCCACAGACTGACAACTACTCGAGCGGCTCCGGCATACATAAACCCGCGAGTAAGTCCCACCAGCCCTTCGCCTTTGATCTCTTTGCCGAGCCCAGTCTGGCAGGCGCTCAAGACCACAAGTTCAGCGGGCAGCTTGAGGTTGTAGATGTCGTTGGCGCGAAGGAAACCGTCTTGCGGTTTGCCTTGCTGGTCAACCATCGAAAGCACCAGCGAGGACAAGCCCGGTCGCTCAGCGTCGAGCAGGCCGTGCGTAGCGAAATGCACATAACGATATTGCGCAAGGTCGCCCTTTAGCACAGTCTCACGATTGGCCTGAAAATCCATCGCTTGAAAGCTCGATGTCTTCGGCGTGAGAGCCAACAGGCGAGTCGCTTCCTGACGGGTGAAAGGCAGTCGCGGGATGACCAATCTGCGCGTCGTCACACCGGACTTGTCATCAGATGTGTCGGCGAGATGTTCGAGGCTCCGCGCGTCGTCGGAGGCGATCGTCAGGGCCTGTTGCTTTTCGTTCACCACGGTCCCGGGTGTGGTGAAGCGTACATCGCTGCGATCAAAAACGGGATCAGCAATCACCGCCAGCATTTTGGGCGCGGGCTGACGGCCCGCCAGTTCTGCGCGTTGAATCGCCAGCGCCGAGGCCGACGGCAGACTGACAATTTCGTGGTTGACGATCAGCGGCGCAGGCGATTGCGGATTGCGGATTGCGGATTGCGAATTGGCAACCCTCGCGCTGATCGGTTCAGGCAGCATGGCAAACGGAATGTATTGCAACGCGCCGTCGGCGACGATGACCAGCCGCTTGTTGCCAAGCTCGGCGGCGACTGGAGCGAGCAAGGTCTGGCTCAAGGCTTGGGCGGCCGAAGGGAGCTGGGCTTCGGCTTGCTTGATTCGCTGCTGACGTTCGAGAGCCGATTCCCCGCGTTTCGCTGTGCTGCGCGACGTCAGCATCTCTTGAACGGAAAGTGCGCTCTGTGTGATCTCTGCTTCTTTGGGCAATTCATAACTCTTAATTGAATCCTTCGATATTGCCCACAAATAACTGCGTTCTTCACCCAGTGCGTATTCCAAGAGCAGGGTGTCGGCGTCGAGTTGACCTTGGATCTCACCAAGCTTGAGCGGCTGCGGCCGGGTGAGGGCGGCATAACGCGGACTGGCTTTGCGGATGGCAACCTGCGCCCGTTCGTAATCGTTTTCAAGCTGACTAATTTCTAACTTCAGCACGGCGGCCTGCTCCGGCGTTCTGGTTTGCGTCCGGGCTTTGTCGTTGAGTTGTTTGGCCAGCGCGCGCTCGCGTTCGATTAGTATAGGGTCTACTCCCTTACGCAAATCGGTGTTGGCTTCTGAGAGCAGGTCGAGCAGGCTGCGTGCGCGCTGGCGTTCGGCGGCCTCAACGGCGAGGGCATCAAACCCTTTAGTCGGCTGGGCCTGGTGCTGGCGCATCAGCACCTCCGTGTAAAGCCGATATGATCCCTGGGCAGAGTCGGAGGCCAGGTAGGCCGAGCGGAATTCTGTGCTGCCGAGTTCGGCTCGCAGTGATTCGGCAAGCTTGATGGCTTCCTCAGTAAGTTTTTGCGCTCGCGCCAAATCCCCACGACGGTTTTCAGCTCGCGCGGTGTGATAAAGTGACGACACCACGTTGATCGGATCATTTGTTTCCCTGCTGATTGTCAGAGCCTGTTCTTGATGGAAAATTGCTTTCTCAAACTGCTTCACTTCATAATATGTAGCCCCTAACGCGCTGAGCGCAGACGCTTCAAAGGAGCGCGCCTTTATCTCTCGAAATATTGCGATCGACGGTTCAATAAACTCGATCGCTTTCTCGAATTCTCGCTGGTTAAGATAAATTATTCCCAGTCGCTCCAGAGCACGACCTTCCTGCCATCGGTTTTTTATTTCCCGCGCGAGCGCCAGCGCCTCTTCCAGATAGGGGATCGCTTTCTCATATTGGAAAAGGGTCGAATAATTACTGCCCACATTGATGAGCATATTTAGCTCTGAACCGCGTTCTTTGTACTCTCGATAGATTGCGAGCGCCTGTTCTATGTATTCATTTCCTTTCGCGGTACGGTACGTGTTTGCGTAGGAAGCACCCAGATTTGCAAAAGCAGCTGCTTCAAAAAGCCGGTTCTTAATCTCCTGTGAGATCAACAGCGCCTGCTCAAACGTCTCGATCGCTTTCTCAAATTTGCTCAGTCCCAGATACGCATTGCCCAGACTAAAGAGGACGACGGCCTGCTGACGCCCATCCTGGACTTCCTGATTGATTCCAACAGCAGGCGCGAAATACTCGATAGCCTTTTCGTGCTGACCCCGGTGGACAAGTACCTGTCCCATCATAACCAGCGTTCGGCCTTCCCCCGCCCGGCTCTTTATCTCCCGGTTGATTACCAGCGCTCTCTGAAGCTGATCAAAGGCCTTCTCATATTGAGTCAGCCTTATATACACAACCCCTAAACGGAGGAGCGATTCTCCCTCGCCGCTGCGATTCTTCGCTGCTTGAAAGACGCTCAGTCCCTGCCCTAAATACTCAATCGCTTTCTCCTGTTGGCTCATGTCGGAATACGCATATCCGATTCTGCTCAGCGACCAGCCTTCCCAGGATGGTTCATTCTGTTCGCGCCAAATACGTAGCGCCTGTTGCATGTTGTCGATTATCTTTGGCGCAGCTTTGCCTCCCTCCGGAACCAGCTTCTCGCTTTCAATCATTAAGGACTCGGCGGCAATTCGCTGTTTGTCACGCGTTGTAGCCGCAGCCTTCACTACCGCTTCAAGCCGATATGTCCCGCGTAACGTCGCAAGACCTCCGACTCGCACCGTTAGCCCATAGTCGCCACTTAACGCTGCTTCGAGCGAGAGCGACTCTTCGTCACCCGCACGGGTCAGGTTCATCTCAACCATGGGCTTGCCGTCGGGCGCTGTCAGAATCAACGCCGCGTCAATCGCTCGCTGGTCTAACCGGAAGCGTGCGAACTGCCCCTGCGTGAGGCTGACTTTATAGGTATGCGACTCGCCGCCCGCGATCTCGCGCTCGACCGCGTTGCTCGGTTCCAGTTTCATTTCCTGCCCGTGTGCAATCACCGAGAGTAGACAAAAAACCAAAGGCAACCATCGCAGTTTTCCGATCAGCATACTGTTTCTCCTAACGGGTAAGGGGGATTTCACGAGCAAATCTGTTCAGGAGCGCGTAATTTTTGTCCCAACCACGGAGTGGTTGCATGTTTATAGTAACGAAGTCGGCAGGAATCCTCACTCCGTCAGGAGTGAAATGTGTTAGCAGGCCGGCTAAAACATGGAACTCCTGACGGAGTTCGGAACGTGTACACACCATCGCTCTATAAACATGGAACTCCTGACGGAGTTCGGAACGTGTACACACATCGCTCTATAAACATCGAACTCCTGACGGAGTTCCCCAATCACTTCATCGCCACTCGCCCTGCAGGATAAACGCTGCCCAGTAGTAAGGCGATTGCCATGCCTTCTGCTTCCACATCTCGACCTGTGCCGCGCGCAAAGCTGCCGCCGGGCGCACGCCCTGCTTCAGCATCTTCTGGTAAAACTTCGTCATCAGCTCGGATGTCGCTTTGTCATTGACGCTCCACAGACTGACGACGACGCGCGCGGCTCCGGCGTACATAAAGCCTCGAGTCAGTCCCACCAGCCCTTCTCCTTTGATCTCTTTGCCGAGCCCCGTCTGGCAGGCGCTCAGCACCACAAGTTCGGCCGGCAGCTTCAGGTTGTAGATATCGTTGGCTCGCAGAAAGCCGTCCTGCGGTTTGCCCTGCGCATCAATCATCGAGAGCACCAGCGATGAAAGTCCTGGTCGTTCGCTGTCCAACACCCCGTGGGTGGCGAAATGCACATAGCGATATTGACTCAGGTCGCCCTTCAGCACGCTTGAGCGACTCGCCTGAAAGTCGATCGCGCCAAAGCTTGAGCTCTTCGACGTGAGCGCGAGGAGCCCTGTCGCTTCTTGTCGAGTGAAAGGCAGGCGCGGGATGACCTTTCTGCGTGTCGCCACACTAGAGTTGTCATAAGATTCTTCGGCGAGATGTTCGATGCCGCGAGCATCGTCGGCGGCGATCGTCTCGGCTTGTTGCCTCTCGTTGACCTCGGTCGCAGGTGTGGTGAAGCGTACATCGGAACGATCAAAAACGGGGTCCGCAATCACCGCCAGCATCTTCGGCGCGGGCTGACGGCCGGCGAGTTCCGTGCGTTGTATGGCAAGCGCAGAGGCCGACGGAAGACTGACGACTTCGTGACCGACAACTAACGGCTGGTTGTACTGGGCGAGTTT
>DASRIZ010000215.1:0-3407 GCA_035649735.1 Blastocatellia bacterium | reverse complement strand
AGGATTGGGGATTAACGCCGCCGGCGTTGGCTACCACTTTTATGTTTTTCTCGACGCAGGAGGGAAGTATCCGGGACATCACTCCTATGAAATCATGCGCGTAGCCGAAGCGCGGGTCGCGCGCTCGCTGCTTCTGCATGATAGACATCGTGATCTCAGCGAGATAATCGAGGGTGAGATAGTCGATCGATCCCCGTTCGACGAGTTGGACCGGCGCTTCCTGCGAGTCGCCCCAGAAGCCTTGCCCGTTTGCGATTTTGATGGTCTTCATGGTCTCGATGTCACCTGCATCCTAGCCTTGCAGAAGAAAAGCGCCGCCACGCATGCGAGAGTGGCTGAAAGCGATAAAGGGCGGCGCACTCCAAAATGAGGTGGCAAATGCCCAGTACGAGCCTGAATTAGCTAGGCTGTTCGTTGCTTCGCAATGTCATCCAGCCCGAGTTCTTTGATGAGCTGTTCCTTCAGCTCAAACTTCTTTACTTTGCCGCTCGAAGTCAGCGGAAACGCCATCGTGAACCGTATGTACTTCGGAACCTTGTGCCTGCTGATTCCATCGCGGCAGTACTGACGCACTTCTTCATCGTTCTCAAACGAGCCCGGCTTGACTCGTATCACCGCAGCCACTTCTTCTCCCATAAAGCTGTCGGGCAAGCCTACAACTTGAGCCTCGGCGATGCCCGGATGACGCATCAGAAATGATTCGATCTCCGCCGGATAAATATTCTCGCCGCCGCGAATGATCATGTCCTTTACCCGGCCGACGATGTTTATGTACCCGTCGGAATTCATCGTCGCCAAGTCTCCGGTATGTAGCCAGCCATCTCCATCGATAGCTTCGGCTGTCCTGTCGGGCATGTTGTAGTAACCCTTCATTACCAAAAAACCACGCGCCATTAACTCGCCCGATTCGCCGAATCCAACCGGCTCCCCGGTCAGCGCATCCGCGATCTTGATGTCCAAATGTGGAAGAGGAATTCCGACCGTTGAAGACTTCAACTCAAAACTATCGCTCTGAATAGTTTCGGTCACTGCGCCGGTGGATTCAGTCAACCCAAAAACGATTGTGCAATCGGCGCCCATTTTGGCTTTCACTTGTTCCATAACCACAACCGGCACCGGTGTCGCGCCGGTGATGATCTCTCGAAGCGACGAGAGGTCGAACTCTCCGGCGACGAACCGCGGGTGGTTCAGCATGGCCACGAGCATCGTAGGGACGTTGAATGAAAACGTCGCCTTCTCGTCGTGAAACAGCTTCAACTCCTTCTCCGGATCGAACGAGATCAATGGAATGAGTGTGCAGCCAAGGTACAGCGAAAACATGATTGCACCCACAGAGCCTGCTATGTGAAAGAAAGGCATTGCGGTGACGTACCGCTCAGTCTGCCGAAGCTCGGCGATGGAACAGGTTACGTGAGTCTGGTTGAGTATTCCGTAGTGCGTCAGCATCACACCCTTTGGGAACCCGGTCGTGCCGCTGGTGTATTGCATCTGGATAACGTCGTGCGGATCGAGGTTCGCCTGCCGCGCGTTGAGTAACTCGTCAGAGACCTGCTCTCCCAGCGCAAGCACTTGAGAGTAGAGCATCATTCCCGGTTGCGGGTTGCTGCCAATCAGAATAACGCGCTTCAGATCGGGTAGCGCCGCGGAGTCGAGCTGATTGTGAACCGGATCATCAATGCGCTTGAGCTCGGGCGCGACGCTGTGCATCGAATCGACGTAAGAGTTGCCGCGAAACTCCTCGATCATAAACAGCGTGGTTACGTCACCCTGTCGCAGGACGTACTCGATTTCGGCTCGCCGGTAGTTGGTGTTGACTGTTACGAGCACTGCGCCAATCTTCGCAAGCGCGATTTCCAGAAACACCCATTCTGGAATGTTAGTCGCCCACACCGCGACGTGTTCGCCTTTTTCGATTCCAAGCGCCAGCAGGCCTTTTGCGAGCCGATCCACTTCGTGTTTGTATTGGGAATAGGTCAGACGGAGATCGAGGCCGATCTCGGGGTAGTTGTAGACAATAGCCACCTTATCGGCATTCGCCTGACATTGACGGTCGAACAGATCACCGATAGTAGTGTCGATCAGATCGATGCCGCGTCTCTCAGCTTCCCAGATGGCCCGGTTGCTGTTGATTCCCATCCGCTCCTCCGTGAACTTTCAAACCGTCAGCTATCTCTTTGCGTCTTGGCGGTCCTTGGCGTCTTTGCGCTGAACCCGCCCTTCGGCTTTCACAGCATTGGAAGGCACTCTTCAGCGCAAAGACGCCAAGGACCGCCAAGTCGCAAAGACCCGTTTTCTTGACAAGGAAAACAGCGTTCATTACTGTCTCAGAGCTTCGCTAGGCTACCAATTCTCATCAAGCATCGCAACGCGACGGCAAAGACATGCAAACGATCAAAACGGTCGTCAATCCCCAAGACGAGACCTATCAGACTAACTACGCCGCCAATTCATCGGCGGTTGAGAGACTCAAAGCCGAGCTAGCGCGGTCGACAAAAGGCGGAGGTGAGCAATACGTCAAACGCCACCTGTCGCGCGGACGATTGCTCCCTCGCGAGCGCATCGAAATGCTCCTCGATGAAGGTTCATATTTTCTCGAGATCGCACCGTTGGCCGGCATCGGCATGGAAAACGAGTTTATTGGAGCCGGGGTTGTCGGCGGCGTAGGTCTGGTCTCGGGCCGCGAGTGTCTGATCATTGCAAATGAAGCAACCGTCAAAGGCGGCGCAGTCAGCGAGATCGGACAGCTCAAAAATCGCCGCCTGTCGGATGTTGGAACCGATAACCACCTTCCCAGCATCAGCCTTGTTGAGTCGGCGGGCGCGGATCTTCCGGTTCAAGCAAAGATCTTCGTGCCTGGGGGGCGAGGCTTCCGCGAGATCACTCGCCGGTCCAGGATGCGTATCCCCAGCATCTCCGTCGTGTTCGGCAACTCAACCGCCGGCGGCGCATATCTGCCTGGGATGTCGGACTACGTGATAATGGTCAAGAAACAGGCGCAGGTTTTTCTGGGCGGACCGCCGCTGGTGAAGATGGCGACCGGTGAGGTTGTAGATGAAGAATCGCTGGGCGGAGCAGAGATGCACTCCCGGATATCAGGCTTGTCTGACTATCTCGCGGAGGATGAACTCGATGGGCTGCGGCTCGCGAGAGACATCGTCAGCCACTATTCTGACGCACCGCCAAAACCACGGCTCCGCGCGGTCGAAGAACCGCTCTATCCAGGGGACGAGTTGTTGGGAATCGCTTCGGCTGATGTTCGAGTTCCTTTCGAGTCCCGCGAGGTCATCGCTCGGATTACTGACGGATCGAAGTTCGAAGAATTCAAGTCGAAGTACGGAACGACGCTGGTCACCGGGTTCGCCTATATTCACGGGTTTTCGGTTGGGATACTCGCGAACAACGGCGTG
>DASRIZ010000214.1:0-21064 GCA_035649735.1 Blastocatellia bacterium | reverse complement strand
CCGGGGTTTTACACCGGATACGGAGTCAAGACGATTCCGGGTGTGCGCGAAGCGATCGAAGAAAAGCAGTGGAACGAGGTCGACGCGGAGATTAAGAAAGCGAGCGACGTTATCAAGGCGCTGACTTCGCAGGTTGAGGCTGCGACGAGGATGCTGGAAGGAAGATAGAGCAGAAGGCAGCACGCAGAAGGCAGGAGGCGGAAGGCAGGGCAGCAAAGTCCGCAGATTTGACGGCATCTCGCCGACAGCGGTATCCAAGGCTCCCGGAGGTTGGATCATGGGCGACAATCGTCCGCGACAACAGTGGCGTAACTGCATCGGCAACCAAAGCGCGTCTCCTTTGAACATCTTTCGTCCGACGACGCTCGCGGAGATTGTTGCGATCATCAAGCGCGCGGAGACCGAAAATCTCAGAGTCCGAGCGGTGGGTTCGGGCCACTCCTTTTCCGATGTCGCCCTCACCGATGATTTTCTAATCGACACCCACGGATTGAAGAAGGTCCTTCCGCTGGATGCTGAAATACTAAAGGAGGGCGCGCGGAGATCGACGCTTGTCGACGTTGAGTGCGGTATCAGGATCGTCGATCTTAATGAAGAGCTGGATCAGCGGCGGCTTGCCCTTTTCAATATGGGGGGACACACCGCGCAGACGATCGTCGGCGCGCTTTCGACGTCCACTCACGGGTCGGGGCTCAGTCTTGAGTCTCTGGCCGGCGCAGTGAGATCGATCGTGGTCGTCGCCGGCGAAGGGAAAGTGTACCGCATCGAGCGTTCAGACGGTATTACCGATGCCGATCGGTTCAGAAGCAAGAACAGCGAAGTAGAATTGCGACAGGATGACGCGTTGTTTAACTCGGTTGTGGTCGGACTGGGTTGTATGGGTGTTGTCTATTCGGTGACCCTCGCTGTTAGAGATAAACACTGGCTCAGCGAGGCCCGGATCGTGAGCCCCTGGAAACTGGTCAAGGAAGACTTATTAAACGGCGAGGTGCTTCACAAGAATCTACACTATGAAGTCCTGGTCAATCCCTACAAGCTCAACGGCGATCACACCTGTTTGGTGACAAGTCGAAACGAGATACCGGAACCGCATCACCCGTCACCGGAAAAGGCGAATCGCAGCCCTTTGTCGGTGGGATTCTCTTTTTTGCCTCGCCCGCTCATTAAACTCTTCGGAAAGCTGGAAAGCCTTAAGCTGCGGCTGTTCGCCGGCTCGGCTCCGAAGACTATTGAGAATTCGATAAAGGCACTCGAGGATCAAGATTACGTCGGCAAGAGTTATAAGGTTCTGGACCTCGGCGCTCCGAACTATGTCGATGGTTATTCGAGCGAACTGGCTTTGCCTATCGCTGACCAGTCGCATATCGCCGCGGTAGAAAAAATCATCGAGCTTGCCGATCGCAACCGCGCGGCCAGGAAGATATATCACTCGGTGCCGTTTTCCCTCCGCTTCGTCGCGAAACACGATCTGTATCTGTCGATGATGTACGGTCGCGACACCTGTATGATCGAGGTCCCAATGATCGACCCGACCAACGGCGGGTTTGAGATACTAAAGGACATCGAAGAGGCGTTGATCCAGCTTGGCGCACGGCCGCACTGGGGTCAGATTCACTACCTTTCGGGCGGAAAGGATCTGATAAGAAAAATGTATCCGATGCTGGATAAGTGGCTCGAAGTCCGCGCGCTGATGAATCCACACGGGACTTTCAACAATGCATTTTCACAGCGGTGCGGATTTGACTCGTGAGTGAGACTACGGGCCTACAACGCGCAGGATCGGAAAGCCTGATGACGCAGCACCTAGGCTAAATCTAAAGAACCCCCAACTGAAGTTGGGGGTATTGCTGGCGTTTTCAATGTTTTTCTCGACGCGCTCACGGCCGACGTGATATGAGGTCCAATGAACACTAACCGCTCTAATGAACGCTTCCGTCGGATTCTTTGGTTCTACTTGAGGTCCCGATGAAAAAGTTATTGAGCCTTGCGATTCTAGCCACCGTACTGATCGCCAACTCAATTGCCGCCGATTCGCCGAAGCCGCTTCCGTCGTTGCGCCAGCAGGCCGGAATCCAGCAGCAATGGTTAAAGCTCCGGCTGGAGCGGGTGCTCCCCCGGCTGATGCGCAAGCACGGAGTCTCGATGTGGCTGGTTATCTGTCGCGAGTACAACGAAGACCCGGTGTTTTTTTCGCTTGTCTCGCCGACTGTTTTTGCGGCCCGGCGACGCACCATCTATGTATTCTTCGATCGCGGAGAAGAGAAGGGCATCGAGCGATTAGCGCTTGGCGGCGGCTCCAACGGCGGGTTGTACACGGTGTATCGAGACCCTGAAGTCGAAGGCCGCGAGATCTACGGTGAAGGTCAATGGGTGCTGCTCAAAAAGCTCATCGAAGAGCGCAAGCCCTCGACGATTGCGATCGACATCTCGCACACCCATGCATTCTCGGACGGACTTTCAGCCGGTGAACGCGAAAAACTCGAAACCACCCTCGGACCCGAATACTCTAAGCGAATCGTTCGCGCCGAGAATCTAGCTCTTGAATATGTGGCGATACGCCTGCCTGAAATGGTGCCGGTCTATCGCCAGATGATGGAGACTGTTCACTGGCTGATTGGGCGCGGGTTTTCAAACGAAGTCATCACACCGGGAAAGACTACGAATCAGGACGTGGTGTGGTGGCTGCGGCAGCAAGTGAATAATCTGGGACTGGGCACTTGGTTTCAGCCCTCAGTGCGAGTTCAAAAACCCTCGAAAACCGGAGTTAATCTGCTCGCTGAAGACGCGCCGGTGCTGATCGAGCGCGGGGACGTGCTGCACGTCGATTTCGGGATAACGGCAATGCGATTGAACACTGACACTCAGCACATGGGCTACGTGTTGCGAGAAGGCGAGACCGACGTTCCACCAGGTATCAAGCGAGCGCTGACGAGTGCGAACCGACTTCAGGACCTTTTGATGGACCGAATGAAGCCGGGGCGCTCCGGCAACGAAGTGCTTGCGGATACGCTGGCCGCAATGAAAGCGGAAGGGATCAACGGAACGGTATACACTCACCCGATTGGAGATCACGGTCACGGCGCTGGACCGCTAATCGGCTTATGGGACCGACAGCAAGGGGTACCGGGGCGGGGCGACGTGCTGATTGTGCCGGGAACCTGGTTTTCAATCGAGCTTTCGGCTACGACTCCAGTTAGCGAGTGGGGCGGCAAGGAGCTCTGGGTAGGGGCTGAAGAAGACGCCGTTATCGATGAAGCGGGGCGCCCATCGTGGGTTTTGAAACGCCAGACAGAATACCACCTCGTCAGATAGCTATTCGGGCTTCGCCGCCCTTTACGCATTCAACACCTATTTGGAGTGCGCCGCTCTTTTCTCATTGCACACCTTTCGCATGCGTGGCGGCGCTTTTGTAGTATGACGCTAAGATCCCCGAAAAGCCTCTTGTGGTAATCCAAGAGGAACAAAAGGTCGCCACTTATCGCCTCGTGTCAACATTCGTAAAGGGGCCTTAGCACCACACTACGAAAGCGCCGCCACGCATGCAAAAGGCGTTGAATGCGGAAAAGGGCGGCGCACTCCAAAGACAAATGCGATTCTCTCAGCGACGATTCGGGGCGGTCAGCTTTCCTATAGCCTTAACACCACCTTATGATTCCGTACAAACAAGTTCCGCGGCTTGTACTGAAAGAGGACGCTCCGGCGATCCTCTTGCCCACCGGTCACACGATGATTGAGCAATAGAACACAGTATTTAGGCGCTGGATTTGACTTTCGACGAAGGCTCTTGATTGGCACCAATGTTGCGGCGTCTATGTTGAACGACTGTCTAAATTCAAAGGAGGAACATTTAATGGCTACATTAGTAACCGGATTGTTTAAATCGCGTTCAAACGCCGAGCGGGCGGTTGAAGACCTCTTGGCTCACGGTTGGTCACGAGACGATATTAGCTTGCTGATGAGCGACGCTACGCAGGGTCGCGAGTTCGGACTTGCGATGGCCAGCAAGGCTCCTGAAGGCGCCGCGGCAGGTGGAACCATCGGGGGCGTCCTCGGCGCTGTTGCTGCGGGTCTGGTCGCAACCGGTGTCCTGGCTGTGCCCGGGCTGGCGTTGGTCGCAGCAGGGCCGATTGTTGCGACACTGGCGGGTCTCGGGGCCGGCGCCGCGGCGGGCGGAGTAACCGGCGCATTGATCGGACTTGGTTTCCCCGAACACGAGGCCAGATTCTTTAACGAACACATCGAGCAGGGCGGGATTTTGGTGGGCGTTTACACTCACGACGACCGCGCTGGGCAAGCGCGCAAAGTAATGGAAGCCGCCGGGGCCGATAAGGTGAAGTGATTTCCGACCTCGGTACGGAAATCCCGTCGTGGGAATGAATATAGTGCGAGGTGAAACGTTATGATGCCAAAACGAGCTTTATCTGTGTTCGCGATCGTCTGTCTTTTGATCGCTCCATTGTTCGCCGACGTCGAAGCGCGTAGCCAGAGCTCGATTCAGCCGCAACAAAACGAATCAAGCCGCACGCAAGAAAAGAGTGTAGGCAAGAAGATAGCCGGCAGCACACAGCTCGACGCGAGTGCGGGGCAGCCCTTCTTATGGGAAGAACCGGTGGACATCGAGCAGCGCGATTTGTTCTACGGACCGGGTGGCCGGGAGGGCGTACCCGATCCCGCAGGCAAGTTTACCTTTATCCGCAAGTCGACGTCGGGCACTCAAAAAAAGATCATCGTCAAAGATGACAAGGGCCGCGAGTGGACAGTAAAGTTCGGACCGGAAGCCAAGCCCGAAACAACTGCCACTCGAATCGTATGGGCCGCCGGCTACCACGCCGATCAGAATTACTTTGTCGAACAAGCCCGTATCGAGGGTTACGAAGAGGCCATCGTAAGGAACGTGCGATTCGAACGGAACAACGATGGTTCCAACGAGGCGGGCAATTGGTCGTGGGACTCGAATCCGTTTGTTGGCACCCGCGAGATGGATGGGCTCAAGGTGCTCATCGCCCTGTTGAAGAACTGGGACGTCAAAACCGACAACAACAAGATCGTGGTGCGTCAGGGGCCGGGAGGCCAGACGCAAAGCATCTATTATGTGGGCGATCTTGGTGCGACGTTGGGAGCAACAGGCTCCTTTTTGAATCAGGTACCTTTACCGTTCCTGAATGATCTTCCACCGGACAAACTACCGGGCAACAAGAAAGGAAAGGGAAACCCAGAGGAGTTCAGCAAGGAGGCCTTTATCAAAGAAGTGCGCGACGGGGAAGTTGTTTTTAACCACGAACGCAAACGCGGCAGAAGTGTGGTGAAAGGTGTGACCGTCGGCAACGCTCAGTGGATGGGTAATCTGCTTGCGAGGCTTTCAGATAAACAGCTCGCGGACGCGTTTCGAGCGGGCGGCTTCAATGCTTCTGAAACGGAGATCTACGTCAGCACGATGCGCAAACGCATAAGCGAGCTACAGAGGCTGGATGCTCGTCCGAATGTCGAGCCGTAAAAGATGAGCAGTAAAAAGTATAAAGACCGCTTTCGAATCGAAAGCGGTCTTTTGTACCGTAGACTGTCCAGTCTGCGGGAGTTTCGGGGAGATTGATGACCGGGCGCAGACTGGACAGTCTAGGCTACCTCATCTCGTTTGCGGGAAGCTCTATTTGCTTGACGAGGAGGCGCCAGTCGATACCACGATCGACTTAAGGTGCCCTGAATAGTCCTCCACGTAGTCCTTCAGCTCTCCGTGTCCCCATCGACTGTAGTAATCGTAGTCCTTCATCTCCTTATAGACCTTGTCGAAGTCCCAGCCATTTTGAAGTCGATAAACGGCGCCCACCACACCGGTGCGATGCCGACCGCCTTTGCAGTGTACAAAAAAGGCGCCCGTCTCCGGATCATTTGCCAGCTTCAGGAACTGTTCGATCTGACTGTCGCTCGGCCGCTTTGAATCGCTCATCGGAATATTCACGTAGCGCATTCCCGCGGATTCCGCCGCGCGTTTTTCATAGCTCGTGGGCTCGTCCTGCAAGTCGATGATTGTCTTGATTCCCAGCGCAGCCAGACTTTCATAATCACCTTCTTGCGGTTGCGCGCCTCGATAAAATCGCTCATCCATTTGGCCAAAATTCTTTATCTTTATATTCTGGAATTTAGTGCTCTTTGATGATTCGGCCGACACGGAGCCAACCACGATCAGATTAATGAATAACGCAAGCAGGGCTGTCTGCAAGCTCTTCCGCGGCAGTCGTCTAGTTGTCATTTACAGATACCTCTTTACTTAGTGTTTTGATAGCTCAAAGGATAACGAGCCTTTTTTAAGATTCGCGCAGGTGGCCTGACGTTGCTGCCACTTTTTTGCTGCGTTGTTACGCAACTCGAGTGCAACTGTTTAGCCGGTTCGCGGGTCTCTGCTCCGTTTTCCAGTGTGTTATCTTTCGAGATATTCTATGACAGAATTGCTTCACAAAGTTGTTGCGTTTCTATTAATTTCCCTAGTGATCTTTGTCCTAAACATTATCCCGATCTTTGCGCCACCGACCTGGACGGTATTGTCTTTCATTGCTATCACTTATGAATCGAATATTATTGTTCTGGCTATCGTGGGGGCTGTAGCCGCTACGCTCGGAAGGCTAACCCTGGCAAAGCTTTCTCGGGTGATAGTACGACAGAAGTTCCTCGGCGACGACACAAGGAGCAACATCGACGCAGTCAAAGAACGCCTGGAGAGCAATGCAAAGCTGACCTTCAGCCTTTTTCTGTTCTATGCTTTTAGCCCTTTTCCATCGAATCATCTGTTCATCGCCTACGGGCTGACGGCGCTCAAGCTAACGCTCATTGCGATTCCGTTTCTGCTTGGCCGATTGGTCAGCTACGCCTTTTTTGCTTTCACCGCCTCAACCGTTGCTCAACTGCTCAATTACGAGTCCGTGACTTCGAGGTCGTTCTTTAGCTACTACTTCGTCGCCTCCCAGTTGTTCGGCTTGCTGGTAATTTACGTTTTCACGAAGACAGACTGGCGGCGCGTTTTTGCGGAGAAGCGGCTCAGGTGGCGGCAAAAACCAACCCCCAAAAACCTCGGGAACGACAAGCCCGCTTAAGTGGCTATTATTACACCTCGATCTTTTGTTTTAGGTTGGTCTCAATCACTTCGATGAACTTGTCAAACAGATGCGAAGGATCGTGCGGCCCGGGTCCGGCCTCCGGATGATACTGAACCGAGTAGACCGGCAGGCTTCGATGCCTGAGCCCTTCAACAGTGTTGTCGTTCAAGTTTATGTGAGTGACCTCACAATCGGAGGGCAGGGAGTCGGCGTCCACCGCGAAGCCGTGGTTCTGCGCGGTGATTTCCACCCGGCCGGTGGTCAGATCCTTCACCGGTTGATTTCCACCGTGATGCCCGAAGGGAAGCTTATAGGTCCTTCCGCCGACCGCAAGCCCCATCAGTTGGTGACCCAAACAGATTCCAAAGATCGGATAACGACCGATCAGCTTTCTTATGTTAGCGACCACTCCGGTGAGCGGCTCAGGATCACCGGGTCCGTTGGAGAGCCAGACCCCATCAGGCTTGAGTACGATCACGTCGTCTGCGGATGTGTGAGCAGGGACTACCGTCACCCGACAGCCAAGCGCCGCAAGGTTTCGCAGGCTGTTGTGCTTTAAGCCGAAATCGTAGGCGACAACGTGAAACCTCGGTGCCCGTCGCAGTCCGCCGGCTTCGACCGGCGCTGCTGGATGGAGCAAGCTCGGTGAGCCGTAAGCATAAGATTGATCGTCGGTCCATTCATAAGACTCGCTGCAGGTGACGACAGAAGCCAGATCCGAGCCGATCATCTCGGGCGCGCTGCGAGCGCTTTCGATAACTGCGTGTTCGTCGATCAACCTAGTAGATAAACAGCCGCGCATTGAGCCTCGTTCGCGGATATGCCTGACAAGCGAGCGGGTATCGATGTCCGAAATTCCCGGCACGCCGGCCGACTTCAGGTACTGGTCAAGAGACTGGCTGGCCCTCCAGTTTGAGTGGGTACGCGAGAGCTCCCGGACGATAAAGCCTTCGGCGAAAATGCGTCGCGACTCCGCGTCTTCGTCGTTGACGCCGTAGTTCCCGATCAGCGGGTAGGTCATTGTCACTATCTGCCCGCAGTAGGACGGATCGGTGAGGATCTCCTGATAGCCGGTTATCGAGGTGTTAAACACAACTTCACCGACGACGTCGGCTTCGGCGCCGAAGCCGCGGCCTCGCCAAACGCGTCCGTCTTCAAGTGCCAGGATCGCTTCCAATTAATACCTCCTCAATCGCCTGGGCGTGATTCGAGCTGATTAACATCCGATTCCGCTCAAACGACCTTTGATTTGACCAACCTTGCTGCCCTTCTCTCCACAAACCCGTTGACAATCAGACCGACGTATATCAACAGCAACGGCACAAACAGAATGACCGAGAAATACGTCACGGTAAACAGAACCGCGTATGCCTGATCATTTGCAGTGCCGCCCCCTTCGCGTAAGCCTCCCATGATGTCAAACACTGCTCTTTCCAGATTCAAAATAGTCAGTGTGGTGACTATCAATGTCAGGGGAAGCAATGTCGAAACAATAATCTGGAATCCTCCAAGCTGCGCGTACCTCTTCAGGAAAACTATAAGCAAGCCAACGCGCCAACTTGCGACCACTGCGAGAAACCACGCATTGACCGAACGCGCAATTTGCAGACTCAAGAACCGCTCGACTGGAATTGCGTACAGTATGGCAGGCAACGATGTAAGCGATACAAAAGTGAGCACCTTCGAGTAGGACCATTCCTTTGGTCTGAGCGGCCAGATCACAACCCAGACAAACATCGAAAGGATAAAGATGTAGATTACGGAGCCAAGCCCGAGGTGTTGAACAAGTTTTGCTTTAGGGTCATCCCAATATCGCCCCATCCCAACGATCCAGGTGCATACAAGACCAAACCAGAAATGGCTTTTACCAAAGTTTAGAAACTGCTCACCCGGTAGCCGAAAGGTCAGGAGGCGTCCTTGCGTTGAAAGAATATTCTTCAATATCCCGAGCAATCTTTACCCCGTCAGTTCGGACGGCTAACCGCTTTCAGCAACTCCCTGCGCCCGCAGGAACGTTTCCGCTTCGCTTGCCCAATGTTTCTCCGCTCGATACTTGTAAGACGGTGATGTTCGCACTGCCTCGATACAAGCTCGCATCTCAATCGCCGCAGCATCATCCCTTCCGAGCTGATGAAGCGTCAACCCGTAACGATAGCGCCCCTCCGCATCCGAAGGCCGTTTATCGATGAATCGCTCGAATGCGGCGCGGGCATCGTCATACTGCGCGGCTTGAAAGTACGTCCAGCCTATCTCCCGCCACGCTTCGCTCTGACTGTGTTCCGGCCGGCGGCTCACTACGCCGTCGAAATGACCGATCGCATCGCCAAGCCGGCCCTCTTCACGCGCAATCCGTCCGAGCTGATAGTGGGCGTCGGTTTCGTCGGGATCGATTTCAATCGACCGCGCGAAGCTGGCCTTCGCTTCAGCAAATTGCCGCCGTTGTTGATAGATGAGCCCGAGGTTGTAATGCGCCGAGGCGTCGGCCGGATTCAAAGTCGCCGCTTCGAGGTTGCGCTTGAAGTCTTCACGCGCTCGCTGCGAGCTCACCATCTCACCCAGAAAATTCCTTAACAGGATTATTACCAGGATCAGCAAAAACGGTGAGGTTAGAATAAACGACAATCGTGGCAACAGCGGCAGCGCGAATAGTGACAAAGAGCCAAGGGCGACAACTCCGGTAGCGCCTCCGTACCCGACGCGCAACACCGCCTGGGCCGCCAACACGATCAGAAAAATGAAGTACGGAAGAGGCACCAGCCTTAGCGCGGCTTCAACCACCCATGAGTCGGCTTGATCAGGCCGTAACAAAAACGACGCGGGGATGAGCATCATTAAGTGGGCGGCCGACCAGCTATACAACACGCAGCTTACAAGCGAAGCGTATTCCTGCCTGAGCAACACGCTGAAGCTAGCCCGCCGATGGATCAGGCTTGTTGCTAACAAGCATGCCGGAACGAATACAACGACCAGAAACAAGATCGGAGAAGCCTGTCCCATCATTCCCACTGCGGTTTGATAGACGATGATTGCAAACTTTGCAGTCATGCCGAGTGAGCGTCCTCGAGCGGGTTCTGTGAAGGTGGCAAAAAGCCTTCCGCTGAGCAACTCGTAATAAGCGAATGTTGCGAACAAAGCGATCACTGCGCCGAAGACGTAGGGCGCTCCGGCCGAAATTTCTATCATCGCTTGCGGCGGGTTGTAGAAGAGTCTTATTAAGGGAGTCAGTCTCGAGCGCATTAGAAGAACAGTATAGGTCCTTAGGTCCAATAGGTCCTATACTGCTACCGCTCATCATCGACATCCACGGTGCTGTTGAGAGTGCCTATGCGCGGTAGCGGCCAGTATCTGAACATCGCTTTGCCGTAGATGTACTTTTCGGGCACCAGCCCCCACGAGCGGCTGTCGTTGGACTGGTCGCGGTTATCGCCCATAACGAAATAATAATGAGCCTTCACGCGCACTTTTTGGCCCGAAGTGAACTGGCTCTGATTCCAGCGCGACCGCGCGGCCTGGTTACGTTCGGGCGCCAGATAAGCCTCATCTATCGGTTGGCCGTTGATGATGATGTGACCAGACGGGTCCATGTCAACGGTATCGTCCGGCAATCCGATCACGCGCTTGATAAACGACTTGGTTGGATCGTCCGGAAACCAGAACACGATTATGTCGCCGCGCTTGATCGAAGTGAAGTTGTATTCAAACTTGTTGACGAAAATACGCTCATCGTTTTCGAGACGCGGCTGCATCGAAGTGCCTTCGACTTTGACTGGCTGCACCACGAAAACCACGATCAACACCGCCATCACCGCGGCAAAAATGATGTCGCGGGTGATCGACTTCATCTCGGCCCAAAGCCCGGCCGACGTCGACTGTTCTTCGGGATAGGTGATCTCAATATCGGGATCGTCTTCAGGAGCTATGCCAGGATAAACCAATTGATTCATATGTGGTGATCGTTTAAACGAAATCCTTCAACAAAACGTTCAACAAAAGGTTACGTTTGGGTCAGAGGTTTGTCAATGAAACGCGCAGGTTCGTATACTGTCGACCTAAGGAGTTAGATATGCCAATTGTTGATCAAATCAACGCGGATCTTACCCAGGCCATGAAAGCCAAAGAAGCTGAACGGCTGAGCGCGCTTCGCATGGTAAAGACCGCGCTCAAACTGCGTGAGACTGAATTGCCTGGAGGAGTCGATGACGGCGAAGCTGTTAAGGTGCTCAACTCATTGTTAAAGCAACGTCGAGATGCAGCCGAGCAGTTCAGAACCGGCGGCCGCGAGGAGATGGCTCTGAAGGAAGAGAATGAGGCGCGGATCATTCAAACTTACTTGCCTGCGGCAGCTTCCGAAGGAGACATCGTTCAGGCCGTCGACGAGGCAATTGCCGAGGTTGGGGCTTCGTCTATGAAGGACATGGGCGCAGTCATGAAGTCGGTTCGTGCGAAGCTTGAAGGCAAAACGATCGACGGCAAGTTATTGAGCGACATGGTGAAAGCAAAGTTGAGTTAGTCCGTAGTCCGTAGTCAGAGGTCGCCGATTTATTTGGAGTGCGCCGCCCTTTTACGAATTGCGTGACTTTCGCATGTGCGGCGGCGCTTTCGTAGTGTGGTGCTAAGCCGCAGAAAGGGTTGAAAGCTTGGAGGGCCCGGCTCGAGTCGGACAAAGCGCCGCCGCAAATGCAAGAGGCGCACAATTCGAAAAAGGGCGGCGCACTCCAAAATAAGGCCGACGCTCTTCAATAAATCCGTGACTTCTGACCTCCGACTACTTTTCCCTCTTCCGGTTTATCAAACTAGCCACGAATCCTGCACCGAAGCCGTTATCAATATTTACCACAGTCACATTCGAAGCACACGAGTTGAGCATCCCAAGCAACGCCGCAAGCCCATCAAAAGAGGCTCCATAGCCGATACTTGTCGGCACCGCGATCACCGGCACCGATACCATTCCTCCTACGACTGACGGCAGCGCTCCTTCCATCCCGGCGACCACAACGATCGCCCGCGCTGACTCGAAATCGGGTCGCGCGCCCAGCAGCCTGTGTATGCCGGCGACTCCTACGTCGTAGATTCTAGAGACACGGTTGCCCATAGCAGATGCGGTGACCGCCGCCTCCTCCGCTACCGGAATGTCGGACGTCCCCGCTGATATGATGGCGATCACGCCGTCACCGCGTTCAGTCCGATCTCTTACTACCGAGATCATTCGCGCTTCACGATGAAACTCAGCATCAGGCGCTAGAGCGCGAACCAGGGAAAACACTTCTTCGATTGTTCGCGAAATAAGAAGATTCGAACTGTTTGTTAGTATCCGCTGGGCGATCTGAGCGATCTGTTCAGCGGTTTTGCCCTGACCGAGGATGACCTCAGGAAAACCGAGTCGCAGATCGCGATGATGATCGACTCGCGCGAACGCGATGTCTTCATAAGGCAGGCTCGACAACTTGTCCGCGGCTTGGGCGACGTCGATTTGTCCGGCTCGGACTTGCTCGAGCAGCTTTTTTAATCGCTCTTTGTTCACCCGTGTGATTGTAGCATCGAAAATTTGATAGCGCTCGCGCGCGGATGCTAGAATTAAGACGGATAACAGCATCGAGCCTCCCTTCGTGGTCGCTAATGAATAACGAGTCACCCATAACAGTAATCGGCGGAGGGTTGGCGGGCTCCGAAGCCGCTTGGCAGGCTGCCGAGCGCGGAATAAAAGTGCGCTTGTACGAGATGCGGCCAGTGCGTCCGACGCCGGCTCATCAGAGCGCGAATCTGGGTGAGATTGTTTGCTCGAACTCCTTAAAGACCGATGAGCCCGGCACCGCGCCATACTTACTCAAAGAGGAATTGCGACGAGGCGGGTCGTTGCTAATAAGGGTTGCTCACAGCGTGGCGGTGCCCGCCGGATCGGCACTCGCTGTCGATCGCGAACGCTTTTCGGAAGAAGTAACTCGTGAAATCGCCGCGCATCCGAACATCGAACTGATTCGTGAAGAGGTGCAAACTCTTCCGTCGGCGGGGCCGGTTATCATAGCCACCGGGCCGCTCACTTCGCCGGCGTTAACCGATGAGATTACCCGGCTTACCGGCGCCGGCCAGCTCTACTTCTATGATGCGATCTCGCCCGTAGTCGACGCCGAGACAATCAATTGTGACATCGCCTTTCGTGCCGCGCGGTACGGCAAAGGCGGCGACGACTACTTGAACTGTCCTTTTAATGAAGAAGAGTACGATCGGTTTTACGATGCGCTGATTGCCGCAGAGTCGGTTCCGCTGCACGAATTCGAAAAGACAATGTACTTCGAAGGCTGTCTGCCGATCGAAGAGATCGCCCGGCGCGGCCGCGACACTTTGCGTTACGGACCGATGAAACCGGTTGGCCTGCGGGATCCGCGCACCGATCGGCAATCCTGGGCAATCGTGCAGCTCAGACAGGAGAACCTGATGGCCGACAGCTACAACCTGGTTGGCTTTCAAAACCATCTGAAATTCGGCGAACAAAAACGTGTGCTTCGTTTGATTCCCGGGCTCGAACAGGCTGAATTCATTCGCTACGGGCAGATTCATCGCAATACTTTCATCTGCGCACCGGCGGTGCTCAGCGAGACGCTGCAAATGCGAGAACATCCCCGCGTTCTTTTTGCGGGGCAGATATCGGGCGTGGAGGGGTACATCGAAGCGATGGCGACGGGATTCATGGCGGGTGTACACGCCGCCGAACTTGCCCGCGGGCGTGCGCCGTTGCCGCCGCCCCGCCGCTCCGCGATGGGGAGTCTGACGAACTACATTGCGAATGCGGAAACAAAAAACTTTCAGCCCATGAATATCACTTTCGCGTTGTTGTCGCCGTTGGAGGAGGAGGATCGGAAAAGGGTTAGGCGTAAGGCGGACCGCCATCGGCTTCAAGTCGAAATCGCCTTGAAGGATTTTGAACAATGGCGCGCGGGCTATCTATCGCAAGCACTGGCGTCGGAGGCAAGGATATGAGACGAAGAAACGTGTGGGAGACAGAGCGAGTGGGCGACTGGGCTATGGGGCGACGGGGCGACAGGGGGCGAGGGAATTGCAAATTGAAAATTGAAAATTGCAAATTGCAAATTTGTCGAATCGCTAGATCATTGCCGATTTTCAATTTTCAATTTTCAATTTTCAATTTTCAATTCCCATCGCCCCCTCGCCGAGTCGCCCCCTCGCGCTCTCGCTCCCTCTCCCCCTCGTTCTTCTCCCTCGCCGCGACCCTGCCGTTAATAGCTCTGCTTCTTCTTCCATTCGCTTTCGCTCAGTCGGGTCGTCAGCCGCCGCCACCTCCGAAGCCGACGCCGCCTGCGCAAGCACAAGGTAAAAGGCCTGTCGTGCCGCCCGCCGACGACACCCGACCGCGTCGCGCGAACGACGAGCCGCAGGAGGATACACCTCTCAAGCTCAAAGCCGATCTGGTTACCGTGATCACTTCTGTCACAGATGCGGCCGGCAATCAAATAAACGATCTGACGCAGAAAGACTTTGATCTTTACGAAGAGGGTACCGTTCAGGACATCGCAGGATTCTATCGCGAAGGGCAGATCCCGTTGCGGCTGATCTTCTTATTCGATACCTCGGGCTCGATACGCCACCGCTTCGACTTCGAGCAGCGCGCTGCCGCTCAATTCTTTAGAAACGTGATGCGCCCGGGCGATCAGGCCGCGCTTATGAGCGTGTCGAGCGAAGCAAAGATAGAGCTCCAATTGACGTCAGATATTGATCAGCTTGTAAGCGCACTGACACAACTGAAGCCGCAGGGCGCGACCGCTCTTTACGACGCAATGATAATGGCGTCGAGATATCTCCGTCCGGCCGATGGACGTCACGTAATGGTGGTTCTTTCGGACGGAACTGATACAGTTTCGACGTCTACGCTCGCCCAAGCCCTCATCGAAGCGCAAAGGTCAGACGCCATTATCTACGGCGTACACTCGACTGGCGTCGCCCCCTCGGCCAGCGTTCAGGATCTCGCGGGCGAGTTCGTTATGAAGACTATGAGTGAGGACACGGGCGGCCGGGCATTCTTCCCGCCAATCCATGAGGATCAGAAAAAGGAAGCCCGCGATCTCGAGGAGATATACAGACGCCTGGCGGGCGAGGTTCGAGCGCAGTTCGTCTTGACCTACTACAGCAAGGCCGAAGCACGCGCGGGTTCGTTTAGGACAATTCGCGTTGACGTCAAACGACCCGGACTTCAAGTGCGATCGCGTCGCGGGTTTTACACCGCAAAGTGAAGACCTTCGTACAGCTCCGTAAAAGGACCCAAAAAACATGTCAACAACATCGGTAGGACGATTCGCAGTGCTGTGCTTGTCTTCAGTACTCGGTGCTAATTGTTTGGCCGGAATCGCGGGTTTGGCACCGAACGATCACAACGATCAGACGGCTAAGAATGATTCCGGGACCAACACGGAAAAACGCCAGGCTGTTGCTTCGCCTACAAAGCAAGACGATAACGCGCTTCGATCTCGAGCCGAACGTTTACACCGGCAATCAATCGTAATCGATACCCATAATGACATCACGTCCCCGTTGATCGACGATGGATTTGACCTGGCGATGCGCGGGGATGATCCCAACGCGAAGGTCAAGACTCATACCGATCTTAGGCGAATGAAGGCGGGAGGACTCAGCGCCGAGTTCTTCGCGGTTTACGTAGGGAAGGAATACGTAAACAAGAAGCCCGCCGAAGGCGGAGGCCCGGCCAGGCGGGCGCTCGATGTAATCGATGTGGTGCTCGAGCAGGTGCGCCGTCATCCCGAATCGCTGGAAGTGGCTTCGACCGCCGCCGATATTCGACGGATCGCCAGAAGCGGTAAGATCGCCGCGCTGATGGGAATCGAGGGCGGACACGCGATCGAGGACAGCCTCGCGACACTGCGGATGTTTTACAAGCTGGGCGTTCGGTATATGACGCTCACCCATACCAATACCAACGACTGGGCGGATTCAGAAGGCGACCTGAACAACCCCAGCGTAAAACATCACAACGGTTTGACGGATTTTGGCCGCGAGGTCGTAAAGGAAATGAATCGCATCGGAATGATGGTCGACATTTCTCACGTAGCGGATAAAACCTTTTATGATGTGATCGCTGCGACTCGCGCGCCCGTTATCGCGTCGCATTCATCCGCGCGAGCCATCGCCGACCATCCTCGCAATATGAGCGATGACATGCTCAAGGCTGTGGCAAAGAACGGCGGTGTGGTGATGGTCAACTTCTATGACGGGTTTCTTGATCCTCGCAAGGCTGCGCTGGCGCTGCGATCAAGAGCAATCGAGGATGAGCTCAAGCTGAAATATCCCAACGACCCAAAACGGGTTCAGTCAGAGATCGATGCGTGGCGCAAAGCGAACGATCCAGGCAAGACTCCGCTTTCAGTTCTCATGGATCACATAAACCATATTGTAAAAGTCGCGGGCATCGATCACGTTGGAATTGGATCGGACTTCGACGGAGTACCTTTCACCGGCTTGCCGGTTGGAATGGAAGACATTTCAAAGCTCCCGACTCTGACCTACGAGCTGATGAAAGGCGGCTACTCTGATGCTGACATCAAAAAGATTCTGGGTGAGAACCTCCTCCGAGTGATGTCGGCAAACGAGCGGGTGGCTTTGAGCATGAAGACCGGCTCGCAAAATACGAATTAAATAGAGCGCTGCTGACACGAATGGGTCGAATTCTAACTATGAAGACGCTCTCCGTTCTGCTCGTCGCCCTTATTGCCATTTCACAATCTCAAACGTCGTGGTCGTCTGGACAGACACAGACGAAGAATGACGAGCAAGAAAAACAGCTTCGTCTAAGAGCAGACCTCGTACAGTTGCGGGCTGTGGTTACCGACAAGAGAGGTCAAACGGTTGGCGGTCTCAAGAAGGAAGACTTCGAGATCCTCGAAGAGAACCGCCCTCAAGAGATCAGCTTCTTCTCGGTAGAGGACGTGAGCACGTCCCCAAGTTCACAAACACCGGGCACCGTGAGCTCGCTGCGCACGCCGGCAAAAGATGTGGCCCGCACGATCGTCCTTTTTGTAGATACGATTCATACGTCGTTCACGAACGTCGAACAGACCAAGCGCGCACTGAGGCGATTCGTAGACGAACAGATGACGGATCGAGATCTGGTTGCGCTGGTCACCAGCAGCGGCGCTCTTGGGTTGATGGAACAATTCACCCACGACAGGCGTCTCCTTCGGGCGGGCATCGAGAGGCTGACCGCGTGGCGTGCTTCGGCGGAAGAAACGTTGTTCACCCCTTACCTCGCGGGGCAGATTGCGCGAGGAGACAGACGCAGCCTGTTCCTTGGTATCGAGATTGTAAGGTCAGAGGAGATGATGCCCAGGGAGATGCGCGATGAAATCATCGAACCACTGGTGCGCGGAAGAGCAAACCAGATACTCGGCGAGGCCTCATTCAGGCGAAGGGTGATGCTTAACACTCTCAAAGGCGTAGTAGAACGTGTAGCCGACATGCCCGGGCAGCGCATGATCGCCATCTTCTCGGAAGGTTTCAGTATGGCGGGTATTGCGGGAGGGTCCGAGCCCGGCGACCTGCAGCCGGCCGTCAACCGCGCCGTCCGTTCTGGAGTCCTAATATACTCGATTGCCGCACAAGGGCTTCAACCAGTGATGATTCCGGCATCGCAACCGGGCATCGTGGCGGGAAGACGGAGAGAAAACCCGGCAATCAGAAATGAAGTAGCGGATCTTCCTTCCACCATGGCAGCCTCAGAGAGAGACTTGCAGCTAGGTCTTGTGACTTTGGCAAAAGATACCGGAGGCGAAGCGTTTTTCAACACCAACGATCTGAGCGGCAGGCTTCAAAAAGCGCTGAGTGATAACCGCCTCTATTACGCGATTGGATATCACACTCAGAACGATGTCCCTGTCGAGAAGGGCAAACAGTTTCGCCGCATCACTTTGCGAGTGAAGGATCACCCGGAATACAAAATAAGGACACAACGGGGATATCAGCCCTTGGAGATGACGGCCGAAGAGCAAGCGGCTACGCCCCGACAAAAACTCGTTCAGGCGATGAGCGCCCCGCTCCCGGTGACCACAATCCCGGTTGCTGTTTCGGCTGACTACTTTGAGCGCGACAGTCTCGCGGGGCAGGCCTACATTCAGATTTACATCGACGCCGGCTCGCTCCGTTATCGTGAACAGGACAAGAATCACACTTTCGATCTCGAGACTGCGATAACAATCTATGATCTAACCGGCAAGCGAGTTCACATTTCCACAAATGTTGCTAACGGCAGCTTCACGGCGGAGCGATTGAATCTGGCAAAGCGAAACGGCTATCGGTACACCGAGCGGGTGTCACTCAAACCCGGGGTCTATCAAGCGCGAGTTGGAGTCCTGGAGCCTGCGACGGAACGGGTGGGGACTGCGACGGGATGGTTGGAAGTACCTGATCTTACAAAAGGCAGGCTGACCTTGAGCGCTATCTTGTTGACAAGAGAACAAAGCGCAAGCCAGCCGCGTGTGACGAACGCGTCGGGAGTTGAGTCTTTTTCGCCGGCGGTGACTCAGGGGATCATGATCTACAACCCGGGAGCAGACCTCGACTATCATCTGGTGATCTATCCGGGCACTGGCAAGGACCTGAAAGCCGATCAGCTAATGATGCAAATCGAAGTGGTTCAAACGGACCGGCTGGTTTTTCAAGGTCAATGGTCCGGCGTGGAACCCCGTGTTGTGGAGAAAGACAGCAAGGGATTCGAAGTAGGCGGAAGCCTTACCCTGAACGGAATCAAACCAGGTGTTTATGAGTTGCGCGTGTCGGTAAAGGGGCCCGGTCTTAAGAAGCCGGTGCAGCGAGTCGTTCCCTTCGGAGTCGACCAGTAAGTCAACAATAACGCGCAGACAAGTCCATCCGGTTTGCTTGAGCGCTCGTTTCGTGATTTCTGCTCAGTAAGCGCCGCGTTACTTTGGGTCCAGGGCAAGCGCCATCGTCGCCCAGTTGCTAGCGGCCATCGAAACCCACTGATCGTGTCCGTGTGGAAAGCCACTCTCAAAGAATGGCTGGAACGGAACGGACCTGCTCTTTACAAACCAGGACCCGTCTTCTAGCTGCGTCTTTAGAAGAAACGCTATCCCACGCTTATAAGCGGGATCGGTTGAGCGCAAGCCGGCCTCGCTCAATGCAACGAGCGCCTGGCCGGTCGCATAAGCATCGCTCGGCAGCGAATCAAGTTGAGCCCATCCGCCATCCGATCGTTGTTGCGCCAGAAGGCCTCGCACGCCCCTCTTTACACTCGCGTCGCTGGAGTTCAGGCCGGCCCAACTCAAACCGAGAAGTTGAAAAGCCCGATCTTCTACAGTCTGCGGCTGTGATTTGATCAACCAGGACCCGGCGCGCTTTACCGCGGCTTGATACTCAGCGGCTTGCGCTTTGGGCCCGTACAGCCGCAACGCGTTCAATGAAACCGCGGTGACTTGAATATCGCTGGATTCGATCGGCGGGCGGTGGGCGAAGATCCGCCATTGCCCGTTCGGATGTTGTTGTCCTTTCATGAATCGAGCCATGGCATCTGTGGCTTCATCCGACTGGTACTTCTCGGCTGCCAGACCGAGCAGAATGTAGCCAACCGTGTCTGAATCGCCGGGGATACCGACGCCTTGAAGCGCTCTTTCGCGCCACAGCTCAATGTATGCCGCGATCTTCTTTACCTGATCGCGGGCGATCTGCTCGTCAACCGGAAGCCCGCGTTTCCTAACCGCGGCAATGGTCATCGCGGTCAGCGCGTTGTTATGACACGAGACACAGCCGGACTTCTTGAGAAAAAGAGCATCAGACTTCTGAAGAAGCGGCAGACTTCTGGCGATTGCTTCGCGAGATGACCCAGCAGGTCGTGGCTTCGCGGAGGTGAATTTGAATGGCGTGGCTTCCTTAGCGCCGGCTTTGTTTAGAAGATCGACGATCGGTGTCGCGCCTCTCAACCTCGCAAAGTCCATCGCCGATCTTCCTTCCGCATTTCTTGCGTTAATGTCGGCCCCGCGAGCCATAAGAGCCTTGATGGCTTCAACCGGAATCGAGTCCGAGTTGGCTGCCAGCATCAGGAGGGTGTTGCCTCCAGGATCCTTGGCGTGGACGTCCGCGCCTCGATCCAACCAGCGAACCAGCGCGGTTGCGTCCAGGTTCGGCGGGGCGGAAAACAATGCACCCATACTGAGGATCTCCGGGCTTGCTCCGGCGACCAGCACTTCGATGCACTTCTCACAATTCGCGTACTGGATGTAAGCGAGCGGACCGGGGCCGGCCTCTTTCAAATCGGCACCCCGCTCGATGAGCAAGCGGAGAAGCGATTCGTCGCCGAGCCTGGCGGCTTCGGCAACCGGAGTCATCTCTACGCCAAGACCCGGTGATCTTACGTTTATCTTCGCGCCTCGATCGAGAAGCAGTTTCACAACCTCGCGTGACCCAAACCGTCCGGCGGCGATAAGCAGGGCGGTGCGGCTGTCTGCGGATCGCGCATTCACATCCGCGCCTCGATCCAGCAGCAGCCGGGTCTTCTCGAGATCGTTCGCCGCCCACATCAGCGGCGTCGCTCCCTCATCATTTTTAACATTCGGGTCTGCGCCGCTATCCAGCAGCAGCCGAACCGATTCGACGTCTCCGTACAGCACAGCTTGCATCAGCGGAGTTGTACCAGCAGGCCCGCGCAAGTTACCGGGGTTTGGAATTTGTCGCGCCAAGTTCTTGAACGCTTGCTTATCGCCGTTTCGTAGCGCTCGCATAATTGGCATTGCTTTTGGGTCTGGAGGCAGCGAGGGCTCCTCGCCCGACGCCTCGTCGGGCCACTCGGCGCCTTGATCGACCCAGGTCTTGAGGATCGCAATCTGCTCAGGTCGAAGCGCACCGGTCGGCGGCATCTGGGGACCATACTGGCTTCCGATCAGCTTGAGATAGAACCTGCTTGCCTGACTGTTGCCGGGCGCGATCATCGGTAACGTGCCACCCTT
>DASRIZ010000213.1:0-5799 GCA_035649735.1 Blastocatellia bacterium | reverse complement strand
GTCTTCCTGCTTCAATCTGGCCTGCGTCCTCGACGGTCGCGCAGCCGGAGAGCAAAATCACCAACGAGCACAGCACCAAAGAATATGTCCCTTTGCATAACTACCTCCTTTTTTATTCGGACCCTCGAAATGAAGACACTATACGACCCCAACAACCCTGTGATGCATAGGAGTCGGCAATCCGCTCGGCGACCTCCTACGCGAGGGTGTCTATTCGATTAGAGTGCGCTCTTTCTATCGAAGAATCGAAAAGCTGTAAATTGGACTTTAGTCCAATATGGAGGAGGCGCGCCATATGGAAAAATCCGATCCGAAACTCTAAATCCGAAAGCTGAAACCCGAATCCGTCACAGAGCTTAGGACGGATCCCGCCTTCGGCGGAACCTAAACCCGTTCAGCAGCCTCCTTGCCGTGGCAAGAGACGCAAGCCTTGCTGCCGACGTATTCAGCCGTTATTGATGCACCGCGCTTTCCCTCTCCAAGTGAAAGCGTCACACCTTTTTCCCTCTCCCTGTGGGAGAGGGCGAGGGTGAGGTTCATGCTCAAGAAATAGAGCAGACCGCCCCCGACGGCGAGCGTCAGGACTGCGACTCCGATCCAGAGCAAACTCCGTCGTCCTTTCTCCTGCTTAACCGGCTTCGCGCTCCGATTTCGATTTTTCTTTCGCACCACTTCGTCCCTAATTTTTTCCTTGGCGAACTTTGCGCCTCAGCGCGAGAATAATACGAGGGTTGACGGCCGGGTGTCGAGGGGAAGTCCTCGTCACTTGACACTTTTTCGGCACCTCGTGAAACCCAAGACGGTTTGTCGGAAGGGACGCGTTCTTTCAAATGAAAGACATAAGGTTCTTCAACTCGGGATAATGTTGATGGCGCGTGACAGGATGATCACCATCGTCAAAAGCGAGATCGTGCTTTCGATCATCATCAACATCTTGGCGCGATGCGTCAGCGGCAAGGCATCGGTGGGACTAAAAGCCGTCGCGGTGTTGTATCCAAGATATAGATAGTCGAGGAACAACGGCCGCCAGTCGGGCGGCAAGTCCTCAGGTGTCGCCGGTTGCGGGAATACCCAATCCGGCTTCTGGGTAGACTTGCTCGCCCGAGCGTAGGGGCCGCCCTGATCGATTTGCCAGTAGAGCAAAGAAAAAGTCAGAACGTTGGCGACCCAAATCGCTACGGATGAAGAAAGAAGCGAAAACGCGTTGTTGCCCGACGGATGGAGCGTGATGACGCCGATCATATCCGCCAGCTCTGCGATTGTGTTGGCAACATACGCCGCGGCAACGAGTATGATCATCTTTCGCTCGATGCCGAGCCACAGTGTGCTCCCCGCAGTGAGCGCGACGACAGCCATCGGCACAAGAACGGCTAGCGCGGCCAAGTAGGAAACCCAAACCGGCAAGGCGGTGACATGGCCGGGTAACACTGCCACCAGGAGGAGCACTGTAAGTATCGCGAGCGCAGGGGGCCAGCGGGACTCGTCGCGGATTTTTTCGGCCGGCCCGCTCATGCGTTCTGAGCTCGCCGAAAAATCGCCAAACTCAAGACATACCCCGGATTTCCCATCATTGAAGGCGTAGGGATTGAGAGAGGCTCAGGAGATTTTCTGGTTTCACGCGAATGAGGCGTGCGCGCGGGGTGTCGATTTCCGCTATGAGAAAGAATGCGAGGGAAATAACAAGCGGCAGCACCAGAAGCAACCAGGATTCCGCCTTGGGATTTCTCGCACCGAATCCAACCAGCACATTGGAGCTGATGGCGACCGTCGCCATCAGCCCCCACGCCGCAAACGGGAGTCGGTTCCGCCAAGCTGCTTGCGTGTAGCCCTGCGAGTTCAACACGTCGTTCATGCCCGCAAGCACCAGGCTGCTAATGGGTGTTGGCTGCGCAACAGTCGGAACCTGGACCGCGGACCACAGCTCGGCTTGCAATTTAGTAGTTTGGGCATGGATCTGCGAAAGCAGTTGCCCATCACGTGTGCGATAGAACAAGATGCGCTGATCGAGGTAGTTCAGAAGTAGCGCCCGCACTTTCGCCGCATCGACTTCAGGCAGCAGGCCGGTCCGGACGTATTCTGTGCCGATAGCATTGGCCTCCGCTTGCTCGTTGTTCTTGCGCTGATCGTACCGGCCCAAGGCGATCGAAAAGGTGAATCCAATGATGAGCCCGTTCAGAGTCAACGTTGCGGCCCGGATAACTTCGAAGTCTTCGCGCACCCCGGCTTCAGCCGTTCTCAACCTTTCTGAGAATAACACCCCGATCCGTGCCGCGAGTAGCAGGCCCAAGAAACAGAGCACCAAAACCAGCACCGGGTAACGTACTACATTCATTGTACCGTAGATTCTATCGTGAACTCTTGCATCCACCGCTTTTTTTGGCAAGGCCACACAGATTATGACTGTTAAGAGGGATGGCGCGCTTGTATCTTTTGAGTAACTCCATGGACAATCCTCTTCGGCCGTCATTACGGCAGTTTCGTCTGCTCAAGCGCTAATTTGTAGGCGACGTAGTATTTGTAGATGTTGCGGACGTAGGTGACCGTCACTTGGCCGATGTCCTTGGCAGCTATCAGTTCGACGTTGTCGAACCAGACATTGGGGTCCAGGCCCTATTCTTTCGCCTGTTCGCGAAGGCGCGCGACTCGGTTCGGCCCTGCGTTGTAGCTGGCGAGCACGAATAATGCGCGGTTAAAGGTATCCACTTTGGGATCGTTGAAATAGGTGTCCGCAATATTGCGCAGCATCTTCGCCGCCGCGTGGATATTTCCCTCGGCGTTACTCACGTTCGCAATATTGATGGGACTAGCGGCAGCGTCTTTCGGCAGGACCTGCATGATTCCCACCGCGGCGCCTGGACTCTTCACGTCCTGATTCAGCCTGGATTCCTGGTAGCCTTGGGCCGCAAGCATCAGGTGATCAAAATCATATTGCGCCGCGTACTTCTGGAAGATCGCGAGCAAGGCGCGGAACTTTTCCATCTCCGGCTTCGAAGTCGAATTCGTCACCCACGTGGTGTTCTCCCAGTAGCGCCAAAACACGGTGTCGCCAAAGGAGGTTCCCATCGCGTGCGTCCGAACAAACTCGTCTACTAATTGCTTGAACCTGGGATTGTTTTTGCGCATGACCCAAGCGAGTTGCGCGCCGCTCGCAATTGAGAGTTCAGGATGCGGCTTGATGCCGTGCAAAACTCTCGACCAAAGCAAAGCACGCACGCTCCCGGTAACTGTCGCCGGGATCAACCCGGCGTTCACCATCTGGATCAGATCGTCGTTGCTCAGGTTCCTGTCCGCCGCCTTGATCACGATGGGCGCCTTGCCGGATTTTTTAAGCGAAGCGTTCACCTTCTGCAAGTTTTCGTAATAGACGGTGAGCGGATTGACATAGACCTCTTTACCGCCAAGAGCTTCGAAGGTGGAGACCGCACCGTACTCGGGTGCGGTGACGATGATCTGGGTTACATCCCTCCAAATCGGCGTCGAGAACGCGACACGCCGCTGACGCTCTGGAGTGATGGTTACCAGAGTGGCGATGATATCTCCCATGCCTTCCTCGAGAGCCGCCTCAATCTGGCCGATGCTTACGGGAAGGAATGAGACCTCCACTTTTGTGGCGCCGGTTTTCAATTTCCTATTAATGAAGCTCTGAAACGCCTGTAGCGCCTCGTACATCGCGCCTCCCGGCAAACCGCCGACGTAAAAGAAGCCGATGGGGTCAATAACGACGAGCGCACGAATAGTGCGCCGCTTTAGCATCTCATCCAGATCGTTGGTATGGCGCTCGAATTTTAGCGGTAACGACAGATTTTCAGAGGCGGGCGGAGGATCGTCTGGCAAAGACGGCAGAGCATGTGCAGTTCCGGCCTGAGCAGAAAGCGCTTCATTCTTGCCGCAGGGAGCTAAGAGCAGCAGGCCAAACAGGGCTACTACCCGTAATATGGAGCCCTGAATCGATGTGCCGTCCTTGTGCATTCTTGTTTTCGTTCGTCGTTAAGCAGAAATCCGGGTATCCAAATCCGAATCAACTCAACAAGAGCAAATTCGAAATCCGAAAACAAGCATCGCGCCGGGAGCGAACGACAAGCAAGAGTCTCCTCGCTATCTCTCTGCTTTCCTCCTGTCAATTGAAGCTGGGTCTTCTGGTAGTGATGCAGTTTGGTCAAGATCTCTCACGGAGTTTATCCTGAGTGATAACCGAAGGGTTCGAGATGACAGAAAAATTTAATGTGTCATTTCGAGGGCTTCCCGAGAAATCTTTCTGTAGTCGGAGCATCCGCTACGGAAACTACGTTAGCACCGGCCTTCTTAATCGCGGGCACGTCATCGGTTCGTGCCATCGTTACGATCTGACCGAAAATACTTACTTCGGAGGTATTACCCTGGGGAGGAGGAACGCCACCAGCTTATACACGGATTCGTCAATGATGTTCAGGTGAGCTTTCGTCTTCGCCGATGGTGCTGTCACCTAGGGTTTGACCAGAGATGACAAAAAAGCCGACATTTTGAGATCACTGTCAGTCTTGCCGAGCTGCAACCTTCGGCGATTTCTGTCTGACGTTCCGTATAAAAACACGATGACCCCGCCAAGCAGGTTTGTTCTAAATGGTCGTCATCTCTTCGCTTGGTCCTGCGCGAATGCGCCTGCTTTACCAGCCTCGAGAAACTGCGGCCCGTCAAGGTGGCCGAAGAGTTCGATTAGCTTCGCGACGACACCGGTCCAGCCCGTCTGGTGGCTGGCTCCAAGGCCCGCACCATTGTCACCGTGGAAATATTCGTAGAACAGGATGTAATCTTTCCACTGCGGATCGGTCTGAAATTTCTCCGTACCTCCGTACACCGGCCGCCGGCCAGACCCGTCTCGCAGAAAGATCCCGGCTAGCCGATTGGCGATTTCCCGGGCCACCTCGAACAGGTTCATTGACTTGCCTGAACCGGTCGGACACTCGATTTTGAAGTTGTCGCCGTAGAACAAATAGAACGACATCAAGGCGCGGATCAGCAGGGCGTTCACGGGCATCCATATCGGACCACGCCAGTTGGAGTTTCCACCGAACATGCCGGTATCCGATTCTGCTGGGAGATAGTTCACGCGATATTCCTGGCCGGCCACATTGATGACGTAGGGATGCTCGGCGTGGTAGCGGGAGATCGCCCGTATCCCATAAGGACTCAGGAATTCGTTCTCATCGAGCATCCGCGAAAGAATCCGGCGCAATCGTTCCGGATTAACCAGCGCAGCGATGCCGCGACCGCCATACCCAAGATGACCAGGCCCGGTTGGATGAATGCTCTCCAGTAGTTCGGGCATGCGTCGCAAGCGTTCCATCAGAATCTGCACCACCCGCGGCGGCCAGTTGGCGCTGCCATGGCTCGATGACCGTCGTGGCACACAAGGGCAGCAGGCCTACCATGGAGCGGACCTTGAGTCGCGTGGCTTTGCCATCGGGCAAGCGGAGCACGTCGTAATAGAACCCATCCTCTTCGTCCCACATGCCGTCGGGGCCAGCCTGATTCATGGCGCGGGCGATCCAAAGGATATGGTCAGCAAACTTCATCGCCATGTCTTCGTAGAAGGAGTCGTAGGCTGCCAGCTCGAAACTGATCTCGAGCATGTTCTGGCAGAAGAGTGCGACCCACGCCGTGCCGTCAGCCTGCTCGAGGTGGCCACCGGTGGGCAGCGGCGCGCTGCGGTCAAACACGCCGATGTTGTCCAGTCCAAGGAAGCCGCCTTCAAAGAGGTTCTTGCCAAAGCGATCTTTGCGGTTCACCCACCAGCTGAAGTTCAGCATCAGCTTGGCAAAA
>DASRIZ010000212.1:0-5294 GCA_035649735.1 Blastocatellia bacterium | reverse complement strand
GCAATGTTTTAGTCAACTCACGGTCTACGGTCTCCCTGATCGCCTCGAACCCAACGGCTTTAGCGCCTCTAGAGCAGGTGCGCACTAAAGGAGAGTCCCCAATGATTAAGCAAATGTGTCTTTGCTTCGCAATTCTGGTGGTCACGGGAGTGTCTGCCTTTGCGATGGGACAGGACGGTAGCTCAAGTGCTGAGATTCTAACGAACGACAAAGTAATCACAATGGTCAAAGCGGGCCTTCCGTCCAGCGTTATCGTCAATAAGATTCGCACGTCGAAGACAAACTTCAACACCTCGACTGATGAGTTGATTCGGCTAAAGCAGGAGAATGTAGCTGAGGAAGTCATTAACGCCATGATAAACCCGGCCGCTGCTCTTCTTGGTCCAGCGGAAGTAAGTGGTTATCCAAAAGAGATTGGCGTCTACCTAAAGAAAAACAACGAATGGATCGAGATACAACCCGAAGTCGTGAATTGGAAGACGGGCGGCGTGATGAAAACTATCGCCAGCCTGGGGGTGGTCAAAGGTGACGTGAATGGTCACGTCGATGGCAATCAAAGTAGAACACGTATTGGTCCTCCGATTGAGTTCATCGTCATAGCGCCTGAGGGCGTCTCGATAACTGAGTACCAATTGTTGAAACTAAATCAGCACAAGGACGACAGGGAATTTAGGACGATCACCGGTGGCGTATTTCACGCTAAGGGCGGAGCGACCAACGATCTGGTTCCATTTGAGGGCCGGAAGCTTGCTAGTCGAACATTCTCGGTGACCCTAAACGGGCTCAAAGCCGGAGAATATGGTTTTTTGCCGCCAGGCGTGCTGACTCAAGCCTCCGGCGCTGCGACATTGGGGAAAATGTATACGTTCGGCTTGGCGCAGGGGAAGTGAGGGTCCTGGGCCGCTCACCGCTAGGACAGGGAACACGGGTCGCTATGATCCGCACCTTTGTCCGACAAACTTCAGTTTGTTGCCTCCCAGTGATATCGACAAGCTAAAGCTTGTCGGACACTCTCCGTCTCTTCAAAAAAATCCGGCGTCAATATCTTGTTAAGTTGATCGTTCGGGCACACGTGATATAGTGTGACACCGAACAGAACACGATCTTCCCGCAATGTTCTTTCAGAACTATTTATCATGCAGGACAAGGGCTTCGTCCATCTACATCTCCACACCGACTACAGTCTTCTCGACGGCGCAATCCAAATAAAACCGCTGGCTGAGCGTACCGAAAAACTCGGTATGAACGCGTGTGCCATGACCGATCACGGCAACATGTACGGCGCGATCACTTTCTACAACACCATGAAGGATCGCGGGATAAAGCCCATCATCGGTTGCGAGACTTACATCGCCTCGACTAACCGGTTGGACCGATCGGTGCGCACCATCGGCGGAGAAAAAGCGAATTTTCATTTGATTCTGCTGGCGAAGGATTACGAGGGCTATCGGAATCTTTCGCGGCTCACCTCAAAGGCGTTCACCGAAGGCTTCTACTACAAGCCGCGCATCGATAAAGAGTTGTTGGCCCAACACAGCAAGGGGCTGATTGCTTTGTCGGCGTGCATGTCGGGTGTTCCGTCTGCGATGTTGGCAAAACAGTGTCCCGATGATGCGGCCGCGGCAGCTCTGGAGTTTGAGGAAATAATGGGCAAGGGAAATTATTTCCTCGAGATTCAGGAACATGGCCTCGAGCCCCAGGCGCGCATTCGCAAGCCGCTGGTGGAGCTTTCGAAACGCACCGGCATCCCGCTCGTCGCCACCAACGACGCGCATTACCTGATGCCTGACGACTCGCGCGCGCATGACGTCTTACTCTGTATCGGCTCCGGAAAAGTCGTGAGCGACCAGAACCGTCTGCGTTACGGCACGCCGAATTTCTATGTGCGCTCTCCCGAGGAAATGTGGCAAATCTTCGGGGATGAACTTCCCGACGCTTTGCAGCGCACAGTCGAAATCGCCGAGCGGTGCGACATGACGTTGCCCAAGGGCATCAACTATCTCCCGAACTATCCCATTCCGGAATCCGACGCAGGTTTGTCGTCCGACGAATACTTTGAAAAGACCGTGCGCGAGGGTTATCAGACCCGAAAGGCTCGAGTGTGGGACCTGGAGCTCTCAAAAGGGGAGATGACTCACCCGTTCAGCGATTACGAGCAGCGCCTGGCCCATGAGATTGGCGTCATCAAGCGGATGGGCTATTCGGGTTACTTCCTAATCGTCTGGGACTTTGTGAAGTATGCGAAAGAGCACGGGATTCCGGTTGGTCCCGGCCGCGGGTCGTCCGCCGGCTCTCTGGTCGCGTACTGTTTGGGAATAACCGATATCGACCCGCTCAGGTACAACCTCTTCTTCGAGCGATTCCTTAACCCTGACCGCATCTCAATGCCGGACATTGACATCGACTTTTGTGTCCGCGGCCGGGCCGAAGTCATTAATCACGTCGCGAACCTCTATGGCCGCGACTCGGTCTGCCAGATCGTGACATTCGGGACCCTGGCTTCGAAGGCGGCGATTAAGGACGTCGGCCGGGCCCTGGATATGCCTTACGCAGAGGTTGATCGAATCTCAAAGATGATCCCGCCCCCGGTTCGCGGACGGAACGTCAGCATTACGCAGGCAATTGAGCAGGTCCCTGAACTCCGCAACACGATGGAGACGAACGAACAGGTTCGCGAGCTAATTGATCTTGCGCGGCGACTTGAAGGGTGCGCGCGCCACGTCTCCGTCCATGCTGCCGGCGTCGTGATCACACCTGAACCGCTGCAGGAACTGATTCCTATTGCCGTTTCGGGGAAGGACGAAGTCACCACCCAGTACGAGATGACCGACCTCGAGAAGCTTGGGGTGCTTAAGATGGACTTCTTAGCGCTTAACACCTTAACCATCATAAGCGACTGCTTAAAGAGCATTAAGCAATCGCTTGAGGAGGAGATCGACTGGTCGAAGATATTGCTTAACGACGAAAAGACTATGCAACTGTTTAGCGAAGGGCGGACAGATGCGATTTTTCAGTTTGAATCGTCGGGCATGCAGGACATCTGTCGCAAGCTGCGGCCGAGCAGTATTGAGGATTTGTCAGCGCTTAACGCGCTGTACCGGCCCGGGCCGATTGATGGCGGCATGGTCGACGATTTCATTCTGCGCCATCACGGGAAGAAGAAGGTTAGTTACATCGTCCCGCAGATGAAGGAGGTTCTGGATGGCACCAACGGCGTGATTGTCTACCAGGAGCAGGCAATGCTTCTGTCCCAGAAGCTCGCCGGCTATACCATGGCCGAGGCGGACAGCCTGCGAAAGGCCATGGGTAAGAAGAACCGTGAAGAGATGGCCCGCCAGGAGCAGAAATTCATCGAAGGCGCCGTCGAGCGCGGAATCAAGCGCGACAAAGCCCAGCAGATTTTCTCTTTGATGGCGCAGTTCGCCGACTACGGCTTCCCGAAGGCGCACAGCGTCGCCTACGCCTATCTCGCCTTTCAGACCGGATATCTCAAAGCGCACTATCCGGAGCATTTCTACGCCGCCGTCCTCTCGAACGAAGTCGACGACACGGCCAAGGTGTTCCGCTACACGAAAGAGATGCGAGGGCAGGGAATTGCCCTGCTGCCTCCCGACGTGAACGAAAGTGACGTCGGATTCACCGCGCTCAAAGGCGCAATTCGCTATGGCCTGGTGGCTATCAAGGGAATCGGCCTGTCGAGTGTCAACGGAATTATTAAGGCGCGTCAGCAGGGACCCTTCAAGTCTCTCTTTGATTTTACTGAGCGGCTCGAAGAAGGCGCGATCAACAAGCGAGTCATGGAGGGCCTGGTTTGCAGCGGAGCGTTTGACTCTCTGAAACCGGCTTCGGTTTTGGCTCACGAATGGCGCGCGCGGCTATTTTCTGCGATCGATTCAGCGGTGGCGCGGTCGGTGCGCGCCCGCCGCACCAAAGCGCTGGGCCAAAACGATCTGTTCAGTGGCGAACAAGTTGTAGATATGGAGCCGACCGACGGATTACCAGACGCACCCGCCTGGTCTCCGATGGAAATGCTGACCGCGGAAAAGAAGTCTCTGGGCTTTTACATCACTGGACATCCGCTCGATGGGCATCTCGAGACGATCGGGCAGCTCGGCGCCGTCACTTCAGTCGAACTAATTCAACAGGAAACCGGATCGCGCGCGACGATGGCCGGACTTATCAGAGATCTCCAGTTGCGGACTACCAAAAAAGGCGATCGCTTTGCAATCTTCCGGCTGGAGGATCAGGCCGGCGCGGTCAAGTGCGTTCTCTGGCCGGAACCCTACCGGCGGAACAGTTCGATCCTCGCCGATGAAGCCACCATTCTGGTAAGTGGCCGGGCAGAAATCAGCGATGAAGGAATGATCACGATCATTGCCGAGAAGGTCACCGAACTGACCCAGGCAGTTCAGCAAAAGGCCCGCGAACTGATTATTCACTTTGCGAACCCTCAGGATGAGGTTGCACAATGCGAAGAGGTTAAAAAGCTGCTCGAGGGCTCGCCCGGCGATTGCGATGTCTTTATCGACCTGAGACTCGATGAGATGACGGTCCGGATTCGCGCCCATCCTTCTCTGAAGGTGCAGGGCAGCGTCGAGATTGAGCAGGCTCTGAGAAACCTGGGTTGTGAGGTAATCTGGAGTGGCTTGCCGGTGCGGTCAGTAGCGGCATCCGCTTGATTTTCAATGGCCAACGATTCAACCGAAAAAGGAGATCCGCAGACAGCCTTCGAACGCGTTCAGCTCGCGCGGCATCCGGACCGCCCGTATACGCTGGATTTCATTGAACGAATGTTCGAAGACTTTAATGAGGTCCATGGCGACCGGCGTTTTGCTGACGACCCGGCGTTGGTGTGCGGGTTTGCCCGTTTTCATGGAATGCCGGCGCTCGTCGTCGGTCATCAGAAAGGGCGCGATACGAAACAGCGCCAGTTCCGAAACTTCGGGATGCCCAAACCCGAAGGCTATCGCAAGGCTTTGCGGGCGATGAAACTGGGTGACAAATTCGACCGCCCAATTTTCTGTTTCATCGACACGCCTGGCGCTTATCCCGGCATCGATGCCGAAGAGCGCGGCCAGGCTGAAGCCATCGCCTTTAACCTTCGCGAAATGACCAAACTGACCGTCCCCGTAATCGTGACGGTAATTGGTGAAGGAGGCTCTGGCGGCGCTCTGGCGATTGGCGTGGGCGATCAAATTCTGATGCTGGAAAACGCCATCTACTCGGTCATCTCACCCGAGGGCTGCGCCGCGATTCTCTGGAAGGATTCAAGTCAGGCAGCTCGCGCTGCCGAG
>DASRIZ010000211.1:0-6350 GCA_035649735.1 Blastocatellia bacterium | reverse complement strand
CTGAGGGTCGCGATTTTGACCGGCGCCGGGGATCGAGCATTTATTGGCGGCGCGGATCTAAGCGAGATGGCCTCGCTCAACAAAGCAGCCGCGCGCGAGTTTATTTCCCGCCTGAACGATTCCTGCGCCGCGATCCGCGAGCTGCCCGTACCGGTGATCGCTCGAATCAACGGCTACTGTCTTGGAGCAGGATTGGAGATTGCGGCTTCCTGCGATCTTCGAATCGCCGCTGATCATTCAACTTTTGGGATGCCCGAGGTCAAAGTCGGAATTCCTTCGGTTATCGAAGCAGCGCTGCTTCCGCGATTGATTGGATGGGGAAAGACAGCCGAGCTGGTTTACACCGGTGAATCGATGTCCGCGTCTGAGGCTCTCGAGTGCGGGCTTGTGGAACGAGTCGTCCCACGCGAGCAGCTGGATGATGCAGTTGAAAGATGGACGCAGTCGATTTTAGAAGCGGGGCCACGCGCGATGCGGTTGCAAAAGGAACTGGTGCGCGAGTGGGAACGTTTACCGCTCGAACAGGCGATTGAACGCGGTATAGATTCGTTTGCGACTGCGTACGAAACGGAAGAACCCAGACAAATGATGAACGGTTTTTTGTTGCGTCGGCGTCGAGGCCCGAAAAGCTAGTTAGACGCCCTACGCCAAGTGCAATATTATCGGTGGGGGAGGATTTGAGAGATGAAGTACCGAGTATTGATAGAGCAGGATGAAGAAGGCGTATTTGTTGCCGAAGTGCCCTCTCTCCCTGGTTGCATTTCTCAAGGCGACACTCGCGCGCAGGCTCTAGACAACATTAAGGAAGCGATCGCAGGCTATCTTGAAAGCTTAGAAGCGCACAATGAACCTGTCCCGCCCACAATATCGGAGGAGATCGTGGAGATTTCAGCGTGAGCGAGTTGCCGCGAATTTCTGGACGTGAAGTAGTCAAGGCCCTGACGAAGATTGGTTATGAACAAGACCGGCAACGCGGCAGTCACATCATCCTCAGGCAGACAGCGTCTCCCCACCGGCGGGTTACTGTTCCAGACCATAAAGAGATTGCGAAAGGAACCTTACGAGCAATCATTCGCGAAACTGGCTTGACTGTTGACGAGTTCAAGGACCTGCTCTAACCGTCCCCTTAGTTGCACGCCTCGAACAGACCCGCTGCGCCTTGCCCGCCGCCGATGCACATCGTAACTACCCCGTACTTGGCTCTCCGACGCAGCATCTCGTTGGCTATCGTTCCCACCATTCGTGAGCCGGTCATACCAAACGGGTGGCCGATCGCGATGGATCCGCCGTTGACGTTGAGCCGCGCCGGATCGATTCCCAATTGATCGCGACAGTAAACCACCTGTACCGCGAACGCTTCGTTTAACTCCCACACGTCTATGTCGTCAACGGTGAGCCCGTGACGCTTGAGCAGCTTTGGCACAGCGAACACCGGACCGATTCCCATCTCATCGGGCTCGCAACCGGCAACCGCAAAGCCCCTGAAGATCAGCTTGGGTGTTACTCCCAGAGCTCTTGCCCGTTCGGATGACATCAACAATGTTGCCGAGGCGCCGTCGGACAACTGTGACGAGTTCCCGGCGGTTACTGTGCCTTGCCCGCTGTTAGGATCGAAGACCGGCTTCAAACCAGCCAGTCCTTCCAGCGTTGTGTCAGGCCGGTTGCACTCGTCGCGATCGCAGACGTGTTCTTCTTTGTCGACGATCTCGCCGGTCTTCTTATCGAGTATCCCGCGAGTGACTTTCATCGGCGCGAGTTCTTCTTTGAAAAAGCCCTCTTGTTGAGCGCGTGCGATCCGCTGCTGGCTGGACAGCGAGTAGAGGTCTTGCGCTTCACGGCTCACCTTATATCTTTTTGCGACGACTTCGGCGGTGTCTCCCATCGCCATGTAGATTGCCGGCTTATGCTCGAGCATCCACGGGTTGGGATTGTCATCGCGGGTCATCATCGTGATGCTCTCGACTCCGCCGCCGATTGCAGCTTCCACGCCTTCGTTTATGATCTGGTGCGCCGCCATCGCTACCGCCTGCAGGCCTGACGAGCAGAAGCGGTTGACCGTAATCGCAGCCACCGTCACCGGCAATCCGGCACGGAGCGTAGAAACGCGAGCGACGTTGGTTCCCGCGGCGCCGTGAGGCTGACCGCAGCCAAGGATCACGTCTTCGATTTCCGCCGGGTCGAGTTGCGGCGTCTTTCGCAACACGTCTTTGAGACAATGCGCCGCCAGGTCATCGGGACGCGTAAGATTGAATGACCCGCGATATGATTTCGCAAGCGGTGTTCGTGAGCTCGCTACAACAACTGCTTCTCTCATAATAGTCCTTTCATACAGGCATGATTGCACCGCGTAGCGGTGACCTCTCGATAGATTGCATCGTTTGTGGTCTCATTGGCCGCGTAGCGGTCACCTATCCCGGACAACGAATTAATCTCAAACCAGTAACAGGTGACCGCTACGCGGCCCAACTTCTCAGTGCCACCAAGTCTATCGATAGGTCACCGCTACGCGGTGTACGCACCAACTGCGTTGGTGGGATTGTCGGCGTTGGCCGCGATAACTCCATGCTGCTCATTGTTAATCATTCGCTACGCCGCGGCGGTTATCTTTCCCTTGTCGAAGTCAGCAAAAGTCTTGCCCTGCTCAGCAAGCGTTTTCAGCAGCGGCGCGGGCTCCCAAAGCTCGCCGTGCTGTTCGTGAAATGCGCAAACCCGATCGTACACTTTCTTAAGACCAACCGTGTTTGCATACCACATCGGACCGCCGCGCCACGCAGGATAACCGTACCCGTTGAGATAGATGATATCGATGTCCACTGCTCGAATCGCGATGCCTTCATCGAGGATCTTTGCGCCTTCGTTGATCAGCGCGTACTGCGTGCGCTCGATGATTTCCTCTGCGGAAATCGTTCGCCGGTTAATCCCCGCTTCTTGTGAAACCTGGTTGATAAGGCTCTCGACTTCGGGATCCGGGATTCGGTTTCGGTTTTCATCATATCGATACCAGCCTGCACCGGTCTTCTGACCGTACCGGCCCAGCTCGCACAAACGATCGGCTAGCGCGGGCTGTCTGACGCCAGGCTTCTCTAGATGTTTGAACTCTTTGCGTATCCGCCAGCCTACGTCGAGTCCTGCTAAATCCCCCATCGCCAGTGGTCCCATCGCAAAACCAAAATCATAGATAGCGGCGTCGACGTCCTGAGGCAACGCGCCTTCTTCGACAAGGAACTGCGCTTCGCGGCCATACGGTGCAAGCATCCGATTGCCGACAAACCCGCGGCAGTTGCCGACAAGCACGCCGACTTTCCGCAACCGTCTCGACAGGGCCATCGATGTAGCGATCACCACATCGCTTGTCGCCTTGCCGCGCACCATCTCCAATAATCGCATTACGTTTGCCGGACTAAAATAGTGATGGCCGATTACCCACTCCGGTCGCGATGTCGCCGAGGCAATCTCGTCGATGTTGAGCGTCGAGGTGTTGGAAGCCAGCACCGCGTCAGGTTTACAGATCCGGTCCAACTCGCCAAAGACTTGCTTTTTCAGCTCCATGCCTTCGAATACCGCTTCGGTTACTATGTCCGCCGCTTCAAACCCGTCGTAAGTCAGCGTCGGCGTTATCAGTCCTATTCGCTGATCCATAACCTCCTGGCTAAAGCGTCCCTTCTTGACTGAGTTGGCGTAGTTCTTTTTGATCGTCGCCAGACCGCGGTCGAGAAACTCTTGAGAGGTTTCTTTCAGCAACACCGGAATGCCTGCGTTGGCATAGTTCATAGCGATGCCGCCGCCCATCGTGCCCGCGCCGATGACTGCTGCCTTTCGAATCTCGAGCGTCCTGGTGTCCTTTGATAAACCGGGGATCTTTGCCACTTCACGTTCGCCAAAAAAGACGTGAATCATTGCTTTGGACTGATCGGAGAAAAGGCATTCCCGGAACAGTTCTGCCTCGCGCTGGCAAGCTTCGTCGAAGGAAAGCTTTGTCGATGCTTCGACCGCGTCGATGGCGGCAAGCGGGGCAATCATCCCGCGCTTTGTTTTTTTGGCTTGCGCTCGAGCGGTTTCGAAGATCGCGGCGTTGGTCTCGGCGCCGAGCTTGTCGTTTCGGTCGCGTGTCTTTCGCGGGCCTTCGCCTTTGGCGAGCAGATCCCGTACGAACGCAACCGCGCCCTGTAGCAAATCTCCTTCAACAATCTGATCGACTATGCCGGTCTTGAGTGCTTCGCCGGCTTTAACCGGCTCGCCGAATGCGCACATTTCGACGGCCTTGGCGACGCCTGCGAGACGCGGAAGGCGCTGCGTGCCGGCTGCGCCCGGTATTATCCCAAGCTTGACCTCCGGTTGCCCGACCAGCGCGTCACGCGAGGCAACGCGATAGTGAAAAGCCATGGCTACTTCGAGACCGCCGCCAAACGCTGTCCCATGAATTGCCGCCACGGTGGGCTTGGGGCAATCTTCAATCGCGAGCAGCAGAGGCAGCAGGCTGCCGCGGCCCTTCTCGCCCGATGTGACCTTACCGAACTCTTTGATATCGGCGCCGGCAATAAAAGTCCTGCCACCACCGATCAAGATGATCCCTTTTATTGAATCGTCCTGCGCGGCTTCGGCGATCGAAGCGCCTATTCCTTCGGGCACTCCAGGACTGAGCGCATTCACCGGCGGGTTGTTTATGGTGATGATTGCGATTTCGCCATCTCGGGTGAGTGAAACCAATTCGTTCATCTATGGCTCCTTTTGTCCGACAAACTTCGGTTTGTCGACGTTATGAAATTGTCTCGACAAGGATCGAGCGACAAACTGAAGTTTGTCGGACCACCGTCGAACAAGTAAGCATAAGGTTTTCTTGCCGTTGTGCAAGTCGTGCTGCTAGATTAGCCGCCGGCCATTCCTGGGCCGGTCTTCAAGGAGATAGTCTATGTCAATGCCTCATCCTTCAAAGCTCGGTAGCATTCTTCTCAGAATCGCGTTCGCGTTGAGCATGGCCATGACGGTCACCTCGGCCCAGATCAGCACCGACCTAATCGAAAAGCATCGAGCCGATCTTCAGAAGCAGGCTACCGACCCGGCAATGAAACGCGAGCGGGGTACTCAGCCGGAGGATTGGCTGTTTGCGCTGGCAGATGGAGTTACGACGCGGCAGATAACATTTTATTCGGACGGCACGCCTTGCTACGGACGCATCTTTTTTCCGAAGGGATTTAACACTAACAAAAAGTGGCCGGCGGTCATCGTCGGGCACGGCATCAACGCACAGGCCGTCGGGATTGAGAAGTACGCAGCTCGATTCGCGGAACGAGGGCTTGTCGCGATGGCGATCGACTATCGAACCTACGGCTACAGCGGCGGGGATGTGCTGCTTTTGGAATCGGACACGACTACGGACGCGCGAACGGTGTGGGAGAAGGACGCGCGCATCAAGATCAAGAGAACCAACCTGAACAACTTTCGCGAGACAGAAGACTTCCGCGCGGCGGTGTCTTACATACAAACCGAGCCGGGCGTGGATCCCGAGCGGATCGGTGTATGGGGATCCAGCAACGGCGCCAGCGTGGTGTTGATGGTAGCCGCGCTCGACGCTCGGGTGAAAGCGGTGGTCGCGCAAGTAGGCGCCGTCGGCGGACTCAACGCTGCCGGTCCAGTCGCAATCCCGCCGCAGATGGTGGAGGACGGCATCAGACGCGCAAGGACGGGGCAGGGAGCTGAAGTAGACGGCGGGTTTTCTTTCCGGAGCAAGATCGATATGTGGAGCGGCCAGGTAAACCGGGAGTTCCGGCCCGGATCGCTACTGGAGCGGATTCCGGAAACGACAAAGATCCTGTGGATGCCGGTCGAGAAGGACGAGCTGATTCCGCCTCGCGGACCTAACGGGCCGTATGCCGGATCGAAGGCATTCAAGGGAACATCTCAGGTTATCGAAATGCCTTACATGACACATTTCCAAATGTACTCTTTCACCGCGTTTGAGGTGGGCTCCAATCTTGCTGCTGATTGGTTTCTGAAGTACCTCTAACATAAAAATAAAAATGACCTCGAATTCAATCACACCATGAAAAACACAGTGATCCTACTTCTCATAGCTGCGATGATCGGGTTCCTGCCTCGCGGCGGCGAATCCCAAACCCTCGCCAAAGCAGTCTCATCGAAATCAATCCCAGACGGCGGCTCAGCAAGAGATATCCGCTTCTACAGTGAAGGAATTCAATGCCACGCAAGGCTCTTTACCCCAAAGGGATTCGGAGCTGAGAGCAAAGCGCCTGCGATTGTCCTGGCTCCGGGATGGGGTGAGACCTCGACATCGATCGAGAAGTACGCAGCCTACTTTGCTTCTCGCGGACTTGTCGCGATGACCATAGATT
>DASRIZ010000210.1:0-20824 GCA_035649735.1 Blastocatellia bacterium | reverse complement strand
TAACCGGTTCCAGAGTATTGTCCGCTGCGAAGTAAAAAGGTGACCGAGGGCTTCACTTCAGACTGAGTGAACCGCGCTCATTCTATCGTGAGGCGAAAAGGCGGGCAACAGGAGTCTGGACACAAGAATCCTGCTAATCACTATGACAGTGCTCTTAGTGTTAGCGACCATATTCGACCGTGTCTCGTTCGGGATGGTACCCATCACAAAAACGCGGGGCTTGCGCCCCAGAATCGAATGAAAGGATGAAAGACAATGAGAACTCTAAACAGAGAATCAAAGCTGCTCGGTACCGTTTTCGCTATCAGCGGGCGAGAACAATACAAAGGACAAGGAGTAGAACGGGTTGGATTAAGAAAGATAGTGACGATAATAGCGTTGATGTTGACCGCCTTCGCATCGGAAGCGTCGGCGCAGGATTGCAAAAAGATTCACTCGCTTCCCTACATCATAAACGTTGCCGGTCATTACTGCGTATCCGAGGACCTGAGCACGTCAATTTCGTCGACCACCGGCGCTGCCATCGAAATCAGAGCAGACAACGTGTTGCTGGATTTGGGCGGATTCACGCTCACCTACATTCCGCCCGATCCCACAGCCGTTCTCAGGGGAATTAGAACTGTAGGCGTTCGGCGCTCCGTTACCGTCCGAAACGGGACCATAAAGGGCTTCATCCTGGCGGGCGTCTATTTGGGCAGCGAGGTCGATAACGCTGGGAACTTAGTAGAAGACCTTCGCGTGCAGGATTGTGTCGGTCTTGGCATCGGAGTTTGGGGCAAGGGAAATATCGTTCGCGACAACCACGTTGTGAATACCGTTGGAAATGCATTTTTCTCCGGGGCTAGTGCTATTGGGGCCTTCGGATCAGACAATATGGTTATCAACAACGACCTGATAGGGACGACTAGCGCCGTAAGCGACGACGCCAGCGCTTCAACAGGGATTCTATTCAACGCCTGCAACCAGTGCGTCGCTGAGAAGAACCGCATTGTGGATACTGAGAGTCCTAACCCGAACAGTGCCCGTGCTATCCATGTCCTAAATGGTTCCGACGTTCTGGTTGTCAACAATCGCATCATAAAGTCGGTTTTCGGAATAGTCTTCGGCATTACGGCTAGCGGACTCTACCGAGACAACATAGCAAATGCTTGCACCGTGCCATACTCTGGTGGAACCAACTTAGGTAACAACCAGTGAGCCAAGCTCAGCCCGAACGCGGTTCATCAGATGCGGCTTTTTCTCCTATATCCGCTCTGTTTTCGCACGTCAGATACCGTCTTAACAGCCCTTTGACGAACTCTTGACCGTCTCTAACGGACTCTTGGACCCGGTAGAGAATATTGTCTGCGGTGAAGTGAGGAGGTGAACGACGGCTTCAGCTCAGACTGACCGAAACCGCGGCTCATTCTATCGTTTGGCGAAAAGTCGGGCAACAGGAATGACAAAGAAGACGCGAACGAGAATAACGATCCAGACTGAGCGCGTCGTGGTAATGAGCCACAGACGAAGTCTCTACAGTCTGTGCGCGGGATGTGGAGATGAGGTCCGCATGGTCACGATTGATCAGGCGACAACACTCGTGCGTTCCAGCTCGCGCGAGATCTTTCGCGAGATAGAAGCAGGAATGCTGCACTTCATCGAGACGACTGAAGGGTCGGTTCTCGTCTGCTTCAACTCCTTGAATGCTTCGAATCTTAAACCAGAAAGGATGTAAGGACTATGAAAACTGTGAACTACAAAACGACGCTGTTCGCGATCGCCGCGCTCGTTGTGATCGGCAGCCTGAGCGCGGCTCAAACCGTTTTTGCGCAGACGACATTGTTCGCCTATCAGGGAAAACTCGAGTTCGATGGCGCGCCGGCGAACGGGAATTACGATTTCCAGTTCAAGCTCTTCGATGCCGCCGTTGACGGCATTCAGCAAGGCTCGACTCTCGAGCAACTCAACATCACAGTGACCAACGGAGCGTACACCGTCAATCTCGATTTCGGCGCTGCGGTCTTCTCTGGCGCAGACCGTTTCCTTGAGGTCAGCGTCAGACCGGCCGGCGGCAGCAACTATTCGACGCTCACGCCCCGCCAGCAGGTCACTTCAACTCCGTATACCATTCGCAGTCTGGTGTCGACGACCGCCGATGGCTTGACTGCTGCGTGTGCGAATTGTGTGACCAGCGGCCAGATTCAAAGCGTGCAAGGCGCGCAAGTGACCGGGAGCGTTTCAGGCAGTCAGATCAGCGGGACGATACCGGTGGGGAGCGTGCCTGCGGGAAGCGGCAGCTACATTCAGAATACTCTGAGCCAGCAGCCAGGCAGCAATTTCAACATCGCAGGCAACGGCACCGCAGCGGGCACTCTATCAGCCAACATTGTGAATGCGACGACGCAGTACAATCTCGCCGGGCAGCGAGTGTTGAGCGTAGCGGGAAGCAGTAACCTCATGGTGGGCGCGGGCGCAGGTTTGTTAAATTCAGGCACAGACAACGCTTTCTTCGGACGCAATGCAGGCGTTATTAACACAACGGGCAGCAACAATTCTTTCTTAGGCAGCAATACTGGCTTCAAGAACACTACTGGACAAGACAACACTTTCGTCGGCAACCGCGCCGGTGTTAACAACACGACCGCTTTCGCTAATACCTTCGTCGGCAGCCTTGCCGGGCAAGCGAATACCACCGGCTACTACAATTCCTTCCTCGGCAAGGAGGCTGGGTCATCTAACACAACGGGCGGTTTCAACTCCTTCTTTGGCGCTGGTGCTGGCTTCAGCAATACCACGGGGTATCAGAACGCCTTCTTCGGCACTAGTGCTGGCTACAGCAATACCACGGGGCGAGATAACGCCTTCTTCGGCCTGTTTGCCGGCCACAATAGCACGACTGGCGAAGCAAACTCCTTCTTCGGAAGCCAAGCCGGCGACGCCAATACGACTGGCGGAAGTAACTCTTTCTTTGGGGCATTCGCCGGCTTAAATAATACGACAGGCGGAAGTAACGTCTTCGTCGGCGGGGGCTCAAGTAACACGACAGGGAGCCAGAATGCTTTTTTCGGCGCCGCGGCCGGCGCATATAACACGACAGGTTCGAACAATACTTTCATCGGATATTTCGCGGGTTCCGATACTCAAAACCCAATCGGCAACAACAACACGTTGCTCGGTTACAACAGCAAGGTCAACTCGGGAGTGAGCAATTCGACTGCCATTGGAACACTCGCACAAGTCACCACCAGCAACACCATCGTCCTCGGCACTGATCAGGAAACTGTCATCGTGCCCGGCAAGCTCCAAGTTGACACCCTCGGCACTATCGGCCACGACAAGGTGTGCCTGAACAACAACAATCGCCTAGCCGCTTGTTCATCTTCCTTGCGCTACAAGACCAACCTGCAACCGTTCGCTGCCGGAATGTCAATCATCAACCGCTTAGAACCCATCAGTTACACCTGGAAGGACGGCGGCCAACGCGATGTTGGCTTTGGAGCAGAAGATGTCCATAAGATTGAGCCCCTGCTGGTTACCTACAACGCCGAGGGGCTAGTCGAAGGCGTCAAGTACGATCGCATCACAGTCGCGCTGGTCAATGCTATCAAAGAGCAGCAAATGCAAATCGCGGCCCAACAACGCCAGATTTCAGAATTCAGTCACCTCCAATCGGAGAATGCAAGACTCAAGGCTCAGCTTGCCGACATACTCGCACGCCTCGAGCAGTTAGAGAAAACCAGCGGCAACCGAAAATAGCCGTGTTCTCAATCCAATCAACACTCGGCTTCGTGTGTTGCTGTGATCGAGGCTGCAAACCAGACGCTCCAAGACCCGCAGGCGATTGCGCGGGCTCGAGCACGAATCGTGTGATCTCAACCTGAAAGGAAACAACATCATGAATAGCAAGAGACTCGACAACAGCCGGTGCGGTCGCCATCTCATTTGAAGTCGGTTATCACGACTATGTCGCTCGTCTGTCTTCCGCGAGCAAGAGCCAATTTCCCGTCCTTTGACCAATCAAACGAGAAAATCCGGTCAGATGTAAATTCGGTGATCTTTGCAGGTGGCCGGCCGTCGGCCGGCTGGCTCCAGATATTTGAAACCCCGTCACGGGTGTCGATGTAAAGCACCGCTTTACCATCCATTGTCCATCGAAGATAGTTGGGCGCGGGAGAAGGGGGGTGGGCGGATCGATCCACGTGAAAGACTTTAACCGGGTCTCCGCCTTCGAAGGGGATAATTGCAATCGTCAGTTGCGCGTTCTGCTGTCGTTCCCCGCGGTACCAACATACCATGCGCTTCCCATCGGGAGAAATAACCGCTCCTCTTGCCCATGTGCGCGTTAGCCGCGCAGGTTCTCCGCCGTCAATCGACACTCGCCAGAGATTCACGCCGGATACCAGGGAGGTATAAATTACCGATTGACTATCCGCAGAACAGGACGGCATGCCTTCAAAAGTGCTGTCAGTCAATCGCTTGAGATTGCTGCCGTCAATGTTCATCCTCCAGACATTGGGATACCCGGACTGGGCGGATATGAATACAACGTATCTTCCGTCCGGCGACACCATCGGTCGACTTGCGAGGTAGCTATCATCGGACAGCTGCTTTCGCTCGGTTCCCTCGGCAGTCGTAATCCAGATGCCGGGTTCGCCGCCCTCGCTTGACTCGTATACCAATTTGCCATCGGGCGTCCAGCATAAGCCGCCCGCCAAATCCTGTCTGCCAAGCCCGGGCGTGATTTGTTTAGCACGGGCAGCGTCTCCGTTAGGCGCGACCCAGAGGGTGCAGAACTCCTCGCTTTGTACCGTCGCAATAGTGTCGTAATTCGCAGTGAGGCTTACGCCACGATAGTCATTGAGGTCGTTTGTTATTCTCCGCAGCTCGCCGCCCGGGTAGGAGATCTGCCAAAGCTGGCTTGTGGCAAACCCATCTTGGCCTGCAACGATCAGGCTCGAGTTTTCCAGCCATGCAACCTGCCCGATACTCCAAAACCTGCGAGGCCCAATCAATCGTTGCTGATGATCTACGATGCGCACCCCCATCACGCCAGCAGGAGGCACGACGTCGCGATCTATGCTACCGCAGGCGATAATTTTTCCATCAGGTGACCACGCCGGGGGGCCGAGGCTTCCGGTTGCGAGCTTCGTTTCACCGCTGCCATCCGCGTTTGCGATAAGCAACGAAAAGTCTCGATTCGGGTCGTTCCGGCGCAGAAACGCAAACTGCTTTCCGTCAGGAGAGAAGGAGATCGGTCGAGCCACGCCTTCCATCATCTTTCTCGAAGCGCCTCCGAGGACCGCCGTTCGAAAAAGTACGTCAGAACTGTTGTCTGACTTTACGTAGTAGACGTAGTTGCCGTCAGGAGAAAACGTAGCCGCTTGATAACGAACGTTGTCGGCGGAAGCTATTTGCGTGTTGCTGGCGCCGACGTCTACCTGTCTAAGCCAGAGACTCTCCTGACCACCTTCATCAACTGAATAAGCGACGTACTTGCCATCAGGCGAAATGCTTGCCTCCAGGACCGCACCACTGCTGGTCAACCCCTTGAGCTTCATCGTTTGAAAGTGCTGGTTGGATTTCCCGGCCAAGAACCGGTATAAGCCGTAACCAGCGCCTGCGGTTACCACCAACATTGCCACCAGAGCGACCGCCGAGGCTCGTTTATGCCTCTTGATTGCAGCTAATAGAGATTCTGTGCCTGGTGCAGCGCGTAGCACTCCCGCCGTTTGAGGTGGTCCGAGTTGGCCCACACCCTCTTCTCCCTCTTCAATTATGACATCTGCTCTTGAGCGCTCTAATAGCATCAACTCGGGTCCGGCATCCACTAACGCCCTGACGTCTGCGGTGAAGCGATAGCCTCGACGGGGCACCGTCTCTATGTACTGATGCTCACCCGCGCTTTGCTCGAGCGTTTTTCTCAGCACTGAGACCGTGGCTTTCAAATTGCCTTCTTCGACGAAGCTGTCCGACCACACGCGATTCATCAGTTCGTCTTTTTCTACAATGTGCCCGCTGCTTTCTACCAGCATCAGCAACACGTCAAACGCCTTTGGCGTGATTGGCTCGGGCCTGCCGTCGCGCAGGAGCACGCGCTCCGCCGCGTCTAAGCGGAAAGGTCCGAATTCGTATATGCGCTTTGTTTGGGCCGACATGACAGCCTTTACAACTCTTTGACGAATCCTTGACCGGGTTTAAAGGACTCTCTGACCGGTTATCGAGTATGGTCTGCAGCGAAGTGAGGAGGAGACCGAGTCTTCAAACTCAAACTTACTGAAACCGGGCACATTCTATCGCGAGGCGACTAGGCGGGCAATAGGAATGACAAAGACCAGGCGTATGAGGATCACGATCCAGACCGAGCGACTTCTTGTGATGAACCAGGGCAGAAGCCTCTACAGCATGTGCTCGACGTGTGGCGATGAAGTACGCATGGTCACGATCGATCAGGCAGCTACGCTGGCGCGCCTCAGTTCGCTTGAGATCTATCGCGAGGTAGAAGCCGGAGTACTTCATTTCATAGAGACTGCCGAAGGGTCTGTACTCGTCTGTTTCAACTCCCTGAACGGTCTCGAACCCAAAAATACGAAAAGTTGAATAGACAATTAACTGCTAAACACCCGTAAAGGAGAACGTTGATGATTAAACGATCAATCCCAGTCGCAAGCGTATTGATTCTGTTCCTGATCTCGACCATGACGCAGGCGCAGACTAATACAACTAACAACAACAGGAATGCAAAGCATCGCTCAAAACAGAAGGTCGATAGGACCACGATACAAGTGCAGCCTGCTGCTTCCACGCCAGTAACAGGCAGTGGCACGGCGGGCCAGATAACCAAGTGGCTTGGCTTTAATGGAACCTCTTTCACCATCGGCGATTCTGCGATAACTGAAGACAAATTCGGCAACATCGGCATCGGCACCGCTCTTCCGACTTCGAAGCTTACAGTTGCCGGGATGATTCAGACGACGATGGGCGGGCTTAAATTTCCCGACGGCACTCTTCAAACCACAGCATTCTCACCGAGTCAGGTCGTGAGCAGCCTTAACGGGTTGACAGGCAATGTGAGTCTAGCGGCGGGAGCAAATATCACGATCACGCCTAGTGGAAACACGCTGACGATAGCAGCGTCGGGCGCGTTAACCGCAGTGGCGCACGACACGACTCTTCAGGGCAGCGGCACTGCTGCATCTCCGCTCGGTGTTGCGGTTCCGCTCAGCCTGAGCGGATCTTTGCCGGACGGCGTTCTCGTCAACATTTTGAATACTGGCCAAGCCGGCACCGGCGTGGTTGGAACGGGCGGAGACAGTAATGTTGACAACTCAATTTCGGGCTACGGCGTGCGTGGATTCGGCGGCAAAATCACCGGGACAGGCCAAGGTGGCGCGGGCGTGTCTGGAACTGGCGGCGACGGCAACTCCAGTAATTTCTCAAGGGGCGGCGATGGCGTGCTTGGTATAGGCGGCAAGATCAACGGCAGCGGTTTCAGCGGTGCTGGAGTTGTAGCACTGGGCGGAACGAGCACCAGCGCGTCAGGAGGCACCGCCCAAGGCCTGGTTGCGAATGGCGGCTTCGGCATGGTCTCCTCCGGCGGCATCGGCGTTTCTACTAGAGGCGGCACTGGCAATGGCGCTGGGAACAGCGGTGGCGATGGCATAGTGGCCGAGGGAGGCGATGGCGATGGTGGCGCGACTACGGGTCGTGCGGGAACCTTCGAGGGAGACGTGCAGGTCACAGGCAATCTCTCGAAGGGCGGAGGCTCCTTCAAGATAGATCATCCGCTTGATCCTGAAAACAAATACCTCTACCACTCGTTCGTAGAATCGCCGGACATGTTGAACATCTACAACGGCACTGTAAGGTTAGACTCCAACGGAGAAGCAATAGTCGAGCTGCCTGAGTGGTTCGGAGCGCTTAACAAAGATTTCCGCTATTCGCTCACGGCCCTGGGCGCTCCCGGGCCAAACCTCTACATCGCGGAAGAAGTCGCCGCGAATCACTTCAAAATTGCCGGGGGCACACCCCGCGCGAAAGTTTCGTGGACAGTGACAGGCATTCGACAAGACGCTTGGGCCAATGCTCACCGTATCAAGGTGGTCGAAGAGAAGTCCGAGCGTGAGCGTGGCCACTTCGTTCATCCCGAACTCTTCAGCCAGCCAGAAGAAAAAAGCGTCGAGTGGGCGCGTCATCCCGAGCTGATGAAGCGAATGAAGCTTGAGCGCGAACAGATGAAGCAGAAGCAACAATGACCGCTTCCAACGGAGGCTTGCGAGTATCGGGCCTCCAGACTTCGGAGCCACCCAAGGCACGGCGCTAGAAACCGCAATATTTGAGTGGGTCCGAGCGCGAATAATGTGATCTCAACCTGAAAAGGACAAAACATCATGAATAGCAAAAGATTCTCAGCGACTTTGATCATCGTGACGATTCTCGCCCTGATTGGACTGCTAGGTACTCAGTTCAATGTCAAAGGAGGAGCCTCCGCTCCGGATTTGGAAGGCTCATGGGAAATAACCGTGCTGCCAACCGGCGGAGACCCAATTGTAGACTTCTGTACCTTTACCAAGGGCGGAGGCCTTATCAACATTGATCCTGATCCAAATTTGAGCACCGGCATTGGGACTTGGGTCAGAACCGGAGGCCTCCAGTTCGCCGGGACGTTCGTTCACTTTTTGAGTGATGCGGGAGCCCCTCTGGGAACGTTGAAGGTCCGAGCCGAGGTTACGTTAAATCCCCATACGGATACATTCACCGGGCCGTTTCAGACCGACGTGATAATTGGAGGAGATGTGGTTCAGTCAATTTGCGGGACTGTGCAGGCCAGGCGCCTCAGCGTCGAGGCGCTCGAGTGCCCATAAACTCGGCTACCCGCAAACAGATTTGAACGCGAATTGGAGTTTGTAGAAACAGGAGCAAATCAATGAGAAGCTTAAACCCAAGAATAAGAAAACTGGTGATAAAGGGATTCCTCTTATCACTCTTACTGCTTGCGACGGTTGCCATACCGTCGCAGGCACTCGCCGACTGCAATGGACAGTCTGAACAATACTTGACCTTCATCGTCACGTATTACCAAACTGCGGATTCTCCTTTTGACGCAACCGCCCCCACCGATTCGCGCTGCAGTCGGTACTTCAAGAATGGGCAACTTGTCTGCCGTATTCGACTGCGCGGCGTGCTCTACTATCCTAAGCCAACCCCTGGACAGCCAATACCTCCGGTTGCGCCCAAGTTCCCCGCGATTCTGGTTAACCACGGAAGCGGTGCGAATTTCGAAGCCTTCAGGAAAGACTGCGAGATCGCCAATTACTTCGTGCCCAAAGGCTATATCGTGTTTGTGCCGTTTCGCCGAGGGTATGGAGACAATGACCCGCCATATCCATACGAACCGGATGACCCGAACCACCCCAACAATATTAGCGATAAGTCAACTGGCATCTACATGGAAGATTTTGTGACGGACTTTCTAAAGGCAAACCCAATTTACATTCACCAGACCACCTGCCCAGCCGGAGACGCAGGCTGTTACAGAGCCCAACTCTTTGAACAGGAGGCCCGAACGGAAATCGCCGACTACGCGCTGAACTACCTGAAAAACCGTTCTGACGTAAAAAAAGACGCTGACGGTTCTCCCGTCGTCGCGATCATGGGTAACTCATATGGCGGGGCGGTGACGGTGTTAGCAAATGAAATCTCCACAGCCCACCGGGCCGCCATCGGGTTTTCCGTCGCTTCGCAACAATGGGAGGCCGCGGATTGTCCGCCCAACAATCAAGCATGCGGTAAGGCGGTTCAGCGAAGGCTTCTTACCGCGGCAGGGAATGCCCAGAAACCTGCTTTTTACCTTCAAGCGAAGTGGGACTACGACACACGTCCAACGATCGACCTGGCATACGCGCATGCCTACGGCGGCGACGACCATAAGCACGGCCAGCGGTTTATGGCGTCGATTTTTCCGTTCACGAACCCCTGCCCTGACGGGAATTGTACACGCGAGCATTATCAAAGTGTGCACACAGGTTTCTTTGATGACACACACCGTTGGGGACCGTATGTTTTGGAATTCATTAGGGAGTACGGCGTGAAATAGCACCCGGTGAGGTCAGTATCGTCAGCGAGTACCGGCGATACTGACCACTCTGTGAGGCAAAGTTCAGAATCACGATCAACTGCTACTTCTCATCAAGCTTTCTTCCCGCATTCAGATTGTCGAAATTCAAAATCGCGTTGAACACCAAAAAGTAGCTCCCCTGTGTTTCGCCTCTCCAGATCGGGTTGTTCGAGAACACCACTACGTGACCTCGTCCAACCGGCACATCGATCACCGCCGGGTGTTGAGCGATCTCCGCGCCGCCATCCAGGAGTCCGGAGACAAGCAGATCACGTGCGTCGCCGTACCTGAGCACCACTCTCGGGCGGTACTGCGGCGGAATAATGTTGATGCCGTTGCGACGCTGTTCCTCGGATATTGGAACTGCCTGCCAGGTTTCCGAGCGAGGCTCTTCCGGCGCCTCCACAGGAGCTCTCCCCTGAGGCGTGTCGGGATCGTCAGCCGTTCCGCGCCCCGTGACCCGTTGGCGATCTTCAGTCGAGGGACGGCGGCCGCGGCCCCCCCCAACCATATTGCTCACGTTGAAGATCGGGCCTTCATACGTGTATATGGAAAGCCCGTCGCCGTAACCGTATGCGATTGGGCTTGTCGAATCTACGAACTTCGACCGCAGGATGCTGCCCGTAGCCTTCAATCGCTGCGCAGGCGTGATCGAAACACCCGTCGCGAACCCAAGCGAAACAGCAAAGTTCGCGGTGTCCATCACGCTGATCAATAGTCCGCCGTTTTGAACAAAGCTCTTCAAATTCTCGACGCCGGACCAGCCCAGCCCGGGCCGCATATCATCGGTCTGATCGGTCTTACCCAGGTTGGGAGTCTGAGGAGTAACCTTCCACGGTAACGGATTTCCCCACATCGGCATGCCTTCGATGATGCTCATGGGGTTCCCGCGTCCCACCGGCGCGAACAGGATCACATCGTACTTTGCATTTAACTTGTCGTCTTTTGCGACGTCCTGGGTGCTGATGTAATCAAAGGGTACCTTTACACTGTCAAACGCCAGTCTCCACCAGCCCTCGTCTTGTGTGCTCAACCAGGTATGCATCATCGCGATCCGAGCTGCTTTGATCGGATGCGTCTTCACTGTGGGCGCCGATTCGACGGCAACAACCTTCAAGCCAAGCTCTGACGAAGCCTTATCAAGTTCGGAAGCATTTATGTTGCGAATAACAAACGAGCCGCGATTGAACTTCTGGCCAGCGATTTCAAAGGGCTCTTCGGCGGCGTCCATCGACGCGCCCTTGAATCTGTAGCGCAGGGTTGCAAGCGCGTTGTCTGTGTTGTGATTCACAATATAAACGGAGCCGCCTCCCTTTATTCCTCCGGGAGCGCGCACGTCACCGGTTACCGGTTCCATCGCCGCGTCCAAAGCCTTGACGTCGGTCACTCGCACGACCTGAACGTTGCCGAGCTCGCCAAAGGTCCACGCGGTGTCGTCGTAGATACTCTTCTGCGGATCGTTCGGGCTCCAGTATTGATGGTCCAGCAGCATATCGGCGATCCTGCTATAAGGCTGATCCATTCGAATAACGTAACTGCCCGCCGGAAACTGCCGAGTCTCGGTTGTGGGTTCGGGCTTCTTCGGATCTTCGGCAGGTTTCTGATCCGGCGCGGCTGCGCCCGCGGTTCGGTTTGCGGGTGCCGGTTGAGGTTTCTTCTTCTTTATGGTGACCGAGAACGGCGCGGTGGCTCGAGAGATTTCACAACCCTGAAGCTGCATCGTTCTGAGCAGCTCAGCCTGACCGCCCGGTCTTGGATCGTCGGCTGGAAAAACATACGCCGCCGGTCCTTCAGTCTTTGGCTTTAGGATCGCGCGTTTACTCTTCAGATAGAAGTTGTGCAGGAAGAGCTTGCTGTTGGAGTTGAAGTACGAAAGCGCAGTCAGAAGCCCCGTTTGCTGGTAGTTGTTGTTATTTCGCTGTGACCATTTAGTCTTTGGCAGCGGCGGGTTCTGTTTGTACCAGGTTCGTGAGTACTCTTGCGGGGACAGCGTGCGCTCGACGGTGTCGGCTCCGCCGTTTCCGAATGTTTCGTACAATCGGCTTATTCCGTTATGAGTTGCGCCGAAGAACATCAGATAGCCGGGCGTCCAGGTGTCGAAGTTGCCGTGGGTAAAGACGCCGGGCATTCCGAGCTTGGTCATCTCGGACACGTTGTTCCATCCCATCAACTGCCACTCATCCGTCAAAATCGGATCGAGCCACGCGTTGTAAGGCTCGGCGCCCACGGTGTTGTCATAGAGATAAGGCACCGACTCGTGCAGGTCGTGAAGCACCTGGGCTTTCCATGAGATAAAGGTCTTGCCCACGTTTTGTGTCAGCTTTAAGGTCATCGCCATTGCGTCGCGGTTGTTGTCGTGCGCGACGTAGTGTCCCCAGTAGATCAGCGGCGGCCAGTTCTGACCCGGGTGAGCGAGATGCCAGTTGTAGATATCAACCTGCCGGTCGCGGCCGTCGACCTCAACTACCGGCGTGATGAGGGTGATTACGCCGTCGCGGATGGCCTTAACGTAATTGCTCTCATCCACGGCCAGGCGGTACGCCAGTTCCATAAGTGCGGTTGGTGATCCGGTTTCGGGTGAATGAATCGCGCCGGTTATGTAATAGATCGGCGTTGACGTTGCTACGATCCGATCGGCCTCGGCATCATTCATGTTTATCGTGCGCGGGTCGGCTAGTTTGGCGAGACGGGTTCGGTTTTCCTCGAGCTTCGCCATGTTAGCTTCCGAAGTTACCGCTACGGCAATCATCTCGCGTCCTTCTTCGGTCGTTCCGATCGAAAAGACTTTGACTCGAGGAGTGGCCTTTTCGAGTAAGCGCATGTACTTGTAGACCTCGTGTGAGTACGGCAGTTTGCCCGGAGCGCCGGCAACGTCGCCGAGTACAACCTTTGGAGTAGGTACGGTGTTCGATGCGGGGAGATAATCGGTCAACAGCGAGTTGAAGAACGGCTCCGTCGTATACTCGCGTATCTTCTTTGTGTAATCCTCGTCGATTGGTTGATTCGGATTTCGCCCGGGTTTGAGCAGACCATTGGTTCCGGGCGTTCCGTTCTGTTGCGGTCCGATAGCAGTCACTGTGTCGCTCAGAATCAAGACAGTTGTGATTGTCAGCACGATAGCGCTGGTGGTAATAAGCCGTTTCATTGTTGGATCCTCTCGACGATTGTGTGGTGCAGTGGGGCTTCCACTGTTGTCGCGCATCGTAACAAAGCGAGATCGCAAACAGCAAGGTGCGGGAATATTCAGGAGTCCGTGGTCCGTGGTCCCGTAGTCCGTAGCTTCCGGCTAGTTATTCACTACTGCTTCACAGACCGGACTACGGACCAAGGGATACGGACCACGGACTACGGACCAAGGTCTACGGACCACGGTGCGCGTATACGTCACTCGAGGGCTATTCGGGGTGCCGCCGCCCCTTATCACTCATACCCACCTCTGACGAGGTGGGTATGCTGAGTTTAGCAACCTGTGGTACGTCTTCGACCGCCCCTTCAAGCGGATCGTTAGACCGCGCGCAGACTGGACAGTCTACGCTACCTTCTTGAGCTTTGATACCGGCATCGATCAGCATATAATCCCGCTGCTTTAACAAGCTTTGAAAGGCGCCTCGCTGGTCATGACTGACGGCCCAGAACCGCTCGTCGATCACTCTCCAAATCTACCCGCCGCTAAGCCCCGTGAGTTTCTGTTTGGCTGGTCATCCGAAGTCACTCGTTATCAATGGACCGTGTTGTTGGTGGCCTGGCTAGGATGGGTCTTTGACAGCATGGATGGAACGTTGTTCTCACTCGTTCAAAAAGCGTCGATGACTGAGCTTATGGGGCCGGGAGCCACCGACGCGGCTATCGGCTTTTATAGCAGCGTGGTTTTTTCGGTGATGCTGTTGGGCTGGGCGATGGGCGGAATAGGTTTCGGAATAATTGCCGACTACATCGGCCGGACCAAAGCGCTGGCGGCAACGATTTTGATTTACTCGCTGTTCACCGGTTTGTCTGCCGCGGTGAACAGTTGGGAGCAGCTGGCTGCGTGTCGATTTATCACCGGTTTGGGTCTAGGCGGGGAATGGGCCGCAGGAGCCGCTTTGGTGGCGGAGGTGTGGCCGGACCGTCTTCGGGCAAAGGCGGGGGCAATGCTTCAATCGGCCGCCGCGCTTGGTTACTTCTTTGCCGCGTTGATTACTCGAACGGTGGATATAGGGTCGTGGCGTTATGTGTATCTGGTCGGCGCTGTGCCCGCAATCTTCGTGTTATTTATTCGAATGATGGTCAAAGAGCCCGAGCGATGGGTCGAAAGCCGCAACCGGCGAGTGCTCGCCAAGGCCGAGGGACGTCACAAAAACGCTGAGCTTGATTCATTCACTCTTAAGCAGTTGTTTAGCCCCACGCTTCGCCGCGACACTCTTGTGGCATCGGCGCTCGCGTTCACTGTGTTACTCGCTCTGTGGGGGGCGACGATGTGGATACCGTCTGTTATCCGCGAGGTCGGGGCGCGTGAAGGGCTGAGCGTTGCAGACCAGAACAGGTACGCGACGTACGCGGTGATGTTGCTCAACGGCGGGTCGCTGTTTGGCTACCTTGGTTTCGGACCGCTCGCGGATCGCTTCGGGAGACGCGCGGCGTTTCTCTGTTTTTTTGCAGGAGGGGTAATTCTGTTTCCGGCGACATTTCTGATGGCCGGCGGTCTTACGACGATCTTTATCCTGCTCCCGCTGGTCGGTTTCTTCACGCTGGGTATTACCAGCGGCTTTCCGATTTATCTCCCTGAGTTGTTTCCAACACGGGTCCGAACTACAGGAGTTGGCTTCTGTTACAATCTTGGCCGAATCGTGACGGCCGCGGGCGTACTGGTAACCGGAGCGCTTGTGGGCTTCTTTGGTTCCTATGCAAAAGCCGCGAGCGCCGTCAGTCTGATCTACGTACTCGGTATGTTCGTTCTGATATTCGCCCGTGAAACTCGCGGCGAGCGGTTAACCTGAATCTCGCGAGGTTGATTGAGAGGTGACAATGGCTAAGAAGGTCAATGCGGTTTTTGTCGTGATTCTTTTGGGCGCATTTTTACAACCCTCGGCTCACGCTTGGCAGGATAGGAAGAAGGCAACGACTAACTTGATCACGTCTCTTAAGTCGGCTCGGGTGATCGAGCTGAACTTTATCTGGGATCGCAATTCGCCTCTGCTGGGATTGAATCCACCTTTTACAATCGGTTTGCACACAAGCCACAAGCAAACGAGCGGAATGATTCCCGGTGGGATAGCCTTCGCCGCGGACATGATGTTCTTCAGCGGACAACACGGTTCGCCAAACATCGATGCGGTGGGGCACATCTCCGACAACATGAAATTGTTCGGCGGGGCGGACGCCGCGGCCAGCGAGGGGGCCACTGGCCTTACCAGTCTCGGGATCGAAGCATATCCGAGGGAACGATTCATAAACCGCGGGGTCCTGCTCGACGTTGCGCGTTTCAAGAAAGTTGATGCGCTTGCGCCCGGTCAGGAGATAACCGCGGCGGATCTGGAGGCCACCGCCAAAGCTCAGGGCGTTGAAATACAGCCCGGTGATTCAGTATTGATTCGAACCGGATATGGCAAATTCTTCGAAGCCGACCGCGCGAAATACTCGGGATTTAGACCGGGCCCGGGCGAGGGGGCGGCTCGCTGGCTCGCGGGCAAACGGGTGTTTCTGGTCGGTGATGACCAGATGAGCTTTGAAGTAGTGCCTGATAAGGGTACGATCTTTCCTTGCCATCGCATTCTGATCGCAGACAACGGGATCTATATAGTCGAGAACCTGAACCTCGAAGAACTGGCAAGTACTCTTTTAGAGTCAAAGGTCTACGAATTCGCGCTCATTCTAAACCCGCCCAGAATCCGTGGCGCGACTGGCGCAGCGGCGAATGCATTCGCGATAATACCTCAGTGAACTTTACTGGGGCGGCTCCCCGTGGCCGCCGCCATTTTAAGCAGTCGAGACGCCTAAAAGAGAGGCCGGCCACGGAGGGACGGCTACACAAGGGCATATGAAAATAACCATTATTGGGGGCGGGCCATCGGGATTGTACTTTGCAATCCTGATGAAGAAGCTCGACCGAACGCACGAGGTCACCCTCCTCGAGCGCGACGGGCCAAACGACACTTTCGGATGGGGAATAGTTTTTTCGGATCAGACATTCACGTACCTCAAGGACAACGATAAGAAGTCCTTTGCAGCGATCACCAAGTCTTGTCAGCAGTGGGAAAACGTCGATGTCATCCACAAGGATCAGAAGGTAACGATCCGCGGGAATAAGTTCTCCGGCATAGGCCGCCTCTCCTTTCTAAACATTTTGCACAAGCGCTGCGTGGATCTGGGAGTCGATTTGCGCTTCGAGACCAATGTTACCGATTTGAACGAACTCCCACCAAGCGATCTACTTGTAGGCGCCGACGGGTCTAACAGCTTTGTTCGCGGCGTTTTCAGCAAGGAGTTCCAGCCGTCTATTGATCAAAGAAAGAACCGATACATTTGGCTCGGTACTCGTCAATTGTTTCCCGGGTTGACGCTCATTTTTCGAGAGCATGAGGCGGGGTTGTTTATCGCACACGCTTACAAGTTCAACGACTCCGCCAGTACCTTCATCGTCGAGTGCAACGAAACGACCTGGCGCAACGCGCGTTTTGATTGGAAGTCAGATCCGGAAACCTGTCAGTACCTTGCCGAAGTGTTCAGGGCTGACCTGGACGGGCAACCGCTGCTATCCAACAACTTCGTGCGCTGGCTGAACTTCCCGCTGGTCAAGAATAAGCGCTGGCATCACAAGAATGTTGTGCTTTTGGGCGACGCGTTGCACACGGCACATTTTTCGATCGGATCCGGCACCAAGCTCGCTCTGGAGGATGCGATCGCGCTGGCGCGGTGCTTCAAGACCGGCAACGATGTCGAACACTCGCTCGCCGAGTTCCAAAAGCTCAGAAAGCCAGTCGTTGATGAATACCAGGAAGCCGCTTACGCAAGCCTCATATTGTTTGAGAACGCGCAAAAGGAATTGCACCTCGACCCGATACCGTTCGCCTACAAGCTTATGACCCGGAGCAAGAAGATTGACTATGAGAATCTGAAGCAGCGCGATCCGGAGTTCATCGCGGCATACGATCAGTGGAAGCATCAAGCCGAAGGCGGGAAGAAGAAAGCAGAGGTCAGAAAGCAGAAGGCAGAAGGCGGAAAGCAGAAGGCAGAAGTCAGAGGTCAGAAGTCGGAGGCCGGAAGTCAGAGGTCGGAAGTCAGAGGTCAGAAGTCGGAGGCCAGAAGTCAGAAGTCAGAGGTCAGAGGTCAGAAGTCGGAAGTCAGAGGTCAGAAGTCCATGGGAGCAAGAGCTCATACAGGAGCTCATAAGACAAAAGTGAAAACTCCTAAGGCGGTAGTAAGTCGTCACCTATCGAGAGTCAGCAGTCAGAAGGCCCAAGCCAGAAGTCGAAAACAAGGTTAGTGGTCCCAACTTAGCGCGCTGGCTGCCTACTGCCTTCTGCCTTCTGCTTACTTCCATCGTCCGGTTCAATCCAAAGCTATGTGGCATCCGGAGAATCCAGTGCGGCACGCGATTCCCGAAACACGCTGGCCGACTGCCGAAGAAGCGGATCGCTCATTGTTGTTCACCCCAGTTAGAGCCGGCTCGGTGACCCTCGAAAGCCGTACCTGGGTCCCTGCCATGGTTCCCTGGCGAGCGACTGAAGACGGCCTGGTGACCCCAGAAATAATCGAATGGTATGGACGATTCGCGTCTGGACGGCCCGGCGCCATTGTTGTCGAAGCAACAGGCGTTCGCGATATCGCCAGCGGCCCGCTTCTCAGGATCGGGCACGACCGCTTTATTCCCGGATTACAAAACCTGGTTGACACAGTAAAGCGTGAAAGCGGTGGACATACGCGTCTGTTTATTCAGATCATCGATTTTCTTGCGGTGAAACGGCGTCCGGCGAGGGACAAATACTTCGCTCGTTTCTTTGAAGTGAAGCAACGACATCGCGATGCGCTCGCCGATGCAATCTCGAAAAGTGATTGGAGCGAAGCGAGTGACCCTGATATTCGGTCTTTCCTGAACGATGCGTCTGATGAATTGTTGGAGCGGATTCTCGACGAGCGAGAGCTCGAGTCGCTGAATTTCGGTTATCGCGAGCGTGTCACCGATATGCACCTGCCTCACGTTCGTGAGCTTCCGCAAGTCTTGCCCGGGATTTTTGCGGACGCGGCCCTGCGAGCGCGGAAGTCAGGGTTTGATGGAGTCGAGCTTCATTACGCGCATGCTTACACGATGGCGTCGTTTCTCAGCGCCAAGAACAATCGCCCAGACGGGTACGGTGGCGTGCGTGAGAATCGCATTCGTTTGCCGCTGGAAGTCTACCGCGCGGTGCGCGCGCGAGTCGGGCAGGACTATACCGTCGGTGTGAGGTTTCTCGGCGACGAGGCTATCGAGGACGGAAGCCATCTTGAAGATGCCGTTTATTTTGGCGTCGAGTTTGCGCGAGCGGGGTTCGATTACTTGTCGGTGTCAAAGGGCGGAAAATTTGACGACGCGAAGCAGCCCAAGGTCGGACACGCGGTTTATCCCTACACCGGGCGCAGTGGCTACGAGTGCATGCCGACGGTGCTGTCGGATGAACTCGGTCCCTTTGGACGCAACGTACCGCTAGCTGCGGCGATAAAACGAGCCGTGAACGATGCGGGTTTCGCGACGCCGGTAGTTACCTCGGGTGGCATTGCGACTTTCGAGCAAGCTGAAGCTATTGTTCGCAACGGAGAAGCTGATATCATAGCCGCCGCCCGTCAATCGCTTGCAGACCCGGATTGGTTCCTGAAAGCGCGGCTTGGCGAGGGCGATAAGATTCGGCGATGCGTTTTCACGAACTATTGTGAGGGGCTCGATCAGATGCACAAACAGGTGACGTGCAAGCTGTGGGATCGTGTCGATCTGGATGAACCGGGAATCTCGATGAGCGATGACGGCCGCCGCAGGTTGGTTCCGCCGCGATAGGGTATTAGGTGTGACCCTTTGTCTTGTCGGTTCTTGGCGTCTCTGCGCGAACCTGTACCTTTGTATTTGCTTAGTCCGACAGAGATCGAGGAGTTACGCAGGATGATGTATTGGCGCGAAATATCGGTCAACTGGGGAGAGTCAGATCCATTTGGTCTCGTCTACTATCCCCGTATGCTCGCGTGGTTCAACGACACCGAGCACGAGCTGTTTCGCACGCTGGGCTATCCCATCGACAAGATGATCCAGAACGATCGCACCACGTTTGTGATGGGCGAAATCCACTTTCGGTTTATCGGACCCGCAGCATACGGCGATCGCGTCACGCTGAAGCTGGTGCTCAGAGAGATGAGAGAACGAACTCTGCACTGGGATTGCAGCGCAAAGCTCACTCTTACAGGCGCGCCGGTAACCGAAGGCACCGCGACTCGGGTTTATGCTCGAATCAATGAAGACGGCACACTCAGCTCCGCTCCGATACCCGACGAGATGCGACGAGCGCTGACTTCTGCCGGCGTGGTGACTTCATTCGTGCCGAAAGCCGGGAGCGAATGATCTGTCCCGAAACACACTAATGGCTCAAACCTGGCCACAAATTGCCCTGCCTGACTACCCAAGCGAAATCCAGGCAGACCCGCGCGAGCTTTCATTCTCACGAGAACAGCTTCTGAAAATGTATTCGGCGATGAGTCTCGCGCGAACGTTTGAGGAAAAGCTCGCGGCTCTTTACCGACAAGGCAAGATCTTTGGGGCGGTTTACCTGGGCATGGGGCAGGAAGCGACTTCGGTCGGCAGCGTCAGCCAGCTTCAACAGGGCGATTTGTTTTCGACCGTCGCGCGCAACCTGTCGGCGTGGTTTTATCGAGGCGTCAAACCCGAACACGTACTCGCGCGCTGGTTTGGGAAGGACCAGTCGCCTTCAAACGGACGCGAACTGGGGTTGTTTCTGGCCGATCTTAATGAGGTAGGCATCTTTCCTTATCACAACGGCTCGATGGCTTCGTGGATTCCGGCAGGTGCCGGCTACGCTCTTGCGTTCAAGATGCGTCGCCAGCCGAATGTGTGTCTTTGTTTTACCGGAGACGGCGCGACCAGCCCTGGCGATTTTTACGAAGGCGTGAACTTCGCCGCGATACACAAGCTACCGCTGGTGATCATCTGCGAGGTAAATCAGTTTGCCTACTCAACCCCGCCTCAGTTGCAAATGCCTGTAGAGAACGTAGCGGATCGGGCGGCCGGGTTCGGGATTTACACGGAGACAGCCTTTGGCAACGACTTGTTCACGGTGATCGCTGCTGCGAGGCGAGGCATCGAGCACGCACGAGCCGGCAATGGCCCGGCGCTGATCGAGTTCAAGACCTTTCGACGCAGAGGTCACGGCGAGCACGACGACATGGCATATGTGTCCAAGGAGCTTCGAGCATTCTGGGAAGAGCGCGACCCGGTCGCTATGTATCGAAGGTGGCTGACTGGTCGTGCCTCGATCGACGAAGCAGAGCTGAAGCGAGTAGACGATGAGAGTGTTCGGAGGGTCGACGCTGCGGTTGAGTACGCGGACTCGCTCCCGTTTCCGAAACCGGAAACAGTAGGTGATCGATTGTTCGCGCCTTCGCCGCACGATCCGAAACCCGAAGATCGTAGCAACCACGTTGAGCCGATCGATAATCCGGCAATTCCGGCATTAACCGCGGCAGGTGAGCGAAAGACCGGGGGCACTTCTAGCCGAA